>DASRKZ010000075.1:0-2686 GCA_035648675.1 Solirubrobacteraceae bacterium
CCCGAGACTCAGGCGCAAGGCCAGGGATCATCAGCGGACAACGGCGCCGGCTCGCGGGAGACGCTCAGCGTGACGGATAACCGCACCGGTCAGACCTACGAGCTGCCGATCGAGGACGGCACGGTGCGCGCGATGGATCTCAGGCAGATCAAGAACGACGAGTCCGACTTCGGCCTGATGGCCTACGACCCGGCTTTCACGAACACCGCTTCGTGTCGCAGCGCGATCACCTACGTCGATGGCGAGGCCGGAGTCCTCCAACACCGCGGCTATCCGATCGAGCAGCTCTGCGAGCACTCGAGCTACCTGGAGGTCGCCTACCTGCTCATCAACGGCAAGCTTCCAACTCAGACTCAGCTGACCGATTGGGTCGACGAGATCACGATTCACACGTTCGTGCACAAGAACGTCAAGGACTTCATGGAGGGCTTCCGCTACGACGCCAACCCGATGGGCATGCTCGTCGCCTCCGTCGGCGCCCTCTCGACCTTCTACCCGGACGCCAACAAGATCCGCGAGGAGCGTGTCCGCGCGATCCAGATCATCCGCCTGCTGGCGAAGATGCCGACGCTGGCCGCGTTCGCCTTCCGCCACAACATGGGCCAGCCCTACGTCTATCCCGACAACGACCTCTCCTACGCGGGGAACTTCCTCGGGATGATGTACAAGATGACCGAGCTCAAATACGAGCCCGATCCTCGCCTGGAGCGGGCGCTTGACGTGCTCTTCATCCTCCACGCCGACCACGAACAGAACGCCTCCACCAGCGCCGTGCGCTCGGTCGGCTCCACCCAGGTCGACCCCTACTCGGCGGTCGCCGCCGGGGTCGCGGCGCTCTACGGCCCCCTCCACGGCGGCGCCAACGAGGCCGCCCTGCGGATGCTCGCCCGGATCGGCTCGGTCGAGAACATCCCCGCCTTCCTCGAGGGCGTCAAGGCGGGCGACGAGCGGCTGATGGGCTTCGGCCACCGCGTCTACAAGAACTACGACCCGCGTGCCCGGATCATCAAGAAATACCTCGACGACGTCTTCGAGGTGCGCGGCAAGAGCCCGCTCCTCGACGTCGCCACCGAGCTCGAGAAGCGGGCTCTGGACGACGACTACTTCACGCAGCGCAAGCTCTACCCCAACGTCGACTTCTACTCGGGCCTGATCTACGAGGCCCTCGGCCTACCCATGGCGATGTTCCCGGTCATGTTCGCGATCGGGCGCACCTCCGGCTGGATCGCCCAATGGCTGGAGATGGTCGAGGACCCCGAGCAGAAGATCGCCCGTCCTCGCCAGATCTACACCGGCGCGCGCGACCGGGATTACCTGCCGATCGCCCAGCGCGGTAGTTGAGCCGCGGCGACGACAGGGAGGCCGTCGAGCCGCTGCGGCGGCAGGAGACAGGGCGGCGGTTGAACCACGGCGCGCGCGAAGGGCGTATTACCATAGCTATCGGGCTTCCGGTAGTTGTTAGACTTTGCGGAGGGTGTGTAACTATGGTTACACACCCCTCTTATTTTGGATATCAAATCACCAGCGCCGCGCCGTTCCGGCGCAGCCAATCGCGATCCTCGCGGTAGTCCGGCCAGTGGCGCTCGACGAGCGCCCAGAAGCGGGGCGAGTGGTCGAGGATCTCCAGGTGGCAGACCTCGTGCCAGACGACGTATTCGAGCACGCGCTCGGGTGCCAGCAGGAGCCGCCAGTTGAAGCTCATCCGCCCACCGGCCGAGCAGGAGGCCCAGCGCGTACGCTGCGCGCGGATGCTCAGGTCGCGGTAGCCAGTGCCCGCGAGCGCCGTGGCGCGGTCCAGGCGCGGGGCGATCTCCGCGCGCGCTGCCCGGCGGTAGAAGCGCTCCAGCGCCGGGCGGGCGTCGCCGGCGGGGACCAGCAGGCGCTCGCCGCGGCGATGCGCACGCGTGCGGCCGTCCTCGGGGACGAGCTCCAGGGACATGCCGAGGTAGGGCACGGTGCCGGCCCGTTCGGCGACCCGCGCGAGCACCTCCTGGGCGTCGGACAGCCGCCGTTCGATCCACGGGCGCATTTCGCGGACGGCCGCCGCCGCGGCGCGCTCGGGGGCACGCGCGGGGAGCACCACCTCGACGCCGGTGTGCGCGTGCACGTTCACCCGCACGCGCCGGGCGCGGGCGGAGCGACGCACGGTGTAGGGGATCTCGGTGACAGGCGCGGGGTGGGCCATCGGCACCGTCAGGGTAAGTGCCGGGCGGGCGGAGCGGCAATCGGGAACGGGCTCCCCGACGTGCCGGGGTGCATAATCCGGCGGCGATGAGCAAATCCAAGGTGAGGCTGCCGCGGGAGGTGCGCGAGCCCTATCAGGTGTTCCTCAACGGGGTGCCCCAACGACTCGGAGCCGACTTCGAGGTCAGGGAAGGCGCGCTCGTGTTCGAGGGAGAGCTGCGGAAGGACAGGATCAGCAAGCGGCGCTGGCTGCTGGGCGCCTGGGGCGTGGGCACCTACCGCCAGAACGATTCGGTAGACGTGCGCTACGAGGCGGCCGACGGCTCGCCGCGACTGGCCGAGGCGCTCGAGATCGAAGCCGCCTAGGAGCGTGGGTCTCTATCGGCTGACGTGGCGGGTGGGCGGCGAAGATCCGTGAGGGTTGGCGGTCGCCGGCGGGCTTGTCGTGGTCGTGTGGTGTGGTCGCTTGCTTTGTTTGTCTGCTGGTGGTGGCTCCTGGACC
>DASRKZ010000076.1:0-16151 GCA_035648675.1 Solirubrobacteraceae bacterium
CAGCCCAATCAAAAACCCTACACACGCCCCACGACCCGAGTCATAGATCGCCTCAGCCTCAAACCGCTCCACACCCCAACAATTCGCCGACCAACCCAAACGCACCTTGTTATGGAAAACCCGCAGGACTGAACGCCTACCCCAGATTCGTCCTGAGCAGGTCAAACGCGGTCCATGAGCGCCGCGCGCAACATAATCAGACACGCAACAGAAGAGCAGGAGCGAGTTGGGCCCCCGTGTGGGACGGTCGCATCTCCGCGAAAGGAGGTGCGAGTTGGGCGCGGGCGTGGACGACTGCGTCCAACTCAGGTGTCTGGGTGGAGGGTCCGGGGGCTCTTCCTTTGCGAAGTAGGCAGCTCTCTGAGCAAAGATGGCAGAGGGGGGCGCCAGGGCGACTCGGTGGAGCGTGACCGCGACTACGCGGATATCGATGCAGGCGCGCGCGTATCCTCGGCGCCTGTCAGGTCGTCGGCGAGCAGGGTTTCGATCTCTCCGGCTGGGAGTGGGCGAGCGAAGTGATAGCCCTGCCCGTATTCGCAGCCTAGTGCGGTCAGCGCGTGGAGTTGATCGGTGTTCTCGATGCCCTCGGCGATGACTCGCAGCCCGAGGTTGTGGGCGAGGCCCACGATAGATGTGACGATGGTGTGGCTCTCGCGCCGGTCGATCATGGAGTCCACAAAGGTGCGATCGATCTTCAGCGTGTCGCCGGGGAAGTCGTTGAGCACGGTCAGCGACGAATAGCCGGTGCCGAAGTCGTCGAGGTGGACAGTCACACCGAGATACATCAGCTCGCGCAGTTCGGCGCTTACGCGCAGCGGGTTCTCGATCAGGGTGCTCTCAGTGATCTCGAGCGTGAGGTTGCTGGCGGGAAGTTTGGCGTCTTTGAGCGCGGCGCGGACGTGATCCACCAGGCTACCATCGGTGATCTGACAGATCGAGACGTTGACGCTGACTGTCACACGGGGGTCGACCAGCCTCTGCTCACGCCAGTCACTTAGCGTCTGGCAGGCGCTTCGCAGGATCAGCGTGCCCAGAGGGCTGATCAGCCCGGTTTCCTCGGCGACGGGGATGAAATCGCAGGGGGGCAGTTCGCGGTCCCCCGCCGGCCAGCGGGCCAGCGCCTCCAGGCCGTGGAGTGCTCCGGAGCGGAGGTCCACGATCGGTTGGAAGAACGTGCGCAGGCTCCCCTGGTCGATCGCCTGGCGGAGTTGGGTCTCCACCGACATGCGGTCGAGCACGCGCTGGTGCATGCTCGTGTCGAAGCTCTCCCAACGCCCGCCGCCGTGTCCCTTCGCCTGGTACATAGCGATGTCTGCGTCGCGGACCAATCCCGTTGCGTCGTTGATGCCCTCAAGGTTGTGCGCGATCCCGATGCTGGCAACGACCGATAGCTCGTGTTCTTCGATGCTGATCGGCTCAGCGATCGCCTGGCATGCCCGAGTGGCGATGTCCTGGGCCTCGACGGGAGCAGTGATTCCGTCGAGGAGGATCGTGAACTCGTCCCCGCCGAGGCGCGCGAGAGTGTCACGCGGGCGCAACACACGCCGCACGCGGCGAGCCGTCTCCACCAAGAGCTGGTCCCCAGCCGTGTGGCTAAGGCTGTCGTTGACCAGCTTGAAGCGGTCGATGTCGATGAACAGCACCGCGCAGCCGTAGGTGGGGTCTCGTTCGACGTGATTGAGACACTGGGCGAGGCGATCCATGAATAGAGCGCGGTTGGGCAGTCCGGTCAGGCTGTCGTGCAGGGCGTCGTGGATGAGCTGCTGCTGAGCGTTGCGCCGCTCCGTGATGTCCGATAGCGAACCGGTGATGCGGATCGGGGTGCCGTTGGCGTCGCGCGTGGTCAGTCCGCGGGTCAGAACCCAGCGCCAGTCGCCGTCGGCGTGGCGGATCCGGTGCTCATTCTCGAAATTCGCGCTGTCCCCGGCCAGGTGTTGGTCGATCTCGCGGCGCAGCCGCTCTACATCGTCGGGATGGACGAGCTTGAACCACGCGTCGGGCTCGTCCCAGGTGAAGTCCTCGTACCCCAACAGCGTCTTCCAGCGCTCGGAGAAGTGCATGCTCCTCGTCGTCAGGTCCCAGTCCCAGATCCCGTCGTTGGTCGCGCGCACCGCCACGGCGTAGCGCTCCTCGCTGCGACGCAGATCGACCGTCGCCCGGTGCTGGCGGACCGCGTAGCGGATCGTGCGCTCCAGGGTGGGAGCGTCGATCGTTCCCTTCACCAGATAGTCAGTGACGCCAAGCTCGGTCGCCTCGAGGTCCACCGCGTAGTCATCCTGGCCGGTGAGCATGATCACCGGGGCCGGGGGCTCGCCCTCCCATGCCTCGCGCACCAGGTCGAGCCCGTTGTGCTCACCGAGGCGGTAGTCGACCAGGTACAGGTCATGGCCTCCGGTGCGGATTGCGCTCAGCGCCGGTGTGTAGGTCTGCTCCCAGTCGAGCTCGACCTTCGCTCGGCCCGGTGCCCCGAGCATGCTGCGTGTGAGGAGGTAGTCGTCCTCGTCGTCCTCCACCAGCAGGATCCGCAGGGCGTCAGCGCTCGCCATCAACGTGCTCCTGCGGCAGCTGGACGAGCTCGAACCAGTAGCCCGCCAGCGTCTGCGTCACCGCAGCCAGCCCCTCGAAGGTGACCGGCTTGCTCACGAACGAGTTCACGCCGAGGTCATATGTGCGCACGATGTCCTCCTCGGCTCTGGAGGTCGTCAGCACCACGACCGGGATCCGTCGCAGATCCGGGTCGCTCTTGATCTCGGCCAGCGCCTCGCGCCCGTCCTTCTTGGGCATGTTCAGATCGAGCAGGATCAGCCCCGGACGCGGCGCCGGGGTGCCCCCCGGGGCATACGCACCCTGACCCTTCAGATAGTGCATGAGATCCTCGCCGTCGACGGCGAAGCGAATGTCGTTGATCAGACAGCGCTTGAGGGCGTCCGCGGTCAGGGCCCGGTCGTCCTCGTCGTCGTCGGCCATCAGGAGAGTCATCGAGCTGCGCGGTGCGGATGGCTCAGACGAGTGCATGAGAAGCCTCCTGGTCGATCGTCTCGGGGAACAGCGACGTCACCGCGGCGCCTTCGGCAGGTTGTTCGAGGGGGAGCCTGACCGTGAAGGACGCGCCGACGCCGACGTCGCCCTCGGCAGTGATCGTGCCGTGATGGCGCTCGACGATCTTGCGGCACAGCGCGAGGCCGATGCCGGTCCCCGGATAGGCGCGCGCTCCATGCAGCCGCTCGAAGGCTCCGAAGATGCGGGTGGCGTATTGCTCATCGAATCCGATCCCGTTGTCCTGGATCGTCAGCTCGGCAAGGTGGTCGCCCACCTCGGCGGAGACCCGCAGCTCCGGGACGATGCCGTCGCGGCGGAACTTCAACGCGTTCCCGAGCAGGTTCTGCAGCAGCTGGCGCATCTGCACCGGGTCGGCCTCGACCCTCGGGAGCGCGTCGACGCTCACTCGAGCGCCGCTGTCGGTGATGCTCAGCTCCAGATCCACCAGCACCTGCTCGACGATCTCGCCGAGCTCGACGGGGACGAATGCGCGCCCTTGCGTAGAGACTCGCGAGAACATCAGCAGATCGTCGATCAGCGTGCGCATCCGCCCGGCGGCGTCGCTCATCCGACGCAAGAAATCCTGCCCCTGCGCCGACAGGCGGTCATGCTCGGTGGCCGTCAGCTGAGCGGCGAACGTCTGCACCTTACGCAGCGGCTCCTGCAGATCATGCGACGCCACCGACGCGAACTGCTCCAGCTCCGCATTGGAGCGCGACAGCTCCGCGGCCTGGCGCAGCAGCGCGTTTGAGCTCTCCAGGCGAGCGTTGCTGCTCGCGAGCCGAGCGTTGGCCGTGGACAACGCTGCTGCGCTGCCCCACAGCCGGCGTAGCACCGCGAGGAAGCCCAGCGCGACGATGCCGAGCGCGAGATAGATCACCCACGGAAGCCACTTCCGCGATCCGCTCACCGAACTGAACAGCGAGGACGTTGCAGAGGTCAGCACCACGCGCCACGTGCTGCCGGGGACCGCGACTGCCACGAAATACCCGTCGTGGCCGTATGACCCGCTCGACCGCCGCTGTAGCGCGCCGAACAGGCCGGGATCGACAACGCGCCGGCCCACGGCCTGCCGCGGACTCCGGGCGCCTACCACGTTGCCCTGACCGTCGAGCACGTACGCGGTGCCACCCGGTGTCGGGATACGCTGCAGATAGCTGCTCAGGAACGTACTCAGCAGCGGTGCCGGTATTCCGCTTACGAGGACCCGCGGGCCCGCGGCAGTCCTCAAGGACACCGCGAAGGCGATCACGCCGCCGCCAGCACCTCCCGGCAGGACATCGGAGAGCGAGACCGCGGCACCAGCGAGCGCCGGCTTGAGCACCGACGAAATGACCTCGGCATGATCAGACGGAGTGAAAGTCTGTGATGCAGCGACGATCCGGCCCTGCTGATCGAGCAGGACCGCGTAGGCGTCGTGACTCTCCGCGGCCGTCTCATCCATCAGCCGGCCGCTCACCGTGGGGGAGCCGTAATGGCGTATCTGTTCGGGCGTAGCCGCCGCCGACGCGAGGACCGCCTGCGTCAGCGCCGAGATCACCTGCGCGCGGTCGTGGAAGCGTGACACCACGCTCTGACGCGTGCTGGTCTGCGTGCCATGCAACTGAACAGCGAACAGAACCATTGCCACAACGACGATCGACGCTGCAACGCCGACAACACCGTTCGCTGGGAGCCTACCGAGGCCCGACCGCCAATACCCTGCTGTACGCGACACCTAGCCTCCTTCGACGGGGCCAGCACGCGCTAGTCCACGAGACGTATCGTCAAACGCTGCGACGGCTTTAGCCACGCCACGTTATGTGGACACGCCTCCAAGAAACCCGGGGCGGTTCACAGGCGTGATCCGGGCGCCGGCTCGGCGCTCGTTGGTCGGGGCATGAAGATGGTGCTCGGAGGCCGTCGTCCAACTCAGGAGCGAGCGATGAGGCTGTCCGTGTGCTCGCTCGGCGCCGGAAAGCGGGAGCGCGTGGGCACGTCTCCCGGGACCTGGAAGCCTACGTCCGCCCTGAGACGCGCGTGGTTGGCTGACGCCTGATCGCGGTCCATCGCGTCTCCGCCTTCGGGCGCGCTCGCGGGTGGTTTGGGCGGGGTACGATCACTGCATGCGGGTCGCGGCTGTTCAGCTCGACGTAGCGCTTGCGGACGTCCCGGCCAATCTCGCCGTGTGCGAGTCGCTGGCTCGGGATGCGGCGCGCGCGGGTGCGCAGGCGGTCGTGCTCCCCGAGTTCTTTACGACCGGCGCCGCGTTCGTTTCCGAGCTCGCAAACGCTGCGCTGGCGCCTGACGGCGCGGCGACCGACATGCTGCTGCGGGTGGCCCGCGACGAGCGTGTCCTGATCGGCGGGTCGTTCCTCTGCCGGGATTTCGATGGAGAGGTACGCAACGCGTTCCTCCTCGCCGGGCCGGATGGGCTGCTCGGACGCCACGACAAGGATCTGCCGACGATGTGGGAGAACGCGCTCTACGTGGGTGGAAACGATGACGGGGTGATCGAGGCTCCTGGCCTGACCGTCGGCGCGGCGGTCTGCTGGGAGCTGATGCGCAGCGGCACGGCGCGCCGGTTGCGCGGGCGCGTCGATCTTGTGATGGGTGGCTCCAACTGGTGGAGCATCCCGCGGTGGCCGCCGACCGCTTACACCCGACGGGCCGAGGCGGCGAATGGGGCCACCGCCGCGCGCGCTCCCAGCGTGTTCGGCCGCTACGTCGGCGCACCGGTCGCGCATGCGGCGATCACGGGCGCGTTCTCGTGCCCTATGCCCGAGCTGCCCGGGGTCACCTACCACGGCCGCTTCGAGGGCGGAGCGCAGATCGCCGATGCCCACGGCCGGGTGCTGGCTCGCCGCGATGGCTCCGAAGGCTCGGGCTACGTGATCGCCGATGTCGACGCGCAGCGAACGGAGCCGCGCGAGCAGGTGCCCGACCGCTTCTGGCTGCACCGCCGCGGCGCGGTGGGGGCCATTGCGTGGAACACCCAGCGCCTGCTGGGCCGGCGCTGGTACGCCCGACACGTGCGCGGTCGCCCGCCGCTTACGCTCGACCCTGCACCGCTCCCTGCGGGCGGGAGCACGCAGATCAGCGCAGCAACCAGCGCACGGTCGTGAGGTTGCTAGCGCGACGGGCCGCCACGCCGTGGTGGGGGACTCAGGGTGTCAGCGCGGCCACGAGCTCGCCGGCGGGTCGGGTGTCGTGGATGCGCGCGACGGCCTGGCCGGCGTAGAGCGCCCCGGCGTCGAGGAGATTGTCGTTTCGGTCGTCGGTGGCCGTGATCGGCGTCAGCAGGCGGCTTCCGGGATGCTGGGCGCGGATCATGCGCTCCTGTATTGCAGCTGGAATGTAGCGCGCGCCGAAGGCCGAGAGTCGGTTGAGCGCGCGGTTTGACGCGGGGCCGCGGGTATCGCTCCTCAGCCAGCGCTCGGTCGCCGCATTGCGCAGCACGCGGTGGGGCGCCGGCCAGCCCAGGCCGAACAGCTCCGTGAGGACCGTCTCGTCGGCCTCGATGAGCCGTTGCTTATAGCGTGGGTGCGCTCGGCTCTCTGCGGAGAGCAGGAAGCGCGTGCCTGCGACAGCCGCCACCGCCCCGGCAGCGAGGGCGCGTTGAACATCGTCGCGTTCTGCGATCCCGCCTGCGAGCAGCAGTGGGTAGTCGTGCGGCAGCGCGGAGCGGACCTCTTCGAGCAGGTCGAGTGCTGGCGTGGTGCCCCGAACATGGCCGCCGGCCTCCACGCCCTGGACGATCACTGCGTCGGCGCCCGCGGCGTGAGCGGACCTCGCCTCCGCGGCCGAGCCGCACTGGTGCAGCCACACTCCCGGCGTGCGTCGCTTCGGCGCGCCCCAGAAGGTTATGACCGCGTCGGCGCTGGCCGCGGCCACGAACCAATCGCGCCGCGCGAAGGGAAGCAGCACGTTCACCGCGATCGGCCGTCCTGTCAGCGCTCGCGCTGCCGCGAGCTCGCGCGCGATGTTCGCCGCCCCGTTGACCGCGATCGTTCCAAGGCCACCGGCGTCCGAGACGGCGGCTGCCAGCTCGTGCCGGCTCAGCCCACCGCCCATCGGGGCTTGCACGATAGGCGCCACGACCCCGATCCGCTCAAGGATCACAATTGAAGTCTGCCAAAACCCGTCCCATCACGCTGGGAGCCTGGTGCGCTCGCTGGAGGTCAATGCGCGGCATCGCGTATGCGATCGCCAAGCGTCTGGAGCTCGGTCTCGGGGATCGTCGCCTCGATCAGAGGGAATACCTCGTGCTCCTCGAGGCGGACGTGGTCTGCGAGTTGCGCACCGAGGTCGTGGAGCAGCTCGAGTGGCGGCGTGCCGGCGAGCCGGGCTGCGTCGCGGCGGATCACCATGTGGTCGAGGAGCATGCGGATGATCGCGGGGTGGTCGGGCTCGCCGTGAGCGGCATAGGCTGGGAGCAGAAGCTCCTCCTCGAGGCGGAAGTGCAGCTTCTCCTCGGCGTCCCAGTGGCTGAGGAATGCCCGGGCCGCCTCCGTGGCGGTCTCGACGGTCGCGCGGCGCAGGCGCTGGGCGATCACGAGTGCGTGGTGGTGATCGCGCGAGAGGGGGACGAGGGCGGGATGGCGCTTCACGACGCTGTGGGTCCCGCGGCGCGTAGCGCGAGCGCGAGCACGCGGATCGCCAGCAGGCCCGCCACAGCGATGGTGAGAGCCGCTGCCGGGTCGCTGAGTGGCGCGAGGCCTGGGGTGGTTGAGAGTGCGAGCGCCGCTACACCCATGCCGGCGGTCGCGGTCAGCGCGCGGTCCCGGGCGGGGCGCGGCTGGGGCATCGGGAACGTGAAGCTCTTGATGCGCGCGAGGACCGCGAGCAGGTGTAGCAGCGAGCCCGAAACCGTGAGCCCGATCCAGCCGGCCAGCAGCAGGACTGCCAGCGCGGTCCGTGGCGCGCCGACGAACGGTCCCATCGTGCCGTGGGCGACCGTCGCCAGCAGCGCGAGCAGCAGCCCGGTGGGCAGGAACACCTGGGCGAGTGCAACCAGACGCGCGGGCAGGGCGAGCGGGCGAGCGGCTGCGCCCAGCGAGGCGAGAAGGTTCACCGAGAGGAGCATTGCGGAGGCCAGCAGGCTGAGCCAACCTAGCGCGAGGATGCTGACGATGCCGAAGGCGGCGCCGGCCGCCAAGAGGAGAACGCCGGCGAGCCAGAACGTGTACGTCGGGCGCTGTAGACGCGGGTGGCGCAGTTGGGTTTGGGTCAGGGAGGGAAAGAACGTGTGTAGCGTGCCAACGATTGCGGTGCCGAGCCAGCCGCCGAGGTTGAGCGCGAGGTGAGCGCCGAGCAGGCTCCCGTACGGCCATGGCGTGCCGCGGGCCATCAGCACACCGAGCAGCACCCCGATCGTCAGGCATGCCGCGGAGGTTTGATACCAGCGCAGCGCCCAGGGTGCGTGCTGCAGTGAGCGTCTGCGCATGCCGAGCAGCGCGGCGGCGAACAGCGCTATGCCTATCGCGATCAGCGCACCGCCAACGTCGGTCAGGGCGCTGATCGCGCTCGGAACACCGATGGCGACGAGAATGACGCCCATGTTCCACGCGCCGAACTGTGCCCAGATCAGGCGTCGTGGTGGTGGGTCGGTGGCAAGGAAGGCGCAGGTGAAGAACTGCCCGGCGCCGAGCACGAGCTGGGAGATCCCGCCGAGAAGGAGCAGGTGCAGCGCCAGCCAGTGCACCCATTCGAGGCCGCTGAGCACATACGCGATCGCGGCGGCAGCTGCAGCCAGCATGAAACACAGGCCAGCAGCGAAGAACGTTCCCAGCAGCACGCTCGGACGCGGCGCGCCGGGCCCGATGGCACGCTGCCGGCAGCGCCGCCCGCTCGGCCGGCGCGCATGAGGTTGCGCCGTAGGGATGCTCACTTCACCGCGGGTGCGGGCATCGGGGTTCGTCCTGCCTGTGGGCCGGCGCCGTCGCATCTGACCCCCGGGGGCCTTGGCGCCCGGTCCGTCTGGGACTGTTGGTGGTGATGCGCTGCCTGCTCGGGGGCGAGCTCGCGCCTGAGCTTGCGCCTTGCGTCGTGGAGCGTCTTGTAGAGGGCGCCTGGCGTCGAGTCCAGCCGGGCCGCCAGCTTCTTCGTCGCGATTTCCTCGACGGTCAGGGCGAGCAGCACGTCACGCTGGTGGACGGTGAGCTCGTGCGCTATGAGGTAGCCGAGCGTGCGCGCGAGCTCGCTGGCCTCGCTGCGTTCCTGCGGGTCTTCGTAGGCGCCACGAGCGAGCGGCGGCCAGTGGTCGATGTCGATCGGTGTCTCGCGAGCGTGGCCCAGCCGCCGGCGGATCTTGCCTGGCACCTCGAGCGCGGCGAACCGCCGCGCCCACGTGGTGAACAGCGCGTCGCCACGGAACTGGTCCAGCTTCGCGAGGATCGCGATGAGCGCGTCGTCGGCGGCCTGCAGCGCGAGGTCCTCGAGATCGCGCCCGGAGGGGTGCGCCAGCCCGGCCGTGCGGCGCCGGACCTCGTAACGCGCCTCTCGCAGCAGCAGAGCGTGCAGCCGCCCGATCGCGGCCTCGTGCACGGCACCTTCAGCGTATAGCTGGGCCAGCCACCTACGCGACTCGGGATCGAACGTACGCGTGAGGGCTGTCGGTGCTGGGCTCATGGAAGGCCGCGGATGTGGCGGGCGATCCGCGCCAGGCGGTGATTCGCCGCGCGGCTCTGGGGGCGCGAGGGCATCGCAGTCGAGGGGGTGCTCGTGAGGCGCGGCGGAACGGTCACGGCGGGATCGAGCCGGCGCGCGGCCGCGGCGGCGCGCAGGTGCCATTCGCGGACGGTTGATGGCGCCGGGTGACCCCAGGTTCGGCCCTCCAGCACCCAGCGTCCCTCGGTTGGCCCGCGCTGCAGGAATAGGCCTGAGTCGAAGTCCAGCCGTACGACACCCGGGCTGGTGGGGCTGTTGTACAGCTTGGGGTGCAGATGCGTCGTTAGATCCAACGTGCGCGAGAGAAGGGCGGCGTCCTGATCGCTCATTGCGCTGGCGAAGGGGACCGCAAACAGCGTTGTCGCTCCACCCGGTCGCGGGGTGAGCCCCGGCGTCGGCGGACGCTCCGTACGGGGACGAGCAGAAGGCGGTAGTGCCGCCTGCCCGTTTGGACGAGGCCGGTGCTTCGGTGTCGCTGTGGGTGAGGCTGTCGTGCTCATGTACGCCTCCTTTTACACAGTCGCGCTATGTATAAGTTAGCATACCTTTCCGCCGTGGCAAGGCCTCCGACGCCGCGCTCCGACCTGGGGGCTCCCCAGCTCGGTCTCTACGGTCGACGCGGCGGCGCGTCAGCGTGACGAGGCCTGTCGCGCTCGGCTCACCGACCCCAGCGTGCGCCAGCCGGCTTCTCACGCTCGCCTCATTCGTGAGCGCACCCACTGGAGTGCGCTCCAACGTAGACCTGCGCGAGCGCTACGCCCCGGGCTGTCAGCGTAGGAGAAGGCGCCCATCAACCAGACCGCGATATCACCGGCGGTCAGCACGAAGCCGGCGTCCTCCAGGCGCGCCACCACCTCGGCGCAGAATGCCCGGCACACAAGCTCTGTCGGCCGGCTCTCGGTTGTGTCGGCCAGCAGCGCGAAGGAGAGCTCCAGCGCGCCGGCACTCGCGAATCCCCAATCGAATGCTGCGCTGCTCTGGTAGCTGGGATGCGACAGTGGCTCAAAGCCGGTGCGGCTGACGATGTAAAGCTCGGTCGCCTCGGAGCGGCGTCCGACGTAGTAGCGCTCCGGGCGGCGCGAGCGTCGAAGTCGGGTGACTGCATGTAGCGCGCGGGCCACGGACGCGTCCGAAGGCGTCCTAGCTTCGGCCAGGAGCAGGGTGTCAGCAGACGAGGGTTCGATGGGACGGACGCACCGCGGGTTGGGCCATATTTCGCTCACGGCCGTCCAGCGTCGAGCGCCGGTAGGTGTCTTACCGGCGGGCCAGGCCGTTGCTCGGCGGGTGCACCGGGCGCGAACACCCGAGGCGCACGCGCAGCATCCTGGTAAGAACGCACGGCACACTCGACGCTGAGGAGACATGAGCACCCCGACTACACACCATGCGCTGAGCGCGCGCTCCTTGGCCCGGACCGGCAGCGGCCAGCTCGCGAGCGTCGATTCGACGGTGCGGCGGCGTCGCCTCGCCGCCGTGCGTATGGTAATGACGCGCCGTGATCAGAGCATTCGGCGTGATCCGCACGCACCGCGAGTCACACACCCAGCTCGACTGATCGCCGGCACACCGGACCTACCGTCGCTAGAGCACGACGCGAGTGCCAAGCCTGCGGGCGAGGACGTGCTCGCCGGGAGTGGGGCGTGATGGCGCGGTCGATCGCTGCACCCACACACCTTCAGCCCGCTCCCGGGCGCTGCTCGCACTCGCGTACCCGGGTCGAGCGGTTGGCGCAGTTCGTCTGCGGCGCGCGTTGGGAGGACGTCTCCGAGCCCGCGCGCGAGCAGCTGAAGCTGCGGGTGTTGGATTCGCTGGGCGTCGCGCTTGGTGCTTTGGACGGCGAGCCGGTGGCGATGGTCCGCGAGCAGGTGCGGGAGTTCGGCGGTGCGCCTTTGGCGACGCTGATCGGGGCCGGAAGGAGCGCACCGGACCGCGCCGCGTTCTACAACGGGGCGCTCGTGCGCTACCTGGACTTCAACGACTCTTTCCTCGCGCCCGGGGAGACCTGCCATCCCAGCGACAATCTCGCGCCGGTGCTGGCCGCATGCGAGTACGCGCACGCCGACGGTCGCACGCTGCTCAGCGCGCTGGCGGTGGCCTATCAGGTCCAGTGCCGCCTCTGTGAGGTCGCGCCGGTGCGCGCGAAGGGCTTTGATCACACCACGCAGGGCGCCTACGCGGTCGCTGCGGGCGTGTCGCGGGCACTCGGCCTGGATGAGCGGCGCGCCGCGAACGCGATCGCGATCGCTGGCACCTCGCTGAACGCCCTGCGGGTGACGCGCACCGGCGAGCTCTCGCACTGGAAGGGCCTCGCCTACCCGGCGACCGCGTTCGCCGCTACCCACGCCGCATTCTTGGCGATGCGAGGCGTGAGCGGTCCGCGCGAGGTCTTCGAGGGCAACAGGGGGTTCATGCAGGCGATCGCCGGTCCGTTCGAGATCGACTGGCAGCATGAGGACCTCGAGTCGGTGCGGCGCACGATCCTCAAGAAGTACAACGCCGAGATCCACTCCCAGTCGGCGATCGAGGCGCTGCTCGAGCTGCGCGCCGAGCACAACCTCGACGCTGCCAAGGTCCAGCAGATCGAGCTTGACACCTTCCAGGTCGCCTACGACATCATCGGCGGCGGCGAGGAGGGCGACAAGCACCGCGTCGCCTCCAAGGAGCAGGCGGACCACTCGCTGCCCTACCTGCTGGCGGTCGCGCTGCTGGATGGGCAGGTGCTGCCCGAGCAGTACCTGCCCGAGCGGATCGTCGCGGAGGACGTGCAGCAGCTGCTGCGGCGCGTCAAGGTCCATCCCGACCCAGAGCTCTCACGCCGCTTCCCCGGAGAGCACAGCGCCCGCGTGCGGCTGCGTCTGCGCGACGGCTCCGTGCTCGAGCGCGAGCAGCACGACTATGAAGGCTTCCACACCCGGCCGATGACCTGGGACACCGTGGCCGGCAAGTTCGACCGCCTCGCCGCACCCCATCTGGAGTCCGGGCCGCGCGCACGGATTCGCGACGCGGTCGGTGACCTCGACAGCCTCCAGGTCGACGAGCTGACACGCCTGCTGGGGACGCCGGTCACTCCAACCCGAAAGGAGACACCATGAACAGCGACACCCTGACAGCGCCAAACGAGCTTGCATTCTCTTTCCTGCGGGCAAACCACCGCCCACGAAAGCCGCGCACGCGTGGCGTGACCGAGATCCGCGGCCCGTACTACTCGGTCATGGGACCGCGCTACCTCAAGGACGTGCTCGACACCATGGGCGAGCACGTCGACGCGCTGAAGTTCGCCGGCGGCTCGTTCACGCTGATGCCCGAGCCTGCCCTGCGCGAGATCGTCGAGATCGCCCACGAGCACGAGGTGCTGGTCTCCACCGGCGGTTTCATCGAGCACGTGCTCACCCAGGGCACCGACGCCGTCGATCGCTACATCAGCGAGGTCGCCCGCGTGGGCTTCGACATCCTCGAGGTCTCGGCCGGCTTCATCAGCATTCCCACCGACGACATGCTGCGCCTCGTCGAGCGCGTCCAACGCGCCGGGCTGAAGGCCAAGCCCGAGGTCGGCATCCAGTTCGGTGCGGGCGGCGCAACCACCCCAGCGGAGCTCGCGCAGGAGGGCACGCGCGACGTCGGCTACGCGATCGACCTCGCCCGCCGCTGCCTGGACGCCGGCGCGTACATGATCATGATCGAGTCCGAGGGCATCACCGAGGAGGTCACAAGCTGGCGCACCGACGTGGTCGCCGCGATCGCGCGGGAGCTCGGCCTCGAGAACGTGATGTTCGAGGCCGCCGACCCCGAGGTGTTCGGCTGGTATGTCAAGAACTACGGCCCCGAGGTCAACCTGTTCGTCGACCACTCCCAGATCGTCCAGCTCGAGTGCCTGCGTCGCGGCATCTGGGGCACCAAAAGCCTGTGGGGCCGCGTGAGCACCTACCCGGAGCACTGACGAGATGGCCCTCGATGTGCGCGCCCAGCGCATCTACGATCCACCCGAGGACACCAACGGCTATCGCGTGCTGATCGACCACATCTGGCCCCGCGGCGTATCACGCGAGCGCGCCAAGCTGGACGAGTGGGCCAAGGAGCTGGCGCCAAGCGACGAGCTGCGCAAGTGGTTCGACCACGACCCGGCGCGCTTCGCCGAGTTTCGCTCCCGCTACCGCGACGAGCTCACCGCGCAATCGGAGCGCCTTGGCGACCTGCGCCGCCAGGCCACATCTGGCCCGCTGACGATCCTCTACGCCGCGCGCGACCAGGAGCACAACAACGCCGTCGTCGTCTGCGAGCTGCTGCGCGATGCCTGAGCCGTCCGCTACAGCGCCAGCAGAGCCGATCCCGAGCCGCGACGAGGCGCCCTATCGGGTGAGCGCGATCGAGCGGGTCACCCCGACGATCGTCGAGGTGTGGCTGCGTCCGCTCGCGGAACCGATGGGGTTCCTGCCCGGCGAGTACGTGCTGTTGGAAGACTCAGACCGCCGCGTGCCGCCCCGGTCCTACTCGATCGCCAACGCTCCGCGCCCGGACGGTGAGATCTCGCTGCTGGTGACGCGCGTCGCCGAAGGCAGCACCAGTAACTGGGTTCACGACCGGCTGCGCACGGGAGACGAGGTGATCCTCACCGGCCCCTACGGCACCTTCGTCGCCGACCCGTCCTCCACATCGCCCTGCCTGTACCTTGCCGCCGGGTCCGGGTTGGCGCCGATCCGCGCGCTGATCGAGGCGTCGCTCAAGGCCACACCACAACGGTCGCTGACCCTCGTCCTCTCGGCCCGGACCCAGGCAGACGTGCTGGACCGCGACCGGCTGCTGGGCTGGCAGGCAGAGCACCCGCAGTTTCGCTTCATCGCCACGCTGACCCGGGCCGCGGGCGCCCCTCGCCGGCGCGTGCCGGACCTGCTGCCAGACATCTGCCCCAGGCTCGCCGGCCATGAGGTGTTCATAGCCGGTTCGCCGGGGTTCGTGCTCGCTTGTGCCGCCGCCGCCGAAACGCTCGGCGCCGCGCGCGAGCGAGTGCACACCGAGCCGTTCTTCGTCGAACCACAGCCGTGGAGTGGCCCACCGCCGGCCTCGGGGTGAGGACCGTGACCGACACCCCGATCTACACCAAGACAGGCGATGACGGGACGACCGGGCTGCTGTTCGGCGGTCGAACCTCCAAGGCCGACCCGCTGATCGAGGTCTGCGGCACGATCGATGAGGCGGTCGCCGCGCTGGGACTGGCACGCGCCACCGGAGCCGACCCAGGGCTGCATGCCGCGATCCTCGAGTGCCAGCGCGGGCTGTTCGTCGCGGCTGCGGACATCGCCGCCAACCCGCGTGCGCGCGATCGCCTCACACCCGGTGTCTCCGCGGTGAGCGCGCCGATGACCGCCGAGCTCGAGCGGAGCATCGACCAGCAGCTCGCCGGGCATCCGCTTGCACCCGCGTTCGTGGTTCCAGGTGCGACGCTCACCTCCGCCGCGCTTGACCTCGCCCGCACCATCCTGCGCCGCGCCGAGCGGCGCCTCGTCGCCGCAGGCGAGGCGGGTGCGCCGGTCGCACCTCCGGTGCTGGCCTACCTCAATCGCGCCTCCGACCTGCTCTATGTCCTCGCTCGACGGGCCGCCGGGGAACACGACGAGCCGCTCAGCCACGAGTGAGGTCACCGCTTGCGGCGCCGACGTCGTGCTCGGCGCTACCCCCCGGCAGGGTGCCCCGGCGCGACCGGCTCGCGGCTATGCGGCGAGCTGTCTCGCACCGCCTGCTCGAGCCCACCCATCGCCTGGGCCGCCTCTGGAAATACCCGGCGGTAGTCCACTCTCATCATCGTGTCCTTTCTCGCCCCCGGGACGACGCGTGGCCTCTGATGCTGCGCATCGCCGCCGTCGTCTCGGCGCTCGTCATCGGAGATCGTCATGCTCTCACCGCCCGGCTCCTCGACGCGCCGTCCCCGGACCGGTGGACATCGGAATCTCAGGGATCTTCAAGGCCCTGACGCGCTGTGGGCGTGGATGCGCGCGGTGCACGCGCACGGCTGCGGCCAGCGAGCGGTCTACCGGGAGTGGCGCGGTATCTCGCCGCGTCTGCTCGACGATCCAGGCCCGACAACAGCGCGGCAGCGTCTGCTCAGAGCTCGCCTCACGCGGTCGAAGGCGGGTGTCGTCATTGTTGGTCACGGTTCACCTCCTGCCGTCTGCGGTAGGCGATGCGGCCGCATTGAGCGCGCGCACGCGCGGGAGAAGCACGTTGTTCTCCTCGTGGATGTGCTGGTGCAGATCCTGCTCCAGCGACCGCAGCGCGTCGAGCAGCGCCCGGTGCGTGCCACACAATGCGCCGTCCGTGCGGTAATCGCTCGCTAGGAGCGTGGGTCAGTAACCGCGGGTCCGTCCGCGGCGTTTAAGAGGATTCCTGGGGCAGGGGCACACGACCAGGAGGTTCGGGATGGCGGCGGCGGTTGCGCAGGAGCGGCTGGTGGAGGTGGAGGAGGCGCCGGT
>DASRKZ010000077.1:0-7760 GCA_035648675.1 Solirubrobacteraceae bacterium
GGGGTGGAGCGGGCGGGAATCCAATCGTCCTGCTCGAGCACGCCGAGCTGTGGCTGGAGCGCGGCGAGCACGTCTCGCTCGTGGGACCCAACGGGACGGGCAAGACGACGCTGATCGAGACGCTCGCCGGGCGCCGCCCGCTCGCGGGGGGCAGGCTCAGCACCGGGCATAACGTGAAGCTCGGCTATCTCTCCCAGCACGCCGAGGAGCTGGGGGCGGGCGAGGATGGGATGCCCACCCACCCGAGCGTGCTCGAGGCGGCGGCGCGTGCCACGGGCTTGGCGCCGAACAGGGCTCGGGCGCTGCTCGGGCGCTTCCTGTTCTCCGGCGAGGAGGCCGAGAAGCCTCTGGAAGGGCTCTCCGGCGGCGAGCGGCGGCGCCTGTCGCTGGCGGTGTTGGTGGGCGCCGCGCGTGCACCGAATGTGCTGATCCTCGACGAGCCCACCAACCACCTCGACATCGAGTCTCGGGAGGCTCTGGAGGACGCGCTGCAAGGGTTCGCGGGGGCGATCCTGCTCGTCTCCCACGACCGCGCGCTGCTCGACGCCGTCGGCACACGCACGGTCGCCGTCGAGGATCGTGGGCTGCGCAGCTACGAGGGCGGCTGGCCGGAGTACGTGCGGGTACGCGAAGAGGTCAAGGATCGCGGTCCGCATGCTCTTAACGAGCTAGGGCAAGAGCCGCATGCGGCTCTTGCGCCAGGGCCGCATGCGGCCCTGGCAGGGGCCGCGCATGCGCGGCCCCACGGAGGGGCGCATGCGCCCCTCCGCCAGCCGTCGCATGCGACGGCTGGAACTGCGAACGGATCCGAACCGGGGAAACTCGAGCCCAAGGGCAAGCCCAAGCCGAAGGGCCCGTCGAAGAACCGTCTGACAGACCAGGAGAAGGCCGAGCGCGCCGTCGAGGACGCCGAGGCCGCGATGCGGGCGCTGGAGGACGAGCTGGCCGACCCGGGGGCGTGGGCAACGCAATACGAGTCGGCCAAGTCCGAGGCGCGCCACACCGCCGCGCGGCGGGCCGTGGAGGAGGCCTACACGCGCCTGGAGGCGCTTGTGGACTGACCTAGACTGCTCGGATGGAGAACCTGAAGACCGCGCGCAACGTGGCGATCATCGTGCTGATCGCCGCCGCCGTCTACCTGCTGCCGAACGGCGGTCGCGTGGCGAACACGTTCGAATCGCTGCTGTGGGTCGCCTTCGGGGTCGGGATCGCCTATCTGGGCCTGCGTTTCTATCGCGAACACCGCATCGCCCTGCACGGCTTGGGCGACCGTCACCGGGGGCTGCTGTACGGGGGGCTGGCGGGCGCCGTGTTCGCGTACGCCGCCCGCTCGCGGATGTGGGAGACGGGTCGCGGCGAGCTCGCCTGGTTCGTGCTGTGCGGGTTCATCGCCTACGCGCTGCTCGAGGTCTATCGCCACTGGCGCGCCTATTGAGACTCGCCGAGCAGCGTAGAAGCCTGCCGGACCAGCCCGGCGTGTACCTGTTCCGGGACGGGAAGGGCCGCGTGATCTATGTGGGCAAGGCGAAGTCGATCCGCAAGCGGGTGGCGTCGCACTTCGCCAAGACGCAGGTGCCGACCGAAGCCGGGGGACACGCGCCTTCGGCGCGAATCCCCGTTTCGGCCAGCTCCGGCCACGAGGAGATGGTGGCGAGTGTGGAGCGGATCGAGTGCGTGGTGGTGGGGAGCGAGGCGGAGGCGCTGCTGGCCGAGCAGGGCTTCATCAAGCAGTACCGGCCGCGCTTTAACATCAGGCTGCGCGACGACAAGTCCTATCCGTTCATCGCGATCTCGCTCGACGAGGACTACCCGCGGGTGTACTTCACGCGCGAGCGTCACCGGCCGGGCCGGGCCTACTTTGGCCCGTACTCGAGCGCGAAGCGCGTGCGGAGCACGTTGGAGGTGCTCGCGAAGGTGTTCATGTTCCGCTCCTGCACGGGACCGGAGCCGGGGCGGCGCAGCGGCAGCCCGTGCCTGGACTACTACATCAAGCGCTGCGAGGCCCCCTGCGTGGGGTACGTCTCCAAGGAGGACTACCGGAAGAGCATCGACGGGGTGATCGACTTCCTCTCGGGACGCTTCAAGACGATCGAGCGCGACCTGGAGGCGCGGATGCGTGAGGCGGCCGCGGCGGAGGAGTTCGAGCAGGCGACGCTCGAGCGCAACCGGCTGCGCGCGGTCCACTCGCTGCTGGAGCGCCGGCGTGTGGCGAACGAGTCGGTGGGCACGCTCGACGCCGTCGCGGTGGCCGTCGCGCCCCCAGGGGGCACAGGCGGGCGGGAGGCGAACGCGCAGGTCTTCCAGGTGCGCGACGGGGTGCTCTCCGACCGCCAGTCGTTCTACCTCTCGAACGAGACCGAGCGGGGCGTGGCGGAGGTTGCGGAGGAGTTCATGCTCCAGTTCTACGCCGCCCACATCTCGATCCCGCCGCTGCTGATCGTCCAGCGCGAGCTCGTCCAGGGCGATGCCTCCGTGCACGGGGCGCTCGCCGAGGCGCTCGCCAGCCGCCGCGGGGGGCCGGTCGAGCTGCGCGCCGCCGAGCGCGGCGAGAAGCGCAGAATTCTCGAGCTGGCCGAGCGCAACGCGCGCCTGGCGCTCGACGAGGAGCGGCTGCGCGCCGAGCGCCGTCGCTCGAGCAGGGTGGAGGCGCTGGAGGGGTTGCAGCTGGCGCTGGGGCTCGACGTGCCGCCGATCAGGATCGAGTGCTTCGACATCTCCAACCTCGGCGGCACGCACACGGTCGCCTCGATGGTCGTGTTCGAGGGCGGCGCGCCGAAGAAGTCCGACTACCGTCGCTTCACGATCCGGACGCTCGAGGGGACCTCCGACGACTACGCCGCGATGGCGGAGGTGCTCGGCCGGCGCTTTGCCCAGTGGGAGCGCCAGGCCGACATCTCCCCGCACGACCCGGAATACAACGCGAGCTTCGCGGCGCTGCCGAACGTCGTCGTGATCGACGGCGGCAAGGGACAGCTCGCTGCCGGTCTCGCGGTCCTGCGCGGCTTTCGCGAGCGCGGCGTCGCGGTGGTGTCGCTGGCGAAGCGGATCGAGGAGCTGTTCATCCCCGGGCGCGCCGCGCCGCTGGTGCTCGACCACTCCACGCCCGAGCTGCAGTTGCTCCAGCGCGTGCGCGACGAGGCCCACCGGTTTGCGATCACCCACCACCGCACGCGCCGCGACAAAGCGATGACGCGCTCGCTGCTCGACGAGCTCCCCGGGGTCGGCCCCGCGCGCAAGCGCGCCTTGCTCGCGCACTTCGGCTCCCCCGATGCGGTCGTGGCCGCCTCGCGCGAGGAGCTCCAGGCGGTGCCCGGTCTGCCGGCGAAGGTCGCCCGCGAATTGCATGGTCATCTCCACCGCGCAGGTTGAACCGGCCGATGGTCGGCTCAGAGGCGTGGCTCCCGCCATCCGGTGTTCGGTCACAATGAATGGGATGGCCGCGATCGAGTCACGCCTGAAGGACGTAGTGGTTATCACGGGCTTCTCCGGCGCGGGGAAGTCGACGGCGATGAACGTATTCGAGGACGCGGGCTACTTCTGCGTCGACAACCTGCCCCCGGAGATGATCCGCTCGCTGGTGGAGCTGTTCATGCATAAGGGCTCGAAGGTCGAGCGCGCGGCGGTCGTCTCGGACGTCCGGGGAGGCGTCTACTTCGAGGCGCTGCGCGCGGTCGTGGACGACCTCGACGCGCTGGGAGTCGCCCACCACGTGCTGTTCCTGGAAGCGGCCGAGCAGACCTTGGTGACCCGCTACAAGGAGACCCGCCGGCGCCATCCGCTGGCGCCCGAGGGCAGCGTGGCGGCCGGCGTGGCGGCAGAGCGGGCGCTGCTGGAGCCGCTGCGCGGCCGCGCGGACCTCGTGATCGACACGACGGGCATGTCCGCGGCGATGCTGCGGGGGAAGATCGCCGACGAGTTCGTGCCGCGCCAGACGGGGGGGAGGCTGGCGTTGACGTTCATGAGCTTCGGCTTCAAGCACGGGCCCCCGCGCGAGGAGGACGTGGCGCTCGACGTGCGCTTTCTCGCTAATCCCTATTACGTGCCGGAGCTGCGCGAGCTGACCGGGAACGACGAGCGCGTCGTCGAGTACATCGCGCGCGACGGCCGGCTGGAGGAGCTCTACGAGCGGCTGCACCCGCTGCTCGACTTCCTGCTGCCGCAGTACGTCGCCGAGGGGAAGGCGCACCTGGTGATCGCGATCGGCTGCACCGGTGGTCGCCACCGCTCGGTTGCGATCGCGCGGCACCTTGCCGAACGCTACCGAGACCACGAGGATCTCGAGGTGGCGGTGGCGCACCGCGACATCGACAAGCGTGGCCGCGAATCCTGATTACTCCGACAAGCCCCGCGGATCCCTGGCTGATCCGGCGCCGTGAGCGACACAAGTCGCGCGTCCTCTGTATAGCCATAGTTACACACCCCGCGCAAAAAGCAACAGCAATCTGAGCCTCGCTGATAGCCTTCTAGGGGCACGCCGGGCGACGGAGCGGTACTCCTGAGGCCCGGCATTGTTCATTTTCGCTCATGGAGGCGTGAAAAGAGAATGTCGGTACGGGTGGGAATCAACGGGTTCGGCCGGATCGGCCGGAACGTGTTTCGCGCCGCCCAGGCGCGGGCGGCAGGCGCCGGTGGAGAGGACGCGATCGAGTGGGTGGCGGTCAACGATCTGACCGACGCGGAGACGCTCGCGCATCTGCTCAAGTACGACTCGATCCTCGGCCCCTACCCGGGCACGGTGGAGGCGAAGAGAGGTGCTCTGGAGGTCGATGGGCGGGAGCTGAAGGTGTTCGCCGAGCGCGACCCGGGGGCGCTGCCGTGGGGGGATCTGGGCGTCGACGTGGTGATCGAGTCGACGGGGCTGTTCACCGGCCGGGCGGACGCCGCGAAGCACCTGGCTCAGGGCGCGAAGAAGGTGATCATCTCGGCGCCGGCGAGCGATCCCGACGCGACGGTGGTGCTGGGGGTGAACTTCGAGGAGGCGTATGACCGCGAGCGGCACGACGTGATCTCGAACGCGTCGTGTACGACGAACTGCCTGGGGCCGGTGGCGAAGGTCGTGAACGACACGGTCGGCGTGAGGCACGGCCTGATGACGACGATCCACGCGTATACGGCCGACCAGCGCCTGCAGGACATGCCGCACAAGGATCTGCGCAGGGCACGCGCCGCCGCGATCAACCTGATTCCCGCCTCGACCGGTGCGGCGAAAGCGATCGGGCTGGTGATCCCCGCGCTGCAGGGCAAGCTGAACGGCTTCGCGGTGCGGGCGCCGGTGCCGACGGGGTCGGTCGTAGACCTGACGGTGGAGTGCGCGCGCGAGACGAGCGTGGAGGAGGTCAACGGGGCGCTGAAGGCGGCATCGGAGAGCGGGCCGCTGCAGGGCATCCTCGCCTACACGGAGGACCCGATCGTCTCGAGCGACATCGTCGGCTCGGGGTTCTCCTCGATCGTCGACTCCAAACTGACGGCGGTGATCGACGGGACGATGTTGAAGGTGGTGGCGTGGTACGACAACGAGTGGGGCTACTCCAACCGCCTGGTAGACCTGGTTTCGAAGGTGTGCTGAGATGAGGAGCATTGACGACCTGGACGTTCACGGCAAGCGGGTGCTCGTGCGGGTCGACTTCAACGTTCCGCTCGGCAAGAATGCCGAGGGCGGGGTGGTTGTGGCCGACGACACGCGCATCGTGGCGGCGCTCGTCACAATCGAGGAGCTGCGCGGGCGCGGCGCGAGCGTTGTGCTGCTCTCGCATCTCGGCCGGCCCGAGGGCCGCCGCGAGGAGGACCTGTCGCTGGCGCCGGTCGTGGCGCGCCTGCGCGAGCTGACCGGCGCGAAGGTCACGCTTGCCCCGACGGTGGTGGGCGAGGAGGCCGGGGCGCTCGCCGAGCAGTTGGGCGAGGGCGAGCTGTTGGTGCTCGAGAACGTGCGCTTCGAGGCAGGCGAGACGACCAACGATCCGGCGTTGGCGAGCGCGCTGGCCGAGTTGGCGGACGCGTACGTGAACGACGCGTTCGGAGCGGCGCATCGCGCGCATGCGAGCACCGAGGGCGTCGCGCACCTGCTCCCGAGCGCGGCCGGGAGGTTGCTCGAGCATGAGGTGCGTACGCTGACGGAGATCCTCGAAAGCCCGGCGCGACCGCTCGTGGCGGTGATCGGCGGCGCGAAGGTGGCGGACAAGATCAAGGTGATCGACCGCTTCCTCGACCTGGCCGACGTCGTGATCATCGGCGGGGCGATGTGCTTTCCGTTTCTCTGCGCGCAGGGGCATGCTGTCGGTGAGTCGCTGTGCGGCGAGGAGGACACCGAGCACGCACGGCGCGCGCTCGCCAAGGCGACCGATCCGGGCCGGGCGAGCGTCACGCTGCCAACGGATCTCGTGATCGGAACCCGGCTTGCGGAGGACGCCGAGCATCGCGTGCTCCACGGCGTCGAGGTGCCGGAGGGCTGGATGGGCCTGGACATCGGCCCGGCGAGCGCCGAGCGCTACGCCGCGGAGATCGCGCGCGCGGGCTCGGTGTTCTGGAACGGCCCGATGGGAGCGTTCGAGCTGGAGCCGTTTGCCGCGGGCACGCGCAGGGTGGCCGAGGCGGTCGCCGCCGCGCCGGGCGTGACGGTCGTCGGCGGCGGCGACTCGGCCGCGGCGCTGGCGCGATTCGGCCTCGAGGATTCGGTCGACCACCTCTCGACGGGCGGTGGCGCGACGCTCGAGATGGTGGAGGGCCGCGCGCTCCCGGGAGTGCAGGCGCTCGAGAGCGTAGGCGTAATCTCGTGACGAGCGGCGCCCCGACGGCCCGCACGCCACTGATCGCGGGCAACTGGAAGATGTACAAGACGGAGGCGCAGGCAGAGGACTACATCCAGGCGCTGCTGCCGCGGGTCTCCTCGGTGGACGGGGTGGAGGTGGCGATCTGCGTGCCCTTTACGGACCTGCGGGCGATGGTGGACAGCGCACGGGGCTCACGCGTGGAGGTGTACGCGCAGAACATGCATCAGGAGCCGGAGGGCGCGTTCACCGGCGAGGTGTCTCCGACGATGCTGAGCGATGTGGGCGTGCAGGGAGTGGTGCTGGGCCACTCGGAGCGGAGGGCCTGTTTCGGCGAGACCGACAGGGCGCTCGCGCTGAAGGTGCCAGCCGCGCTGGAGGCCGGGTTGTGGCCGATCCTGTGCGTGGGGGAGACCGAGGAGGAGCGCGACAACGACGAGACCGAGCGCAAGCTGCGCCAGCAGGTGTGGGACGGGTTGGCACGAGTGGTGGAGGAGCGCCTGGCGGAGGTGACGATCGCGTATGAGCCGATCTGGGCGATCGGCACGGGGAAGGTGGCGAGCGCGGAGCAGGCGCAGGAGGCGGTGGCGTTCGTGCGGGCCCTCGTCGGCGACCGCGACAAGGCGGCGGCGGAGAGCATGAGAATCTTGTACGGCGGCTCGGTGAAGCCGGAGAACGCGGTCGAGCTGTTGGGGCAGGCGGACGTCGACGGCGCGCTTGTGGGCGGGGCGTCGCTCGATCCCGAGGCGTTTGCCCAGATCGTGGCCGCCGCCACCCGATGAGCCTGCCCGCCGGTCCGGGAGAGCTGCCGGTTCCGGGCGTCTGCCTGGTGGTGCTCGACGGCTGGGGGCTCGGCGAGGAGGGTCCCGGGAACGCGGTGCGGTTGGCGAGCACACCGGTGTTCGACGAGCTGTGGGCGTCCTATCCCCACACGACGTTGACGGCGTGCGGTCGCGCGGTGGGACTGCCGGAGGGGCAGATGGGAAACAGCGAGGT
>DASRKZ010000078.1:0-9049 GCA_035648675.1 Solirubrobacteraceae bacterium
GGTGAGCGGAGGAGCGGTCGGGCAACCCCACCCGCATGATCCGGACCCCGCCCGCTCCTCCGCTCACCCCGGTCGTGCCTGTCTCGTTCAAGGTCTCCCACACGGCGGTGCCGAAGCCGCCCGCGAGCACGCCCTCCTCGATGCACACCAGCAGATCGTGCTCCGCCGCGAGCTGCGCCATCAGGCCCGCGTCGATCGGCTTTGCGAAGCGGGCGTCGGCGACCGTCACCGCGATCTCGTGCTTCGCCAGCTCCGCGGCGGCCTCCAGCGCCTTGCCGACACCACTGCCGTAGCCGATCAGCGCCACGCGCCCACCCGCGGGGACGCCCGCGTCGGGTGGGTCGGGAGCGATCAAGATCTCGCCCGTGCCGATCTCGATCGCCCGCGGCCGCTCCGGGAGCGCCGTGCCCGTGCCCTCCCCGCGTGGATAGCGCAGCGCGATCGGGCCGTCGTCGTAGAGGAGCGCGGTGTGCAGCATGTCCACGAGCATCGCCTCGTCGCGCGGCGCCATCAGCACGATGTTCGGCAGGCAGCGCATGTAGGCGATATCGAAGACGCCGTGATGCGTCGGCCCGTCGTCGCCGACCAGCCCGGCGCGGTCGAGCGCGAACACGACGTTCAGCTTCTGCAGGCACACGTCGTGCACGATCTGGTCGTAGGCACGCTGGAGGAACGTGGAGTAGATCGCCGCCACCGGCTTGATCCCCTGTAGCGCCAGCCCGGCCGCGAACAGGATCGCCTGCTGCTCCGCGATCCCCACGTCGAAGTAACGATCGGGGAGCGCCTTCTGCAGGATGTTCAGCCCGGTGCCCGAGTTCATCGCGGCGGTGATCCCCACCACGCGCTCGTCGCGTTCGCACTCCCTCACGAGCGCCTCGCCGAACACCTGCGTGTACTGCGGCGGCTTTGCGATGGGCTCGGCCGTGGCGCCGAGGGCCGAGGTCGAGGGCGCGGGGACGGGGGCAGGACGAGTCGGGACGCCGTTGAGGATCGACTTCGGCTTGGCCGCGTGCCATTGCTCCATGCCCTCCAGCCCGCCGTCCTCGGCCGGCGCGAACCCCTTGCCCTTGACGGTCGCCACGTGCACCACCACGGGACGTTCGGCCGCCAGCGCCTCCCCCAGGGCCTCTCGGAGCGCGCGTACGTCGTGACCGTCGACGACACCCATATATGCCCAGTTGAGCTCCTCCCACCACAGGCCGGGCGCCCAGAACGCCTTGATCGACTCCTTCAGCTGGGGGCCGATCCGCTCGAATTTGGCGCCGATCCCACCGGGCAGGCGTGTCAACCCGCCCTCGACGCCCTCCCGCGCGTGCCACAGCTTGGGATTCAGCCGTACCCGGTTGAAGTACCTGGAGAGCGCTCCCACGTTCGGCGCGATCGACATGCCGTTGTCGTTCAGCACCACCACGATCGGCGTGCCCAGCCCGCCGGCTTGCCCGATCGCCTCGAAGGCCACCCCGCCGGTCATCGCGCCGTCGCCGATCACGGCCACGACCTTCCCCTCGTCTGAAGAGCGAGGGGTCCGGCTTGCCGACCCTTGGCCGGCTGCGCCACCCTCGTAGCGCCCCGCGTGGCGCATCCCCTCCTTGATGCCCACCGCATACCCGATCGAGGTCGAGGCGTGCCCGGCGCCCATGATGTCGTGCGGAGACTCCTCGATCGAGCAGAACGGCGCGAGTCCCTCGTACTGACGGATCGTGCTCAGCTGCTCGCGCCGACCCGTGAGGATCTTGTGGGGATAGGCCTGGTGACCGACGTCCCAGAGGATCTTGTCGCGCGGGCTCTCCAGCAGCGAGTGCAGCGCCACCGCCAGCTCGCAGGTGCCGAGGTTGGCGCCGAAGTGCCCGCCGATCTCTCCGACGGTATCGATGATGTGCTCGCGCACCTCTTGGGCCAGCTCGGCCAACTGCTCGTCGGTTAATCCGTGCAGGTCCTCCGGACCGTCGATCCCCGCGAGAAGGTGCTTCCGTGGCTCTTGCTTATCTGCGCTCATGATGTCCGTGTGTAGATGAAATCGGTGATCTGCTCGAGCTCGTCGGTCGCGTCGGGTGGGTCCATCTCCGCGCCGGCCGCCGCCAGCGCCGCTCGCGCCATCCGATGGGATTCCGCCGCCAGCTCCCTGGCTCGATCGATTCCGAACTCACTCACATATGTGCGCTTTCCGTGACGCTCGTCGCTACCTCGCGGCTTGCCCAGTGCGTCGTCGGTGCCGGTCACGTCGAGGATGTCGTCGACGATCTGGAACAACACACCCAGCTCGGCGGCGAAACGGCGAAACTGAATTGTCGCAGGTCCATCCTGGATTCCTCCCAACAGTAGTACGCACAGCACCGACGCCCCGATCAAACGGCCCGTCTTCAGCTCGTGCAGGCGCCGCAGCGCCTCGGGCCCGCTCGGAGTGTGGGAGCTCACGTCGGCGTACTGGCCGCCGACCATCCCGCTCACACCCGTCGCCGCCGCCAGCTCGGCGGCCGCCAGAAGGACCCGCTCGGGCGGCGAGCGTTGGCTGCTCAGGAGATGATGGAACGCCTCGGCGTACAGCCCGTCACCCGCGAGGATCGCGACGTCCTCGCCGAACTTCACGTGGCAGGTGGGCTGGCCGCGGCGCAGCGCGTCGTCGTCCATCGCCGGTAGGTCGTCGTGGATCAGCGAGTAGGTGTGGATCAGCTCGATCGCGCCCGCCAGCGGCAGCACCTGGCGCCGCTCCAGACCGGCCGCGCGGGCGCTCGCCAGCGCGAGCACCGGTCGGATGCGCTTGCCGCCCGCCAGCAGCGAGTAGTACATCGCCTCCTCCAGTCCCGCGGTCAGCGCCTCCGTGGAGAAGCGCATCGCCCGCAGATAGCGCTCGACCTCCTCGCGCAGATGCTCGGGATAGGCGTCAATGCTCACGACCTCGCCGGGCGGTCCTACAGCAAGGAGTCCTGGCCGGGGGCCGGGGCGAAGGCCTCGGCGTGCGCCAGCTGCTCGAGCTCAGCGGCGGCCTGTGTGGCCAGCGCGGCGCAATCCTCGACCATCGTCGCGGCGGCATCGGGCGAGAGCTCACCGGAGCGCAGCTGCTCCGCGGCACGCTCGAGTTGCCCGATCAAGTTGTCCAGATGCTCGCCGCCGCTCATGAGATTGGTTTAGAAGCTATCCGAAAACTCCCAGGCTTATCTTCAGGGGCGGCCGCGAGGTCATCTGGGGAGTTTTCGGATAGTTTCTTATCCTCCCCCCGCACCTCACGCAAAACCGCGGCCAGCACCCCGTTCACGAAAGCCGGCGCCTCGCTTCCACAGAACGTCTTGGTGCTCTCGACGGCCTCCTCGATCGCCCCCTCCGCCGGGATCGGGGTGTCTCCGGGGGCCACATCGGGATGCAGCATCTCGATCAGCGCCACCCGCATGATGCTGCGCTCCAGCGGCTGAATCCGCTGCACCGACCAGCCGTGCGCGTGGCGATCGATCACCTGGTCGAGCTCCTCCGCGCGGTCCGCCGCGGCGTACGCCAGCGCGCGCGCGAACAGCGAGGCGTTCGGTCCGAGCGTCTCCACGAGCGGTCTGCCGGTGAGATCGTGCTGGTAGAGCGCGACCACCGCGGCCCTCCGCTGATCCGAGCGCCGCATCGCGCGGCCCTAAGCCCGTGAGACGTATTCGCCCGAGCGCGTGTCCACGCGGATGCGTTCGCCCACCTCGACGAACAGCGGGACCTGGAGCGTGGCGCCGGTCTCGAGCGTCGCGGGCTTCGTGCCGCCACCCGAGACGCTGTCGCCGCGCAAGCCGGGGTCGGCCTGCGTGACCTCCAGGTCCACCCCACTCGGCAGCTGCACGTCGGCGGGCTCGTCGTCGATGAACAGCACGTCGACCTCGCTGCTCGGCTTGGTCCAGCGCAACGCCTCCTGAACGGTGCCCTCGGCGACGGCGATCTGCTCGAAGGACTCGGTGTCCATGAAGTGCGCATCGGTGCCGTCGGCGTAGAGGAACTGCATCCTCCGCGCCTCCGTCCTCACCGAGCGGAACTTCTCCCCCGCCCTGAACGTGCGGTCGATCACGTTCCCGTCGGAGGCCCTCCGCAGCTTCGTCCTGACGAACGCGCCGCCCTTCCCGGGCTTCACGTGCTGGAAATCGAGGATCTTAAAGACGGTCCCATCGACGTCGATGTGATTGCCGTTTTTGAATTGATTTGTGCCTAGCACGTATTCAGCTTACCCTTGTTTAGCGTGACCACTACAACCAAGAAGCCTAGCCGCATGGATCAGTATGTGCGGGTCAGTCGTGTTGCGGGTCGCTCGGGAGAGAGTTTCATCTCGCCCGACCTGCAACGCGATCAGGGAGCTGCGTGGGCGGCGTCGCGTGGCGTCGAGGTCGCGGTCGTCCACGAAGACCTCGACCAGTCGGGCGGCAAGCTGGAGCGTCCCGGCCTCGATGCGCTCATGGCGCGCATCAGAGCAGGCGAAACGGACGGCGTGATCGTCTCGAAACTCGATCGCCTGAGCCGCCTGGGCGTGGCCGACGCGCTGCGCTTGGTCGAACAGATCACGGAGGCAGGTGGCTCGATCGCGGCGCTCGACCTCGGCCTCGATCCGACGACGCCGTTCGGCGAGTTCGGCATGACGATCATGCTCGCGCTGGCGCGTATGGAACGGCGACGCATGAGCGAGGCATGGGAGCACGCGAAGACTCGCGTGCTAGATCGCGGCGCTCGGATGGGACCAACGCCGTTCGGCTACACGCGCGACGACGACGGATTGCTCGTCCCGCATCCGCAGTGGGCGCGTGTCGTGACGCGAGCGTTCAAGCTCGCGGCGGACCAAGGCGTCGACGCGGCGCTCGCGTACCTGCGCGAGCAAGTGCCGGCGTACCCCTCGGATGGTCGGCCGGGCGTCCGCCGCAAGCGCAGCGCCGATCATCGGACCTGGAGCGCGTTCACGGTGCGGCGAATGCTGCGTAACCGGACATACATCGGCGAGACGCGCTATGGCGACCGGCTCGTGCGGGACTCACACGCCGCTCTTGTCGATCGCGTCACGTTCGAGCGCGCGCATCCCGGCGATGAGAAGCCGCAGCGCCGGCCGGCTGCCGTCTTTCCGCTGAGCGGGTTCGCCACCTGCGCCAACTGCGGCGAGCTGTTGATCGGTGCACGAGCAGGCGGACGAGGGCACAGCCTGCGCACGTATCGCTGCCGCGCGTCTCTGGCGAGCTGGAAGGGCGAGCGGTGCGACTCGCCCACGAACATCCTCGCCGACCGGCTGGAGAACTACGTCGTGGAACAGGTCAAGCAGGCATACGAACAGGGCGGCGCGTCCGGCGTTGCGGCCAGTGTCACGGAGTCGGACAACAGCTTTGAGGACGTTCAGGGGGAGATGGAGGCGGCGGAGCGCGAGCTGGAGCGGTTCGCCGCCGATCCGACGGCTGCGGAGCTGCTTGGGCAGTCCGCATGGACGGCGGCTCTACGCGCACGAACCGAACGCGCCGAAGCCGCACGGGTCGAGTACCGCGAACACGTTGACACGATGCGCGCGGCCGAGATCGTGATACCGCCGATCGAGCTGCTTGACAGCCTCGCTCCCGAGGAGCTGAGGACCGTGCTACGCAGCGTCTTTCAGACCGTCCGGGTTAGCCGCGGTCGTGCGCGCGGCCGCGGCCCGATGGCTGAGCGTGTCGAGCTGGTCTTTCACGGCGAACCGTCGTCCGGGGTAGCGTCGCTCGAGGACGCCACATAGCGCCCGCTCCAATCGTTCGCGGGCCTCTTGGGGCATGGGCCGCGCCTCGGGGTCGCTACGGCGAGACGAGGCGCGTAGCGACCGGGACGGCTCGATTTGTGTGCTGAGCTGGGCGGCCTCACATGTGTACTGACCACGAAGGGCAGCAACCGGCCAACGAGTTTGACCCGCGCCGGTCGAGCTGGCCGCTCGCACGGACAAGGAGGCGAAGCCGACGCCTCCGGTGCCAGTAGCGGCGGCCACCCGGCCGCAACCGCTCTCGACGCCGGCGGCGCCGCTCTGCCTTGCGCGCCCTGCACCTGCGATACGGGCGTTCCCTCGGTGCCCGTTCATCCCTCCGCAGACGTTCTCAGTGCCACTCGTCGGGGGCTGCGCCGGGTGTCCACTCCTTGGTCACTCCACCGCCTGCCTGCTTGAGCCTGTGCCCAAACTCAACGACGTTGAGCTGGAAGTCCAACTCTTCACGGGGATCGCGGCCTCCGTCGTCGAGCATCTGACGCCAGTGCGCGAGCGCACACAGCGTCTCGACCTGTGATTCGTCGGTCCACCAACCTTGTTTGAGCCCTTTCAGCTCGTCGGGATACCGCCCACACAGCGCGAGGATTGAGCCCCACATGAACTGTCGCCATTCACGATCGCCGCCGTAAGGCTCAAGCCACGGCGCCCGAGTGATCGTCAGCTCGTCCGCCGGTGCGCTTCCATTGCCGCGCGCTGCGGCGGGGAGCTTCCCGAGTCCGTCGCGGACCATCTGGCCCGCGACACGGGCGACCGGCTGCCCGGACGCTGCCGCCAGCTCGTCCAAGCGTGCGGCTATGTCGTCAGAAAGCGTGATCTTGATTCGACTGCTCATCGCGGAAACCTCCGAGTTTCGACATTGAGGGCCTTCTGGTGCCCCTTCTGCCGGTTACTGACCACCACAAGTCCGCGAGACCGGCCAACGAATCGAGGCCCACTTTAGGGTCCGCTCGGAACGTGCATCTCGTCTGTCCAGGAGACTTGGGGACCGCTCGGGATGGAGGGAGGCGGAGCGCATGTGGGACTCAGCGGAGCGGTATCGTTGGTGGCGATGAGCGCCGAGCGCGAGTTTGATGTGGTGATCGTGGCCGAGCCGGAAGGCGGCTACAGCGTGTTCGTGCCCGCGCTGCCAAGTGTCGCCACGCAGGGCGAGACGATCGAGGAAGCCCGTACGAACGCACAAGAGGCGATCGAGGGGTATCTCGAAGTCATGCACGAGGATGGCCTTCCCATCCCCACCGTGCACCGCGACCGCGTGGCGGTCCACGCCGCGTGAGCCAGGCCCCAGCCGTCACGGGCAAGCAGCTCGTCAAGGTTCTCGAAGGCCAGGGCTGGTACGTCAAGCGCATCCGTGGCAGCCATCACATCCTGCGCCACCCGACCATTCCCGACGCGATCCCCGTCCCGGTCCACGGCAATCAGCCGATCAAGAAGGGCACGCTCGGCAACATCCTGCGCACCGCCGGCATCACCCGCGAGCAACTCAACCGGCTGCTTTGACGAGGCCCGGGCCCCAGCAATGCAACATGTAAACGGGCCTCCTCGAGGTTAGTTCTCGATGACAAGCGGAGCTCGCCACCGAGGAGGCCCTCCTTCACGGCAGTCAGCAGCAACGCCATCAGCGCCGACGTGGGTACCGCTCGCCAAGGAAAAGCAAGCGCCGCCGCCTGCTTTTGGCGAAATGCGCGTCTCTTGCCGCCATCGGTCGAGAGACCCGCGTTCGTGTCCCCGCAGGCATCTGATCCGGCTGGCCCGTGATCGCTCTTGTCCCCGATAGGAGACGCCGGAGCGACGGCGTGGCTTGGCGGCAGCGTGGCTGCTTCTGGGCGGACGCGGCAGGGGACCGGAGCGGACGAGGGTGGGAGGACCGCCACCTCAGCTTCTAAGCCACGCGAGACAATCTCAGAAGCGACTCGGTGTTGAGCATCGGACGGGGCCCGCCGATCCCGTTGCTACTGAGGGCTCCAGCTCTCCGCAAACGTCCGGGCAATGTCGCTTTCGCCGACTTGAGGGGTGTCGCCGACGGCGACGCATCCCCTCGCCCCCCAGCACGATACGTCCGAAAGCACGAAGCCGTAGCCGGGCGTCGGGCTGTCCTGAAGCGTCCACGAGCTTCCATCCCAAAGCTCTGCGAGGCCGCCTCCTTCTCTGGGAATGTCCCCGACGGCAACGCATCCGTTCCCCGACCAGCACGACACCGCGTTGAGAAGGCTGTCCTGAGGGCTCGGCGTCTTCTGGAGCGTCCACGAGCTTCCGTTCCAAAGCTCGCCGATCGTTTTTCCGCCATAGCCGCTGGTGCTGCCGACGGCCTCACATCCGCTTGCTGACCAGCACGACACCCCATAGAGAGCGCCCCCGCTGCGTGGGCTGGGGGTCTTCTGGAGCGTCCACGAGCTTCCGTTCCAACGCTCGGCAAGCGTCCTGTTTCTGTTGTTGCTGCCGACGGCGATGCACTCGCTCGCCGACGAGCACGACACTGCACTAAGCACCCCGCCGCCTGGCGGGCCCGCGATCTTCTGGGCACTCCACGAGCGTCCGTTCCAACGCTCGGCATGCGGAGCGCCCTCTTCGTAGAGGCCGCCGACGGCAACGCATCCTTCCGCGGACCAGCACGACACCGCATCGATAGTGAGGGTGTTCGGCAGCTTCTGGAGCGTCCACGAGCTTCCGTCCCAACGCTCCGCAACCGTTATTCCCCCGCTGCTGTCGTGGCCAACGGCCTCACATCCGCTTGCTGACCAGCACGACACCCCACTGAGATCGCTCCGGCGCGGGCTCGGAGCCTTCAGCAGACTCCACGTGCTCCCGTTCCAACGCTCCGCAAGTGTCCCAGTGAAGTTGTTGCTGTCACCGACGGCGATACATCCGCTTGCTGACCAGCACGACACTCCCCTAAGCAGTGCGTCGCCGGCGCGTGGGTTCGGAGATTCTTGGACGATCCAGACGCCCGTCGTCGTGGCCGCAGCCGCAGTCGCTGCCAACGCTACGAACGCGCTGATCAGGAGGACCGTCATTCGTCGTCTCGTCGCCCGCCCAGTCCCACTCGCTATGGCAAGCAGCCTTCTCGTCATGTGTGCCTCGTCTTCTCCATCTCGGATTGAAGGGATACAGTCTATAGACGCGTGCGCATAGGGCGCTCCGTTCGCCTCCCCGTTGCGCGAGAAGCCTCGCTCAGCGCCCAATAGGAGTCGGCTAAGGGCTTGTTCATAATTAACTTCGTGGTTTGATGTTGTAGTTCCATTCGGGATGGAACGTCTCGCGGTGGAGGTTCACGGCGGCCAGCTCGGCGTCGGTGACGCGGAGTTTGGCTGGATATTGGCGGTCGTCGAGGCG
>DASRKZ010000079.1:0-16369 GCA_035648675.1 Solirubrobacteraceae bacterium
GATAGGCGGTGGCCGACAGCGCGATCAGTCCGGCGCCGATCGCGACCGCGAGCCGTTCGACGAGGCGGACGGTCCGGCCGCGCCGCCACGGCGCTTGGTGTTCGCCACCGACGAGCCCTTCGATCAGGGCGTGCGCGAGCCCTAGAAAGCCGAGCCCGAGGAGGGCCGCAGCGATCAGGGTGACGACGAGTTGGCCGGCGGCAATGCCGCCGAGGAGGATCAGGAGTTCGCTGAAGAACAGCGGCGACGGGGGCATCCCGCTGAGTGATCCGAGGGTCACGCCGATCGCCGCGGCGGTGCCGGTGCTCGCGTTCGCGACGCTTCGCGGCGGGTGCTCCGAGGCGTCCGGCTGGTGCTGGAGGAGCGGCATTGCGGTGTAGAAACCGAGCGCTTTGGCAAGCGCGTGGCCGGCGAAGTGCAGCACGACGCCGGCGGTTGCGAGTGGGGTGGCGAAGCCGATGCCAAGCGCGATCACGCCCATGTGCTCGAGGCTTGAGTAGGCGAGCAGGCGCTTCCACGCCTGGGGTCGCCACAGGAACGGGACGGCGATCGCCAGCGACGCGAGCCCGAACGCGAGGAACACTGCTTTGGCGACGCCGTGGTGCAGGGCTGGTCCGAGGGTGTCGAGCACGCGCCAGGCGACAAGGATCACCACCGGGAGCAGTGCGGCGGAGAGCAGCGCGCTGACTGGCGGCGGTGCTTCGCTGTGCGCGTCGGGCAGCCAGTTGTGCACCGGCGCCCAGCCGATCTTCGCCGCGAGACCGCCGACGATCAGGAGGAATGCGAGCAGCGCACTTTGGCCGTGAAGAGACTGGGCATGGCGGGCGATCTGCTGCCAGTCGAGGGTCGCGAGCACGCCGCCGCGTGGTGCGAGGCCGACGTAGAGGACGAGGATGCCGACGAGCGCGATCGTCAGCCCGAATGTCGTGAGCACCAGGTATTTCCAGCCGGCTTCGAGCGCGTTGCGCCGGCCGCTGTAGGCGACCAGCAGCGCCGAGGCGCCCGTCGTCGCCTCCACCACAAGCCACGCGACCCCGAGGTTGTCGATCAGCGGCAGCGCCAGCAATGCTGCCCAGAACAGGTAGAAGCCGAGGTAGTACCACGCGCGCGAGCGTGTAGCGCGAAACAGGCCATGCCCGTGGTCAACGAGATGGGCGGGTGAGGCGAGCGCGCTCAATAGCCCCACGACCGCGACGACGCCGAGAAACACGCCGGTCGCCCCGTCCAACAGATACCACGACCCGTGGGTCGGCGTCGCGCTTCGCGTCAACGCGACGACCGCAAGGACTAGAGCCACCGCTGCGGTCGCAAGCGCGCCGGCAATGTTCATGCGGTCCGCCATCCGCGGTGTACGGGCGAACTGCACGAGCAGGCCGCACGCGGCCGGCAGTGCCGGCACGGCGATCGCTAGCGCTTCAGTCACGCAGGCCTCCCAGCAGCGAGGTGTCGCCGGTGCCGAGCTCCTCGTGGATCTTCGCGCTGAACACCGCCGCGACCGAGACGATCAGGACGAGATCGAACACGAGCCCAAGCTCGACGAACGCCGGCAGCCCGCCCGGCGCGGAAAGGGCGCCGAGGTAGAGGCCGTTCTCTGCAACGAGGAAGCCGAGCACCTGGAAGATCGCGGGGCGACGCACGGTGGCGATCGTGATGCCCAACGCCACCAGGCCGACCGCCGCGCGTTCGACCCCTGGCTGGAGTAGTCCGAAACGTGGGACCAGCACGGAGATCGGAAGCGCTATCGCGAGTGCCAGTGTCAGCCGGACGAGCGGGTGGCGCTCTGTGGCGATCCACTGCGGCTCGCGGGTGCGCAGCACCACGCACGCCAACCCGACCGGCAACAGCACGGCTTTCGCGAGCAGCACCGCGCCGGCGACGAGGAGCGCCGTCGACTGGCCGCTGGCAACGCTGACCGCGTGCACAGCCAGCCACACCGATTGAAGCGCGATTAGCGCGAGTGCAACAGACCGCCTTCGCACGACGACGACCCCGAGCGCGCTGATCACCAGCGCCCACGTCAGCGCGTCGGTCACGATCCGCCACCGGCGAACCAGCTCGCCAACCCCAAGAAGCACACCGCGCCGCCGGCTCCGACGAATAATGGAACGCGCAGGATCCGCATCTTCGCCTGCGTCGTCTCGCACACCGCCAGCAGCAAGCACCACACCGGCAGCGACCCCACGAGTACCGCCAGCCGGGCGAAAAACGGGCCGGGATGGGGGATGAACAGCTCGGTCGCGAGGACAAGCATGATCCAGTGGCGCGCCGCCGCGGCCCACTGCAGGTAGGCCAGCTCGCGTCCGGCGTACTCCAACAGCGGCCCCTCGTGCACCATCGTCAACTCCAGATGAGTGTCGGGGTTATCGACAGGCTGACGGCCGGTCTCCGCCAACACCACAAGGCCGAACGCGAACGCCGCCGCCCAATGCGCCGGTTCCCCCCACACCGTCGGCGAAGTCGCCTGGGCGCTGAGCGCGACCAGGTCGGTGTTGGTGCCCGGAAGCGCGACGAGCACGAGCACGAGCAACAGCACCGCCTCGACCGCCACCGCGAACGTGAGGTCGCGGCTCGCGCCCATCAGCCCAAAGCCGCCAGCTGTATCCCACGCCGCGAGCGTGATCGCAAAGCGCCCCAGCGCCAGGAGCCCGACCAACACGAGCGCGTCATTGCCGACTGGCCAGCCCGGTGAGTGGCCGCCGATCGGCAGCATGACCAACGCAATCAGCAGCGACCCGACAACCACCGCCGGCGCCAACTCGTAGACGAGCGTGCGCGGCGTCGGCGCGACGCCGCTCTTGCGCCACAGGCGCCGCAGCTCGCGATAGGGCTGCAGTGGCGAAGGCCCCGGCCGGCCTTGCAGCCGTGCCTTCCAATGCTGCACGATCCCCGGGATCAGGGGCGCGACGGCGACGCCGCCCACCACCTGCACCACGCCCGCGACCGCAGCGGCAGCGCTCATGTCAGCACCCCAGATCGCGCGAGCACCAACAACAACGCCAGCAACGCGACCAAATACAGGAGGTAGGTGCGCAGGCTGCCGGACTGCAGACGACGCACTACCGCCGCACTGCGCAGTGCTGCGTGGGTTACCGGCTCATAGATCAACGTGTCGAAGAGGTGCGGAACCTCCGCCTTGTAGGCAACCTCCTGAACAACGCCGTGCTCGACGCGCACCGTCAGCTCCCGACTCGGGCGCAACACCGCCTCCAGGAACAGCCGCAGCGGCTTGGTGAAACCCGCCGATGTCCACGCCATCGCTGGCTCGACGAGTTGGCCGCACGCCCACGCCGGACTCGGCGCCGCGCGGCGCCCACGGGCAGCACCCCACAGACCACCAACCAGAAGCACGAGCCCGACCGCCAGCCCAAGCGTCGGCAACCCGCCGGTTCCCGGCAACACCACGGTCGCGCCGCGCGAGAGCGCGACCGCCCCAGGGCCGAGCTGCGCGAGCGTCGGGACCAGCAATCCGGGCACAACACCGAGCAGGACACACAGCCCGGCGAGGAAAACGAGCGGTCCGCGCATCCCCACGGGCGCCTCGTCCGCGGTCGCGGTCTCCGGGCGCCGCGGCTCGCCCAGCAGCACCAAGCCGATCACCTTCACGAAACAGAACACCGCCAGCGCTGCCGTCGCCGCGAGCGCAGCCGTCGCGAGCGCTCCGGCGAGCGACACGCCAAACGGCCCGTAGACAGCGACGTGCAGCAGGGACTGGAGCGTCATCCACTCCGACGCGAACCCGTTCAGCGGCGGCAGCCCGGCGATCGCCATCGCGCCGACCGCGAACGCCCCACCCGTCCACGGCATCCGCCGCAACAAGCCGCCGAGACGATCAAGCTCGAGCCCGCCAACCGCAGCGGAGAAGGATCCAGCGCCCAAGAACAACAGCGCCTTGAAGACCGCGTGATTGAGCGTGTGCAGCAGCGCCGCCGCGAACGCGATTGCGCTCCACTGCCAGCGGCCGAGCGACGCGAACACCAACGACGCCCCCAACCCGAGCACGATGATGCCCACGTTCTCGATCGAGTGAAACGCCAGCAGCCGCTTGAGCTCGTGCTGCATCAACGCATACAGCACACCCCCCACGCACGACAAGGCACCAACTGCCATCAACGTGATCCCGACCCACAGCCCGGGCGGGGCGAGCCATTGAAATAGGACGCGCACGAGCCCGTAGAGCGCGAGCTTGATCATCACCCCCGACATCAACGCCGAGATGTGCGCGGGCGCCAGCGGGTGCGCTCGCGGCAACCAGGAATGCAGCGGCATCAGCCCAGCCTTGGTGGAAAACCCGACAAGCGACGCGCACGCGACAAACGCCGCCAAGCCACCGCCCAGCGGGTGGCCGCCCAGCGCGCCATGCTGGGCGAGCACGAGCATCGCCACCCACACACCCGAGCCCCCAATATGCGTGATCGCCAGGTACACGAACACCCCGTGCCGCGCCTCCCGATCCTGCCGCGCCAACAGGATCGCAGCCGCCGGCACCAGTGTCATCAGCTCCCAGAAACCCAGAAAGGTGCTCACGTCACGCGCGCAGACGAACCCGACCAGCGCCAGCAGGAAGGCTCCCGTGGCGACGGCGAGCGAACGGCCTTGCCAGTCCGCTTCCAGGGCGTCGCGCGCGAACAGCGTTGCCGGTGCCCCGACGACGGCGATGACCAACAGGAAGAAGCCGCTGAGACCGTCAAGGCCAAACGCCGGGCGCACATCGCTGCGAAACCCGGCGCCGACCGCGTGCCCAGAGGCGAGCACCCACACACCGGCCAGCGCGAGCAACACCATGCCCACCGACTGCGCCATCAGCCCCGCACGGGGGGAGCGACTCAAACCTGCGCTCAGAGCACCGGCAGCGATCGCCAGCACTCCGGCGAGAACCAGCGCGCCGGGTGTGCCCATCAAGCGTTCAACCCGCGCGCCAGCAACGTCGAGTCAGGCCCACCGAGAAGCGTCACACGCGTGCGAGCGGGTGGCAAAGGAGCGCCGAGCACGCCGCCAGGCACGCGGCAGACTCGGCTGTTAGTTGGCGAATCGGGCCGGTCACGACCCGACCAGCTTATAGCAGGGCCTTCTAAGCAATAAATCTTAGAACCCACTAAGACTCTTGCCCATCAATGACGCCGGCTCTCGCAGCAGATGGCAGCGACGAGCACGCAGGCAAGCAACGTCACGGCTCCAGTTGCAATCAACTCGACCTCACCCGACGGCGTTACCAGCACTGGCGGCAAAGCGATCAAGGCGAGCATTCCGATCAGCGCGAGCGCCATCGCACGCCCGCGCAAGCGCAGCCGGGGCGGACGCGAAGCGCCCTGTGTCGCCGCGCGGGCCTTTCTCGTGGGAGGCACCCGGCTCTTTGGGCATGCCCGCACATCGTGTGGGCATGATCTACGGACGCTCATCCGAGCAGCTCCGTGAGGCGCTGCTCGAGCTTACGCACACCCTCGGTAGCTACGGAGGCCGGCGCGTTGTCGTAGAGCACCGCCAGCGGCAGGTCGCCCTCCTCGCCCACGATCGCCTGGGCGACTAGCCCCACATGACCCTCCGGCACGGCCTTCACGTCACGGCGTACCGCGCGCGGCAACCGCATCCGGATCTCATTGAAGTCGCGCCGGTCCAGCACATAGCTGCACACCCGCCATCGCCGGTGGCGGGACGAGCGTTCATCTGTCAAGGGTGGCGCCACGAGCTAGTCCCAGCAGAGGTGCTTGAGGTGACGGTATGTCTCCCAAGCATCCGCGACGCAGTTGAAGGCATCCTCCGTCATCGTGCCTTGGTCGGCAACCAGCGCAACCGCGGCATCGAGCGTCGCAGGATCGCGGTACTCCAACAGCGTCATCGCCGCTGCCGAGGCGTTCGACCCACCCTTAAGGATGCTCCGTGCCAGCCGGGCCTCGTAGTGTTCCGAAACAGCAGTCATCGTGCGCGCCGCTCTCAAGCCCGACATCCGGACAATCTCGCCTCCAAGCCAGCCATCCCTTACTAATCTACCATCTTCTAAGATTACGATAGTTACCGTGATGGCCCGCTCCATCATCGAACTGCCCTCCGACCTCGATGGGGACTACGAGGTCTATCTCAACGGGGTCCAGCAGGCGTATGTCGATTTCGATGTCGACGAGCGCGTCCTCGTCTTCAACCAGCCGGTGGCAGGCGAACTGGCAGCAATGACCGGGGCAACGACTCACGCTATGGAGGTCATCTCGATACCTTCGACCGCCTACGCCGGGATCGTCGTGTCCACATTCGGGGACTACATAGACGCGATACTCCAGGAAGCGAATAGGCTAAGAGCGTTGGCGGCGCATCCCCAGCCACAGCCATAGGGGATATGTCGCGAAGATCGCCGCTGAAATCCTGTGCGTGCGGGGGCCGGCTTGGCGCCAGTCGAATCTGAGCACGCCCGAGTTGAGCATCCAGTCGCGTCCGGACGCGGCGCGACACACCTTCCACACCGGCCGCGTCCATCCCTGGTCGAGGTACAGGCCGACGCTGATGCCCCAGAAGACCGCCATGAACGCCGCGCCCACGGCCGCGTCGCGCGCGACGCTCGGGTCCGATTCGCGTGTGGCGCGCGCGTAGGCGCGTCCGCCTGTGAACAAGAGTGGCGGATCGATCAGGAACGACATGGGGCCTCCTCGGGGTCTTGCTCGGTTTGCGCGCCATGCACATCTTTGCCGAGCAGCCCGAAGGCCAGTCTGGTGGCAAGCGCCATGATCGTGAGCTGAGGGTTCACGCCGAGCGAGCTCGGCACGGCGGAGCCGTCCGCGACATACACGCCCCGTACGCCGTGCACGGCGAGATCGCCGTCGATCACGCCGCGCGTCGGCCGCGCGTCGGCGCGCGCGGTCCCCAGCGGATGGAACGCCATCAGCTTCAGGTCGCGAAGACGCGCGTGCTCGGGACTCACTCCTTCGGGCAGCGGCAGGTGGACCTCGCGCGCGCCGGCCGCATCGAACAGCTCCCGCATCCGTGCAAGGCCCTTGCGGAAGCGCATCAGGTCGTCCTGCACGAGGTCGTAGCGGATCAGCGGGCGCCCGGCCAGCGTCCTGACGCTGCCGCGCGAGCTGTCTGAGACCATCAGCCCGAACAGAGCCAGCCTGCGATAGTCGGCCATCGCCTCAGCGTGCCGCCGACCCATCAGTGGCAGCGCCATCGCCGCGTACGCGGGTGGCCCCGCGGACCCCTCGAACATGATTCCCTCCTGTGCGAACTCGTCGACGTAGAGGCTCTGTGGCACGCCACGGCTCATATCGACGATCTCGTCCATGCGCGCGAAGATCGCAGTGGCCGGATGCACCGAGAGGTTGTGTCCAAGCTGCCCCGACTGAGCGCCGATGCCGCTGCGCCCGAGCAGCAGTGGCGTGTGGATCGTGCCCGCCGCCACCACGACGATCGGCGAACGCACCTCGATCGGCGCCCCGCTTGCCATGCGCGCTCGCGCCCCGCATGCGCGGCCGTTCTCGACGAGCACCTGCTGCACGTGTGCGCCGGTGACGATTCGCGCTCCCGCATCCTTCGCGCGCGGGATGTACGTGATGCCCGTGTGCTGCTTGGCCGAGGTCGGGCAGCCGAGCGTACACACGCCCGAGCCCACGCAACCGCGTGCGTTGCGCCGCAGGTAGCCATGCGACCAGCCCAGGCGCTCGGCGCCGCGGCGGGCGACCTCCGCGTTGGCGCCCGCCAGCTCGGGCGTCACCTCGCTCACCGACAACGCCTTCTCGACGCGCTCGAAGCAGGGTCCCAGCGACTGCTCGCTCACGTCCACGCCGAACTCGCGCTGCCAGTGCTCCAGCACATGCGGGGGAGTGCGAAAGCATGTCCCCGAGTTGATCAGCGTCGTGCCCCCCACGCCACGTCCGAGGGGCAGCATGATGGGCGGCTTGCCGAGCGTCACGATCTGAGCGCCGTCGCGGTAAAGGCGCGCCAGCATCTCCGGAGTCCTCGCCGTGAAGCCATCCGGGTCATGCCAGTGCCCCTCCTCGAGCACCACCACGCTCATACCACCCTCGGCCAGCTCGGCCGCGACGACCGCGCCGCCCGCGCCCGCACCGATCACGCACACATCCGCGTCGAGCCGGCCCGCTTCGCGCCCCTTCACGGCCGTCCCTCCGCGCGCCGCAGCTCCCGCCCGCGGGCGATCACCGCGTCCACATCCCAACCCAGCGAGCGGCTGAGGAGAGGGTCGTCGTAGTGCCCTACCGTGAGCAGCCCGCGTGCGAGCTGGTCCCAGGGGGCCACGCGAGCGAGCAGCGCCACTCCGCGCGGACGGCACGCGATGGCCAACAGCGCGCGCAGTCCCGTGCGCTGTGGCCACGGGGCGGCGGCGATAAACGCGTCGAGCGAGTTGGCTTCTGGTTTGGCGCTGGACGTGGTCGTGTCACCGTATCAGCGCGAAGCCGGCGGCTGGCTGTATGGCCAGGATCGGTGTTGTTCAGCCGTCGGCGAACGGAGCGAGCGGCACGCCGTGGTCACGTTCGCGCATCCCCAGCTCATACGCCCCGCCGTGGCTGGTGTGCAGCATGCGCGTCGCCGCGCCGCGCCGGTGTGCGCTGAGCGTGAGCGAGGCGATCGAGCAGTTGACCACGTCGTGCTCACCGCCGTCGGGATCGGCGTAGCGCCAGCCCGCCGCTGTGTCGGGGGGCTCCTCGACGTTCACTTCCACGCTCAAGCCATCCTCGCCCGGGAGGACGATCGTGCAGCGCGTTGCGGTCTCTGCGACCCTCAACCCCCGCGTTAGAAGCCCGCCGAGGCGCACGCGACGGCCGTTGAGCGAGAGCGCGCCGTTGGCCATCCATGGCGTCATTCGTCCCGCCACGAGCACACGGCCGACCGCGACGTCTAGCCACGCAGAGGGGTCCTCCTCGAAGCCGATTCCGTGCAGCCAGATCCAGCGCTCGGCGTGCTCCGATCCCCAGTTGTGCCCCACCATGCCCCGCCAGCCGCGCACGTCCAGCGTGCGGGAGGGTGAGCCAGATATCTCGATCGTGCCGTCGAAGCTCGCCGAGGGGACGGGGCTCGTCAGCTTGGTGCGTGGCAGCGGCGCCTTGTACATCCACGCGTGCGGCAGGTGGCGCAGCTCGCGCTCATCAGATCTGAAGCGCAGCGACCAGCTGGCCTCGCCGCATGATCCCTCGGCGACACCGGGGGCCAGGCGCGAGTCCGGCCCGATGGCGATCCAACCGTCGGCGGGAGCGGTGAGGTCCTCGGTCGTGTGCTTGTACATGAACGGCCCTGCGGCGGCGTCGAACACGGTGCACCACACCGATCCGCGCGGCACTCCTCCAGGACGCTTGTGGACCGTGTAGCGGAGCCACACGCCCACCGGCTCATCGGGAGCAACCGCGCGAAGGTAGAAGGACTCATACATCCCGCGGCCGATATCCGCGCCAGGGAAGACCGCCTCGACCGCCATTCCAGCGATCCTAAACCGTCCCGCCGGCGAGCGAGGATCACACCATCAGGCGCGGGCCGCTCGCCACGCTGCCGCGGGCGCTGACCACCCAGTTCGGGAGCCGGGCGGCCCGCGACGCTTACGAGGACCACTTCTAAGGGCAAGCGCACCTCGCTCGTGTGAGATAGTTCGCTGATGAGCACCTCCGAGCAGTCCGCCGGTCACCTCATAGCCGTCGAGGACCTCGGTGCCTCGCAGGTCGCCGTCGTGGAGGAGACACCGCACGGCGCCCTAGCGGTTGGCATCAGCGCGGGCAAGCCATTCGCGGTGTCCAACCGCTGCCGCCACCTCTTCGCTTCGCTGGGCAAGGGGCACGTGAGCGAGGATGGATGCCTGCAGTGCCCATGGCACGCGGCGCTCTACGACGTCGTCACCGGCAAGATGGTGCGGGGTCCCCAGGGCGCGTTCAAACCGCTCGCCGGCGCCGTCAAGGCTACGGCCGGTGCCCGCTCACTGAAGACGTTCGCGGTTGAGCTGCGTGACGGCGCAATCTGGCTCGTCGGCTGATCCGCGGACCCAATTCGGGGTGAACACCGCCCCGGCCGCCTTCGCTGAATAGAGACCGTTGCAGGGTCGGATCGTGGTGGCCGTCCAGCTCGTGCCGCGAAGCGGGAGTGACAGTCGGCCGAGCGATTGCTGGATCTGCCTGTACCGTTGAGCTGTGGTCCCCCGCTTGCGCATCCTGGTATTTGGGTCGGCCGCCGCGCTGGTCATCGCCGGCGGTGCGTGCGCCGCCCTGGTCGGGGGAGTGGCGGGCGAAGTCCTCACAATCGTCCTGATGTCGGCTGGACTGGCCGGGGGCTTGCTACTTGTCTTCCTCGAAGTCGGACTCGGCGAAGAACGAGAGCTCGCGCGGGATGAAGAGCGCCGACGCAAGCGGGACAGCAAAGCTCTCGACGCCCGTCAGCGGCCACGGCTGCGTCCCCGGCCGCGGCGCCCGCGCTGATCTGATAGCAGGGCAGGGAGACTGACCTCCGGCCGGGTCCTGCCAGCCGCATCGCTTGGTCGGTTGGGGAATGTTCGGTGAGCGACAGGAGCTACGAAGCGTTGTATCGGCATCCGTAGAGGCCCGAGCAGCCATCCGTAGTTTGCCGCAAGTAATCGACCGTCCAACTCGATACCTTCACGGTCATGACCGACGAGGACACCGCAGCGCTCGACGCCGCCTCGGTCGCCGAGGCAGCCTCGGCGACGATCCGGCTCGTGCTTGCCGACGATCACGCGGTCGTGCGCAGCGGCCTGCGGATGGTGCTCGACAGTGAGCCGGACTTCGAGGTCGTCGCGGAGGCCAGCGACATCGAAGCCGCGAGACGCTATGTGCGCGGCCACCACCCCAAGGTGCTCATTCTCGATCTGAACATGCCGGGTGGCTCGAGCCTCGAGGCGATCCCCATCCTGCGCCAAGAGTCGCCCGACACGCAGATCGTCGTGCTGACGATGCAGCAGGAGCCCGCGTTTGCTCGCGAGGCCCTCAGAGCGGGAGCGCTGGGCTACGTGCTGAAGGAGGCAGCCGACGATGAGCTCGTCGAAGCGGTTCGGTGTGCCGCCGTCGGCGAGAGCTACCTGAACCCCAAGCTGGGTGCCCGCATCGCCTCCGAGCCGCCTCCCGGCCCGCCGGACGATCTCTCAGAGCGCGAGGTCGACGTGCTGCGGCTGATCGCCCTGGGGCACACCAACTCTGAGATCGCCGAGCAGCTGTTCCTGTCAGTGCGGACCGTGGAGACTCATCGCTCACATATCCAGCAGAAGCTCAGGCTCTCCACTCGCGCCGAGCTCGTCGACTACGCGCTGAAGCGCAAGCTCATCAACGCCAGCGACTGAGCCTGGCTCAGGAGCCCGACGCCAACAGGAACAGATCGAAGATCGCCAAGGCGGTGCAGGCGAAGGTCAGCACGATCACGATCAGGGCGTTCGCGCGTTCGCTGCGCTCTCGGATTGCCGTCTTGGACATCGGCGGCGGCAGGTATGCCTGCCTGTCGGGGCGAATCCATTTGACGTCCGGTGCGCCGCTCGTAGACACGAACCCCACGCGGCTGGACTGTCCCGCGCTCAGATCAAAGGGGCTCATATCCGGAACCCGGTCCTTCCCCGCCCCCAGCTCCACCCAGAGCCGCATGCGTAAGCCGCTGCATCAGGCCGGCATCCGCGTCGCGGCCCGGCCCGAGCAGCTCGAGCACCATCAACCCCTGGCGCACCAGCACCAGCGCGATCAGCCCGAACGCCATCAGCCAGGCCGCGCGGTCGAGGTGATGGCCGAGCCTGATCTCGACCGCGGCGACAGTCAACGCGAGCAACACCGGCAACAACGGGGATATCAGCGACGCGAGCGATGGCCTCGAGCTCTCGGCTGTCGGCACAACGGCGCTGTCCGCCCGTGAGCTGAATGCGGCCAGTGCGATCCCGAGATATGCCGCGATCCAGCCGGTATCGATCACGTGCCCGCTCGAGCTGCCGTAGCTGGCGACATCGCTCAGGTAGGTGAAGGTGCTGTCCGACAGCGCCATCACCAGCAGGGCGCCCAACAGGCACCACAATGACAGACGGCCTTGACCGGTCATGCCGCGGATCGCGAGCACGATGAAGAACACGATCACCACATCACCGAACGGGTAGGCCAGGTTCACGACGCCTGCCCATGTGCTGAGGTCGGCGCTGCGCCACAGCGGGCCAAGCACGAGCGTCCAGCTGAGGAACAGCAGCGCGGTGGCGATCACCAGCCCGTCGAACACCGAGCGCGCCTTGCGTGTGCCGCTGCCTTTCGTCGCCGGGTGCACGACCAGCGCCGCGACCGTGAGCGGGATCGCCGAGAGGTACCCGAGATCCGCCCACGAGGGCGCGGGCACTTCCACATCGAGAATCAGCGCGTAGTAGCCCCAGATGACCTCGGCCAACGTCCAGGACGCGGTCGCGCAGCCCAGCAGCGACCAGAACAGACGCATCCGCCCACTGTGGCGAGCACGGGCGCGAAAGCACAGCACGCACGCGATCAGCGCCGCCAGCGGCGTGGCTCCATCATCGACCCACAACGTCACCCGGGCACCGCCGACACGCAGTCCGATCCACACCCCGCAGATGCCGGTCACGAGGATGACCACAGCTAGCGCTCGGAGAAAGCGGCGGCTGATGAAAGCCTCTTCCATCCGCTAGGTATCGACGAAAAGTTCTGATCTCTTGACTAAACGCCGGGAGCTGCGCTGAGATACGCCGCGCGACGGCTTCGCGCCCTACGCGCTGGTCACGTCGCGGTAGTGCTCTTTCCAGATCAGCTTGTAGATCGGGATGCGGCGGGGGAGGTCGCGTATGCCGGGGATGAACGGGATGCAGACGAGCGCGAGGCTGAGTAGGCCCATGATCAGCATCACCTGGATATCGGCGTTGGAGGAGGACTTGATCGGTTCCACCTGGTACCAGAGGGTGTATAGCCACAGCCACACCTGGCCCGGGTAGCTGCCGGTCTCGTTCATCATGCCCCACTGCTCGCCGAGCAGGTGCTGCGCTTCGGCGCGTTCGCCCAGCAGACCGCCGTCGGCCATGAACAGCAGCGGCTTGGTGTAGTCGGTCTGGAAGAACTGGTTGCTGGTCAACAGGGCGCCGTCGAGTCCACCGCTTTGGGCGAGACTCAGCAGCCCCCCCATCAGCGCCGGGACCGGTCCGGCTCCGCTCGCCTTGACCGTCACCGCACCGCTGGAGGCGTCGAGGGCAACCGTCTTTGGCGGCGTCTTCTTTTCTTCGGTAGCCGTTTCGTATTCTTCCAGCGGCTTGGCGTACGCTTCGCCCCACCCCTTCCGCGTCGCTGCGCGTGCCGCGCGATATTCGGCCAAGGCACTCCGCAGCACCGGGTCGCCGGGGACCGTCTCCAGCGGGCCAATCACGTAGTCCTCGGCCGTATCGATCGGATGACTCACACCGAGCCACCGCTGTGGGTGCAAGAAGAGGAAGTGCTGCACGCTGGCGCTGTTGTGGTTGTACGGCGGGCCGTATTCGGCCGTGTCGCTCGTGCCGTCGAGCTCCTTCGCGGCCGTCGCGACGAAGTTGATCGGCATCTGGCGCGACCACTGCGCGACCGTGCTCGGCTTCTCATCCGGTGATGAGAAGAGCACGGTCAACACGATCGCCAGCAGTGCCACGACACCGACGGCGATGCACAGCTCTTTGACGAGGTCATAGGAGGCGTAGGCGCCCTTCCACGGCCCGGTGTCGTATTTCGAGCGAAGGAAGCTCACGACGCCACTCCCGTGGGAGCCGAAGGGGGCTTGCCGTCGGGGACCGAGGGTGGCGTCCCGTCGGCCTGCGGCGGGCGCGGGGCGAGGGCTGGCCTGTCGAGCTCGAAGGGCGGCACGACGCCGTGGCGGCGCACGAGCAGCACGTGCGCGGCGACGAGCCCGACGACGGCCAGGGGCAGCAGAAACACGTGGTAGCTGTACATCTGCCCGAAGTTCGTGACGTTAAAGAACGCGCCGACGCCGACCGAGTTCAGACCGTCCTTGGCCTGGGTTGCGATCCACTGCGCGTCGAAGTTCTGCTGAGACACATAGCCGGTCAGCGCTGTCGGCACCGCCACGAGGAACGTGATCGCTCCGGTGATCCACACGCGTGTGCGTCCGCCGCGCCAGGCGGCCATCCAGTACTTGCCCCACAGGTGGACGACCATCGCGAAGAAGAACAGCTCGACCGCCCACAGGTGGATGCTGTTGAAGAAATGCCCGATACCCGTGTAATGCCACCAGGCGGGGCCCTTCAGCGCCAGGATCGTGCCAGAGCCAATGATCACGATCAGCGCGGCGATGCTGGCCACGCCGAAGATGTAGATCCACGAGGCGACATAGGTCGGCTGCCCATCGGGGAGGAGCTTCTCGGGAGGCAGCGCCTCCACAGCGGCTTCCCGCACGCGACCGGTCCAGGTGGGCTTCGGTGTCCCGGCGGCGCTCACTCGGGATCCCCTCCAGTCCGGCGGGCGATCGCGCGAGCACGCGCGCCGGGGAACGGCAGCGCGACCGCCAAGGCGAAGACCACGAGCATCAGCGCGATCACGATCAGGTTCGCGACGGACAGCTGAATGAAATGCCATTCCACGACACGCGCGGGGTGATTCAGGTTGAAGACCGCCGCCAGCACGATCATCACGTGTCGATGCTCCGTCGCGAATCTGGCAGAGATGTGTGCGGCTGGGACACTGTGACCTCCGGATCGCCTTACATGACAGCGAAACCTCGGAAGTCACGTCATATTGCCGGTCCCACAAGGACCGACCGCACACCGATGCCCTCTCCCACTTAGTTTACTAGGCGCGGGGCGATCCGCAAACACCCGACTGACCTCGCTGCTTGCGTTCCCCGGTGGGGTCAGGCGGTAAGGCCCGATCCACCCGACGCGTCGCCCCACTCGTGCTCGTCGAGGAGATCGGTGGGCGCGAGGATGAAGACCTCGGACATCAGGTCCGGGTCCTGCTGGTTGCCGCTCATGAACCCGATCACCCTGCGCTCGGTCGCGTCTTCGATGACCTTCGCGAACCGCTCGCGCATGACCTCCTGGAACTCCATGCGCTGCTGGATCACCGCCTGGCCGCGGCCGCCCGCGAGCAGCGTCTCCTCGACACGCGAGAAGCCTCCTCGCAGCACGCACACCACCAGGTCGTCCTCGTAGTAGGACTTGGCGCGAGTCGGACCTCGCCCGTAGAACTCCTTGAGCAAAGCGACCATCCCGTCGGAGATGGCCGTGAGCACATCGCCATGAGTGCTCGGGGTGCTCGTGCTGTTGGGAGGGTTCATCGTGGACCGGGGTGCCGTAGGGCGAAACGCCACTGGATGATAGCCGCGATTGCGCCCGGATGAGAACCCCAAATTGGCGAACGCGACGTCTCTACTTGGTCAGCCCGGCGACCAGGTTGATCGTGGTCGCGATGATCAGCGTCCCAAACGCGTAGGAGAGCAGCGCGTGTCGCAGGGCCGTCCGACGGATGTTGGTGGTCTTCAGATTGGTGTCTGAGACCTGGAAGGTCATCCCGATCGTCAGAGCGAGGTACGCGAAGTCGATGTAACAAGGCGCCCCCTCCGCATTGAAGTCGACACCTCCAGGTCTGCCTTCGTAGTAGAGCTTGGCGTAGCGCAGGCTGTAGACGGTGTGAACGACGCTCCAGGCGAGGACGATGCTGGCGACGCTGAGGCCGACGAGCAGTCCCTTGCTCAGGCCGTTGCTGTGACCGGCGCGCACGAGCACGAGACCAACCGCGATAAGGCTCGCAACGCTCGCGCTGAGCAGCAGGGCATCAGCCGCGGCGCGGCGCGGATTCTCCCGTTTCGCCTGCTTAGCGGTGCCTGCCGCATCCAGGGACCACAGGGAGTGCCACATCCAGCCCACAAAGAGGAGCGCCGCAATGTCCCACCCGGAAAGGGGAATGAGCCACCACGGGCCCACGATCGCGACGACGAGTGCGCTAAGCGCGCCCGCCCCGGCGGAGACGGCAACGCGCACCCCCACCGAAGGACCTCGCCGGCGAGACTGGCTCTCGTCAGGGGAGTGCGAGCGCGAACCCATCTATCTCCTTGTTCTAAATGCGACCTCGCCGACCACGGTATGGACCCATGAACAGCAACACAACCACGACGAGCAGCAGAAAAACGAGCGGGCTTATAAAGGCGCCGCCGGCGATACTGAGAATGACCAACGCGATGATGAGAAGCAGTAGTAGATCCATAAAAGTCCTTTCAATTTTGACGTTCTACGGTTGTTTGCGAGCTAGACGGCGTCCCTTTGGAGCTTTTGCAGGCTCAAGCGCATGCGGCCCTTGACGGTCCCGGTCGGCAGGTCGAGTGCTGTGGTGGGCAGCGCTCATGCAGCAGCACGCCTTTGGGCGAGATGCAGCGCTGCTATGGCGGGCGCCTCGGTCGGGTTGAGCTCGAATGTCTCTACCTCGTCGCAGAC
>DASRKZ010000080.1:0-10252 GCA_035648675.1 Solirubrobacteraceae bacterium
AGATCCGAGACGAAATGCGCCAGATCACCCTCCGGCAGCCATTCCTGCAGCACCGGCGCCATCAACAGCACCTGGTCGGGGTCATACGCCCGGAACGTCTTCTCCTCGCCCGCCGCCCGGCGCTCCTCGGCCACCACCCCGGACACCTCCACCTCCACCAGCCGCTCCTGCACCGCCATCGCCGACATCACAACCTCCGCGTCGTGGACACGCAAATTGTCTTAAACCCGCCGGACGGCACCACCCGGGTTACCGACCCGCGCTCCTAGCGCAGGATCCGGAAGTTTCGTCCAGACCGGCCAAGGACCAAGTCCCTCAGCCGGGAGGGTGCGCGGGCTTATCGGTCTGGATAGATCGAGTCCCTCAGCCGGGAGGGTGCCGGACCTGCTTGGCTGCCCCGGCATGGCTCTTCAGACTCGATGACAACACCGGTTTGACTCCGGTCGTCGCCTCTGGCATCCTGGGTCCCCGTGCTTCAGCGAAGCGGCTGAACGCCGCGCGCTCGACCCGCTCGCTGAACGACGAGGTGTTCCTCGTGGACGACGCGCAGGCTAACGTCGAGGATCGCGTTCAGCGCGTCGGCGATCGAAGCGAGCTGGCCCACCGTGAGGTTGGCGCGGCCCGCCTCGACGTTCGTAACGTAAGGGGTCGTGGTTCCCAGTCGCTGGGCGAGCTGCGCCTGGGTGAGACTGGCGTCATGACGGGCCTGGCGGATCGCCTGCCCGACGAGCTTGGCGGTTGGATCGGAGCGTGTCGTGCGCGGCATCAGGAGCCGCTATGCACCCGCTGGCGTACGACGAGTCGCTCGCCGGCGTCCTCGAGGCCGATCTCCGACCGGTCGGGGTCATCGTCGTGGACGATCTCGGCAAGAAGATACGGGGAGCGGTAAGAGCCCGTCAGGCTCCGTGCCCACTCTTCCGGGTCATCCTCCCAACGAATCGCCTCACCCGTGGAGACACTGAGCACCACCCGCTCGAGATCAACGACCTGTGGCTCACGACCCTCGATCTGAGGCTGTGAACGTCCGCGCTGTGTGAGCGTGGCGACGCACTCGGATCGGCCGATCTCGCTGCCCGGACGCCAGAACTCAACGTGAACCATCTCCGCCTCTCAGTCGACCACCGTAGGTTAGCTCTTGAGTAATCATAGCCTACATGGCCGTTCCGCGACGCAGCTGTACTCCGCGCTAATGGAATGAGCCCTCGCGCAAGATCACGCGAGGCGGCTCGGTCATCGCCTGCGCACGGGCACGCAACGAGCGAGCGCGATAGTCAGACAGAACACGCTCCACGCCTAGCAGGCCGGCATCGTCGAGTACCCGGCCGAGCAGCGCGAGCTCGGAGTCGCTCAGTCCCAGCGGTCCGCGCTGGCGACGAACACGCAAGATCTCGGAGTTCGCGGAGTGATCACCGCGGCACGCGAAGCCGTAGCCGTGATCGATCAAACGCAGCGCCCGCGACTGCTCGTCCCACAGCCAGTTGCCGCTGTGGCGGTCCTGCTGACCGCTGAGCGCGTCAAACAGCGCGGCCGCCGCCCACTGCTCGGGTACCTCATCCGCCGGCGCGTAGCTCTCCCCGACACCCGGGCACGCAAGCGACATGGCGCCCGGCGCGTCGCTGTCGATCGCATCGAAGAAGCGCAGGACACAGGGCGCCAGGAGCGTCTCATACGGAGCACCGAGCGCAACCGCGAGCCGCCACGCCAGCGCCTCGGCGAGCACACAGGAGGCCCGTGTCTGACCAAACATCTCCAACGAACGCTGACGCAGGCCATTCGCCGGCTTGAAGAACGCCCGCACGTCGGCACCCGCGGGCGAGCGCAGCCGCATCTCGTACTGCTCGTGCCCACTGCCGTGCCCGCGCCCGGAGCCGAGCGCCTGATGCTCCGCCAAAACGCTGTCGAGCAACAGGCGATCAGCCTTCTGCTCCGAGGAGTCCTGAAGGTCAAACAGCGCGTCGAATCGGTCCTGCTCATTCACGATGACGGCGAGCCTAACGACCACCCTGGATGGTCAAGGCACTGGCAACTGGCAGCGACGTGACCCTCCGACACCTCGGGACGGACCGGCCGACCAGTGACTAGACGGCGAGCTTCAAGGACTTGTCGGGAACGGCATAGAAGGTCGCTTGAAGCAGCCGACGGTGCTCCTGGCGCAGTCGCTCCTCGCTCTCTTCAAGCGCAGCCACCAAGTGCCGCTCGGCACCATCCTCAGCGAGCGCGATACGAGCCCGCTCGGCCCGCTCGCGCGCCTCGGAGATGTAGAGCAGAACCTTCTCGACTTCGCCGTAATGGGTCTCATTCCACACCGATGACTCCTCAAACTGGACCCCAGCAACTGTACGGGTCCCGGGGACGGCATAGCGCGGCCACCCCGCAAACTGCGCCGAGAAGGCCGAACTATGGCCCCTCAGCGACGACGTTGTGTGACCGAGACACGCGATCCCCACGCGAGCACGCCAAACAGGACGAACGCGACGCAGTGGCCGTAGCCGCGCTAATCGCACGGCAGGTCCGCAACGACGCGCAGCGGTCTTCCGAACTCGCGGATGATCCGCACCCCGCAGTCGGCGATCGTCTCCGCGATCATCTTCAACGCGATTGTGATCCCGCTGCTGATCCCGCTGTCGCTACGGGGCGTGCGCTACCGCCCGATCGGCGCCAGCGCGCTGCTGCGACGCAACCTCTGGATCTACGGTCTCGGCGGGATCATCGCGCCGTTCATCGGCATCAAGCTGATCGACCTGATCGTGCACAACCTGCTGGGGGGCTAGCGCAGGATCCGGACTTCCTCCCGGCCGGGAGAAACCCGGCCGTGACGAAGATCGCGGACCTGCTTGGCTGATTTGGCCCTCAAGCCCGTGCTTCAGATAACGGCGTGAGATACGGAATCAAGTCCCATTGTGTCATGGCTTCAGCCCCGGACACTTGTGCTCTCTTTGAGTAGCTGGCGACGTAAATACTCTCTTACACCCGGAATGGTGCATGCGTTGTCCAGCAGCCGATAGTCCCCACCCCGAAGAGAGTCTTGCTGTGCCGGGGAGAGCCTTCCGGCGCTCCTTTTGTTTTGTGATGAGTTCTGTTCTCCTATGGTTTGCCATCTGGTCTTTAGGCCGTAGTAGTACTCTGCGCCATCATCTCCACCTACTTGGAACTCATCTCCTAGGCCAGGACGCTTTCCGACCACCTTTCCAAAGTTGTAAAATGCCCTCATTTTACCCCCCCTCCAAGGCTCGTCGGTATCAGTCCCACAGAAGTCTGGATGCAGTCTCCGCCCAGCCCCTCCATATTCAAAAAAGGCTTGGTGGTCTCGCTTGAGCATCTTTAGCTGGATCTGTTCAAAGATCTTGTACTCAGGAGTCTTTGAGATATCCTCACATTGCAAAATCTTGCGAAGCTCATCAGCCTTATGGCCTTTGGCTCGCTGAGCCTCCGTTCTACCTCGATGCCAATCACAACCACATGAATGCACAGCTGGGTTATTGCGCCGGTTGTTGAGGTGCTCGCTCTCCTGGCCGCACACGTCGCACCTCACCAAGGAACGAGCCGTCCTGAAGCCATCTGAATCAAGCGTTGGTGAGGCAGCACCCATCACGGTCCCCCACTCTCCGAACCGACTTCCTATTTCTAATGTTTTGAGATGATTGTAAGTCTCGCGGTGATGAGGCATTACAGTTTCCTCGCCCTCTCGATTCCCCGTCGGTCACGGTTATGGTGCTGGCGCATTTGTCCTCGATGGTGTCGAAAAGCGGCATCGCACGCGTGAGCTTAACGGTCACGTGCCCGAGCTGTGCCGCAATACAGTGGCCGGTATCGCCGGAGCAGCTGACGGTCGGCATAGCGTGGGTGCTCGCGTCCGCTGAAGTCCAGCAGATACCCCGAGGCGTTGAGGAGCGCGTGGAGCTCCTCGAAATGGCGCGAGACGAACGTGCTGATGTGCGACATCGCGCGTTTCTACCAGAGGCCTGCTGAGGCGACCCCTGAAAGACTGGTTTCCTTGGTGTCGATTCCGTCGATTTAGAGGATATCTCTGATAATCTGGATTCCTCAACATCGCCGGCTGGAGGTGCGCAATGGCTGATTTCGATAGGCAGTATTGGAAGATCAAGGACTTCGCCGAGCACTTCGGCTTGGACAAGAGCACGGTCTACAACCAGATCGAGCGGGGCGAGATCCGCGCGATTCGCATCGGCAAGACGGCGCTGCGCATCCCCACCGAGGAGGTCCAGCGCGTCCTGGACAGCTTCGTAGAGCCCCGCGAGCAGCCCCACGACCTGCCGGCACGCACGGAGGACTTCCAGGATCGCACTGGACGCTTGCCGGCAGACTTCGCCGACGCTTGGCGGGCAGGCAAGATCGAGGACACGCCGCAGAACGCACGCGACGCGATCGAGGCTCTCGCCCTACGCGAGGCGCTGCAAGCCGCCACCGTTCACGCGTAGGCACCGACGGACCAGCGCCGCCGAGTCGCCGTCGGCGACAATGCCCGCATGGCCTCACCGGACCGCGGGCATCTGAAGGTCTTCATCGGCATGGCGCCGGGGGTCGGGAAGACCTATCGGATGTTGCAGGAGGGCGCGGCCGAAGCCGACAATGGGCGCGATGTGGCGATCGGCTACCTGGAGTCCCACGGTCGCGCGGAGACGCTGGCCCAGGCGGAGGGCCTGGAGATCGTGCCGCGCCGGCACCTGGAGTATCGCGGCGCGCCGCTGCAGGAGATGGACCTGCCGGCGGTGCTCGCGCGCAGGCCGGAGCTGTGCCTGATCGACGAGCTCGCGCACACCAACGCGCCCGGTGTCGAGCACGAGAAGCGCTACGAGGACGTGCGCGATGTGATCGAGTCTGGGATCGACGTGTTCTCGACCGTCAACGTCCAGCACCTGGAGAGCCTCAACGACCAGATCACCCAGCTCACCGGCGCGCGCGTACGCGAGACGATCCCCGACGAGGTGCTGTCGATGGCCGACGAGGTGGTGCTCATAGACCTGACGCCCGAGACGTTGATCGCGCGGTTGCGGGCGGGGAAGGTCTACCCGGCCGAGCGCGTGCAGGCGGCGCTGAACAACTTCTTCAAGATCGAGAACCTGTCCGCGCTGCGCGAGACGGCGCTGCGCCAGGTGGCGGAGGATGTCGAGGTGAAGCGCCTCGTGCGGGCCCCCCTCCCGGTTCTACGCCGCGACGAGGAGGGACTGCCCGGTCCGCCGGAGGCGGGACCCCAGGCGATCGCCGAGCGGCTGCTGGCGCTGGCGACGCTCGCGCCGCACTCCGAGCGGGTGGTGCGCCGGGCGTGGCGCTCGGCCCAACGCCTCGATGCCGTTCTCGACGTGCTCGTCGTGCGCCCCGCCGGCCGTCCCCCGAGCCCCGAGGATCGCGAGCGGCTGGAGGCGCTACGACGGCTGTCGGCGATGCTCGGGGTGCGGCTGCACGTCGAGCAGGGGGACGACGTGGCGGCGGTGGCGATCCGCCTGGCACGCACGCTCGGCAGCACCTACGTGCTGCTCGGCGCACCATCCCCGCTCCGTGGCATGCGCCGGCTCGGTTGGTCGAGCACCGATCGGTCGCTGCCGATGCGCCTGCTGGACGGATTGCCGGTGGTCGACATTCACATCATCGCGGACCCCTCTGTGCGCGGAGATTCGGGCGAAGAAGAAGCTGCCGATGCGGAGGAACCACCGGCGTAGCCACCCGGCTCGTTGCCACCCAGCCTGTCGCGCAGCCAGACGGCGAGGAGCGCCAGCAGGCCCGCGACGGCGGCGATCGGCACGAGTGTCTTCAGCGGATAGGAGCTGAAGCTCGGGTGCGCGGCGGTGCTCAGCGCCGTGTGGTCCCCGGCCTTGACGATCGATTCCAGGCCCGCGTGGTCGATCCCGAGCACCGTCGGGCCGAGCGCCGCGAACAGCGCCCACGCGGCCAGGCAGGCCAGACCCACCCCGGGCGCCGAGATCGACAGGCGCAGTCGCGGCGTGACCCACGCCGCCAAGACGACCGCGCCGCCGGCGGCGAGCAGGAACGGCCAGATCCCGCCCCAGCCGCGTCCCAGCCCGTAGGCGGTGGCGATCGTCGGCTGGAAGAAGCCCTGGCGCAGATACCGCGCCCAGACCACGGTCTCGGTCTCATAGCCGACGAGCGGGTGGGTGATCGTCGCGATCACCGTCGTTGTGATCGAGACCGCCGCGAGGGCGATCGTGGGGCCCGGGAAGCGCTTGAAGGCGATCCCCAGCGGGACCGCCAGGAACGGCAGCATCGTGGTCAGGAAGCGCGGCCCCATGAAGCCGCCGCCGAAGGGCAGGTAGTAGCCGGAGTTGTAGCCCACGTAGCAGAGGCAGATGCCCCCGATCGTCAGCGCCTCGGCGCGTTTGCCGCGGCGATAGAGCATGACGGCGCCGATTGCGCCCATGATCAGCACGGGGGAGATCGTGAGCAGGCCGCGCGAATCGAACAGCAGCGTGGAGAGGACCTTCAGGCTCGGCGCGCCGATCCCGAAGAAGCCTTTCTGCTGGCGCGGCACGTCGGAGTAGGCGAGGTGCGTCCAGGAGTGGAAGGCATAGTGGTTGTAGAGCAGCAGCGGCACGATCCCCACGACGCCGCCGAGGATGTAGGCCCCCGCGCGTCCGGCGATCAAGGGCGCCGTGAGCGCGTCGCGGCGCGAGAGCAGGTACAGGCCGAGCACGAGCGAGACGAAGAACAGCGGGTACTCCGAGGCGACCGCATAGCCCATCGCCAACCCGGCGAGCCCCAGGAGCGCCATGCTGGGAGGCCCGTCGCGCTCGCGCAACATCAGCGCGAACGCCCCGAAGCCGAGGAACGCCGTGAAGACGTGACTGAACAGGAGCGTCGAGAGCGGCAGCACCATCGTGCCGAGGCCGAGCGTGACCGCCGTCGCGGCGCCGTAGCCGGGTGCGAAGCGCTCGGCCATGCGCCATACGAGCAGCAGCAGGAGGAGGCCCGGCAGCACGTTGCCCCACAACCCGATCAGGTAGACCATCTCGTCGCCCGGGTGATTCGGCGGCGCCACGTGTGCGTCCGTCCACGATTCGGCGCCCACGAGGTTCAGCGCGTCGTAGAACGGCAGCGCGAACAGCGCCAGGCCGGGCGCGCGCGCAGAATAGGTATGGCCCTTGTATTTGACCTTGTCGCCGGTGTTCGCGGCGTAGGCGTCGATCGTCGTGCCGTCTTTGTCGAGCGAGCGGATCAGGTCGTAGTGGGAGGCCTGATTCCAGGAGAAGCTCTGGATCATCGTCGCGTAGGACACCCCGACGAGCAGGATCGCGATCAGCGCGAGGCGCTTCTTGGTGAACATCAATCGTGTCCGTGTAGGGCGGCGGGACCGGGACCGATTTCATAGATCACGAGCGAGCCGGCCTGGCGTCGCTTGACGCCCAGGCCGGCGACCGGTTTGGCGGCCGCCGCATAGACGTTCGGCGGCTCGGCGAGCGCGTAGCCGACGATTCCCGGCAGCTTTGGCAGCTTCAGGTGCAGAACCACCGTGCGGATTCCGTAGTGGCGCAGCTTCTCGATGCTGGCCTTGTCGGGGAAGCCGCTCATGCCACCGCGCAGGTCGTCGATCTGGGGGATGTCGAAGGTGCTGTTGCCGACCGGGATCTTGTAGAAGCCGTCGGTCGAGAAGTACTGCCACACGCGGTCCGCGGCGCCGTCGGTGGGCAGGTCGAGCAGCGGCCCCGGCAGCCCGATCTCCGCCTTCGCCGGCTGCGGCACGACCGGGTGGCCGAGATGCCCCGCTCCTTCTCCCAGGAGCCCGATCAGCAATACCACGCCGAGCAGATTGGGGAGGCCGCGCAGCGAGTTGCGTTGGGTGGGCGGGAATCTAATCCCTCCGATCCGCCCCATCAGCCATTGGACGCCGGCGCCGGCGAGCAGGGCGTAGAAGAGCGTCGCCGTCGTGAAGACCCTGCCCGGCACCCGCACGCCGTCCCAGCCGGGGGCGTAGTCGAACAGCAGGCGGTAGGGATAGCCGGCGCCGGTGAGCCCGAGGCCCATCGCGAGGATCGAGCAGGTGAGGATCCCCGCGGCCAGCCCGATGCGTAATCGACGCGTGTACAGACCCGTCGCCAGCCCGGTCACCGCGAGCACGAGGATCAGGCCGCCGGGGAAGAAGACGTCCTCGTTCTTGGAGTGCACGTGTTCGCGAGCGGGGGCGGTGATCGGGCCCCACACGCGGTTCTCCGAGGAGGCCGACAGCAGCGCCGCCGGCCCGGAGGAATAGGTTTTGACTTCCTTCAGCGTGCGCTTGGCCGTCGGGTACTCGTTGGCGACCTTCAGGTAGGGCCGCGCCTGGTAGATCGCCACCACCCCGAAGATCGCCACGCCGGCGCAGGTCACGGCCACCAGCCGGCGGGGGAGCGCCGGACGGCCGGCACGCCACCAGTACCACAGCGCCACCAGCGCGAGGATCCCGATCAGGTAGCTGTACTGCAGGCCGAGCGTGAACCCGAGGCTCACCTGCCAGGCCGATACGAGCCAGCCGGCGAGGACGAGCTTGATCGAGCCACGCCGGTAGCCGCGGAGCAGCAGGAACAGCGCGAGCGCGATCCCGCCGCTGGAGATCACATGGAGATGACCCGCCTCGGTCACGCGGTAGGGCGCGTAGGCGAAGGCCACGCCGACGGCGCCGCCGGCGAGCCGCCCGAGGCCGAGCTCGCGCCCGAGCAGATAGGCGCCGACGAAGCACAGCGACCAGGCCCAGAGGAACAGCAGGTTGTAGCGAACGAGCGCCGCGACCGTGCCGTGGCCGAAGAACGCCGCCGGGCCGTACCCGAGCAGCGAGTCCGAGAACGCGAGGCTGAGCGGGTGGGGGTAGAAGGCGTTCGCGTCGAACAGGTGCAGCGGGTCGTGGAGCATCGCGTGTCCCACCCAGGCGATCTGCCAGGCGGTGCGCACCGGGTCACCGAGGTCCGGCGCGATCCGGCTCGGCATGTGCAGCACGAGCGGCCAGGTCGTCGCCACCGCCAGGAGGATCCCCGCGAGGATCACCCAGAGGAGCTCCGCGCGCCCAAGCGAGGGAGAGGCGGGCCAGCGGATCTTGGGCCGGTCGACGGGAGAGGTCGAGGGCCTGTCAATGAGCGTGCTCGCCATCGGTCGGGGCAGCATACGTGAGGCGTGTCACACTTGGAGCATGCGCGTGCTCGTCGTAGGAGCCGGCGGCGTCGGAGCGGCGTTTGCCGCGATCGCCCAGCGGCGCCCCAGCTTCACCGAGGTGGTGATGGCCGACGTCGCCCAGGAGCGTGCCCAGGCGGTCGCGGAGCGCCTGGGGGAGCCCGACCGCTTCAGCGCCGAGCGCGTCGACGCCTCGAGCAAGGCCGAGCTGGTCGAGCTGATCGCCCGCGTGCGGCCCGACGCGGTGCTGAACGCGTGCGACCCCCGCTTCAACGAGCCGGTCTTCGACGCGGCCTTCGAGGCGCGCGTCACCTACCTCGACATGGCGATGACGCTCTCCCATCCCCATCCGGAGCGTCCCCACGAGCTGCCCGGGACGATGCTCGGCGAGTACCAGCTCGCTCGCAACGAGGCCTGGGAGCAGGCCGGCCTGCTGGCGCTGGTGGGGATCGGCGTGGAGCCCGGCCTGTCGGACATCTTCGCCCGCTACGCCGCCGAGGAGCTGTTCTCGGGCATCGAGGAAGTCGGGGTGCGGGATGGCGCCGACCTCGTTGTGGAGGGCTATGACTTCGCGCCGACCTTCTCGATCTGGACGACGATCGAGGAGTGCCTGAACCCGCCGCTCGTGTGGGAGCGGGGGCGCGGCTTCTACACCACGCCGCCGTTCTCCGAGCCCGAGGTGTTCGAGTTCCCCGAGGGCATCGGCCCGGTCGAGTGCGTGAACGTCGAGCACGAGGAGGTCGTCCTGATCCCCCGCTGGGTCGACTGCGAGCGCGTGACCTTCAAGTACGGGCTCGGCCAGGAGTTCATCGACGTGCTCTCCACGCTCCACAAGCTCGGCCTCGACTCCACCGAGCCGGTACCGGTGCGGGGCGTTCCTGTGGCCCCCCGCGACGTGGTCGTCGCCGCGCTGCCCGACCCGGGGACGCTCGGCGAGCGGATGAGCGGGCGCACCTGCGCCGGGACCTGGGTGACGGGGACGGGCAAGGACGGGCAGCCGCGCTCGACCTACCTCTACCACGTCGTCGACAATGAGACGACGATGCGCGAGTACGCCAGTCAGGCCGTCGTCTGGCAGACGGCGATCAACCCCGTCGTCGCACTCGAGCTGCTCGATCGCGGGGAGTGGAAGGGCGTCGGC
>DASRKZ010000081.1:0-7174 GCA_035648675.1 Solirubrobacteraceae bacterium
TCCCCATCCACCGCGCCTCGCGAAGCGATCGCCGCCAGCACCCGTTCGCGGGCCACCCTCCCCAGCACCGGCTGCCCGATCCCCGCGCGACGCACGACCTCGCCGATCAGGCCCTCAAAGCGCTCCACCCGCGCGCCCAGCACCACTCCCTCTCCCGCCAGCTCGCGTCGGTAGCGCTCGGCGTCCGCGCGGGTCGGCACGACCAGCAGCGGCTCCTCCCCGTGGGCCACGTGCCCGCGCACCGCGCTCATCACCTCGCGGGCCTTCCCCGCGTTCGCGGGTCCTGTGATCAGCGTGATCGGCACTACCGCCCATCCTTGCGCACCCACCCGACGCGCCCCGCCAACCGGCGAACGACCTCGGTGCTACGCGGCGCTTGCGGCGGCGGGCACCTCGGCGGCGCCCGCCGTCTCGGCCTCACCGGCGTCCGTCTCGGCCTCCGGGGGCTTCGCGCCCTCCTTCGCCCACTCCTCGTTGAACTCCACCCGCCATTTACCGTCCTCGGTCTGGCTCATCGCCAGGTGCGCCCGGAAGGAGCGGCCGCTGCGGCCTTTGAAGCCCGACACCGCGCGCACCGTGTAGCCGGTCTTGATCAGTTCCTTCGCGATCGCGATCGGCAATGTCTTCCCCGCTTTGTTCTTCCAGATCACGAACCCGCAGCCGGCGTCGTTACGCGCCCAGCACGAGTAGCCCTTGCGGTTCTCCACGATCTCGTGCCCGCAGATCGGGCACGGTCCGAGGTGCGCGCGGGGGATCCGCACGTCTTTCAGCTTCTCGTCGAGCTCCGCCACCGTCTCCCGCGCGAAGCCCGCGATGTCGCCCATGAAGTCCTTACGCGAGTCCTCCCCGCGCTCGATCTTCCCCAGCCGGTGCTCCCAGCTGCCGGTCAGTTCCGGTGAGGTCAGCGCGTGCTCGTTCAGCAGCCTGATCACGTTCAAGCCCTTCTCGCTCGCCACCAACGCGCGCCCCTCGCGCTCGACGTATCCCACCGCGATCAGCCGCTCGATGATCGCCGCGCGCGTCGCCGGCGTGCCGATGCCCGAGTCCTTCATCGCCTCGCGCAGCTCCTCGTCGTCGACGAGCTTGCCCGCGGTCTCCATCGCGCCGAGCAGCGATGCGTCGCTGTAGCGACGGGGCGGTTTCGTTTCCTTGCGCGCGTTCTTGATCGCGCGCGTCTCGACCTCCTCGCCCTGCTCCAACCGCGGCAGCTGCTGGTGGGCGCCCTCGTCCTCCTCGCCGGCTTTCTCTTTTTCCGGTTTCGCCGAATCGGCCCCCGCCTCGCCGTAGACCCCGCGCCAACCGGGCACCAACAGCAGCTTGCCGCGCGTACGGAACACATACCCGCCGTCCTTCTCCTCCGGACCGGCCGGCACCACCGTCTCGACTTTCGTGTTCTCGAACACCGCCTCCGGGTGAAACACCGCCAGGAAGCGACGCACGGCCATGTCGTAGATGCGTTTGTCGTCGCTCCCCATCCGCTCGACCGCGTGCTCGGAGCGCGTCGGGATGATCGCGTGGTGGTCGGTCACCTTCGCGTTGTTCACCACCCGCTCCAGGGGCAGCTCCTGCAGTCCCGTCACGTACTCCGCGGCCTTCCTGTACTCGGCCTGCCCCCCGACCAGCTCGGCGATCGGCTTGATCTCCTCGACCATGTCGGTCGTCAGGTAGCGCGAGTTCGTCCTCGGATAGGTCAGCGCCTTGTGCTCCTCATACAACCGCTGCGCCGCCGACAGGGTGCGCCGCGCGGAGAACCCGTAGCGGGTGTTCGCCTCGCGCTGGAGCGTCGTCAGGTCGTAGAGCATCGGCGCGCGCTCTTTCTGCTTTTTCTTCTCCAGCTTCGTGATCGTCCCCTGCTTGCCCTCGCAGGCATCGACGATCGCAACCGCCTCCTCCTCGCTCGCGATCCGTGGCTTCGTCCCCGCGTGGAAGCGACCGCTGTAGGTGCGATCCGGGTTCGCCCCGTCGGCGGCGTCACCGTCGGCCCCCTCACCGTTCTCCTGAGCGCCGTCGAGCGGTCCGGCCGCGAAGGTCGCGTCCACCAGCCAGTAGGGCTCGGGCTTGAACGCCCTGATCTCCTCCTCGCGGCGGGCGATGATCGCCAGCGTCGGCGTCTGCACGCGGCCAAGCGACACCGCGCCGTCAAACGAGCTCCGCAGCCGGATCGTGGCCGCGCGCGTGGCGTTCATGCCCACGATCCAGTCGGCCTCCGAGCGCGAGCGCGCCGCCTCCTCCAGTTTCGCGAACTCCTTCGCCGGGCGCAGCCCTTTGAACGCCTCCTTCATCGCCGCGTTCGTCATCGAGTTCAGCCACAGCCTTTTCACCGGCTTCTTCGCGTTCGCCTTCTCGAACAGATACGCGAAGATCAGCTCACCCTCGCGGCCGGCGTCGCAGGCGTTCACGACCTCCCCCACGTCCTCGCGGCCCAGCTGGGCGGTCACGACCGTCATCTGCTTGCGCGAGCGCTCGTCGCGCACCACCAGCTTGAACTTGTCGGGCACGATCGGCAGGTCCGGCATCCGCCAGCTCTTGAACTTCGGGTCATACGCGTCCGGGTCGGCGAGCTGCACCAGGTGGCCCACCGCCCACGTCACCACGTGGTCCGGGCCCTCCAGCCAACCCTCCTTCTTCTGGAACGGGCCCTTCAGCACACGTGCCAGGTCCTGCCCCACGGAGGGCTTCTCAGCGATCACCAGCGTCTTCGACATGGCGCCCAGCGTAGCGGTTGGGGGCGAGACGGGATCGCGAACGGGATCAACCATGGCGACGGACGCCACCCCTCACCCGCCGATCGGCGCTCGCGGTTTGGCGCCCCAGAACACCTCGGTGCCGAGCATCCCGATCAGATTCACGAGCACCAGGTTGAGCACCATCGACTTGGCCGTGGCGGTGCCCACGCCCACGGGCCCACCACTGGCGTTGTAGCCGTAGTAGCACCCCACGAGCACGATCGCCGTGGCCATGAACATCCCCTTGATCAGGCTGAACAGGAAGTCGGGTGGGTTCTGAAACTGCCAGAAGATCAAGAAGTAGCCGCCCGATGACACATACCCGACCTGTTGCACGACCGCGAGATAGGAGCCGAGGTAGGCGATGCCGATCGCCGAGATGTACATGAACGGGAGCACCAGCCACGCCGCGAGCAGGCGAGTCGCGCACAGGAATGTCATCGAGTTGATGCCCATCACCTCCAGGGCGTCGATCTCCTCGGAGATCCGCATCGCCCCAAGCTCGGCCACGATCCCAGTGCCGACCTTCGCGGACATCATGTATCCGAACGTCAGCGGCACGGCCTCGCGCAGATCACACCACGCGGTGAACACTCCGGCATAGGCGGGCGCGCCCTGGGCCTCGGTGAAGTACGCGCCCTCCACGCCACAAGTACCGAGCCCGACGATGAACACCAGTCCCCAGATGACCAGCGTCGAGGAGACGATCAGGATGCCCGACTGGCGCAGCGACTCGCCGAAGAACCGGAGCACACGCAGGCCCCACACATCACGCATAACCCTGCCCGTGAACCCCGCGATCTCCCCGGTCGCGGTGATCCATTCCCGCGGCATCGCCGACAGTTCGCTCACTTGATCACCAGGATGTTCGGATGGGTCGCCAGCAACGTCTGCGTGAACACCGTGTTAAACGCGCCGATCCCGAGGAATGAGATGACGACCGCCTGATTGACCGCGCGCCCCACGCCCTCGGCGCCACCGGAGGCGGTCATGCCCTTGTAGCAGCACACGATCGCGATGATCGCCCCGAAGATCGTCGTCTTCAGCACCGACCCCCACAGGTCGGTGACCGATGCATTGGCGAACAGCGTGTTCCAGAATGGCCCCAGCGGCTGCTCATAAGTGAGCGCCGCGAGGATGCCGCCGAAGATGCCGAACAGCAGCGCGTAGAGGTTGAACAGGCCGGTGACGAGCATCAGCGCGAGGAAGCGCGGGACCACCAGGTTCTTGATCGGGTCCACGCCAAGCACCTGCAGCGCATCGAGCTCCTCCCTGATCTTCCGCGCTCCCAGATCCGCCGTGATCGCGGTGCCGGCCACGCCCGCGAGCACGATCGCGGTGATCAGGGGGCCGATTTCGCGGATCGCCGCGAGCACGAAGAACCCGCCGAGGCGGTCGAGCGCGCCGAAGATCGTCAGAAAGTTCGCCGCCTCCAGACCCGGCGCCCCGTAATTGATGGCGACGGTGGACACCAGCAGCGGAAACCAGCACAACCTCAGCGCGAACAGGAACTGCGCGACGAACTCCCCACCGTAGGGATATGGGGGACGCAGGGCGGACCAGATCGTCCTGCCCGTCAACAGCATCACATCCCCGACTTCCTCGAGCGCGTTCCTCGCCGGGAGCATCCCTCGTCCGGCGAGGCCTCCACTATCGGTGTGGGATCGCGCCACAGCGCTAGTGTACTAGTTGACCAGCACACTGTGTATTAGCGGTTGCCGGCGCTAACGTGAGAGACATGAACAAACAGTTCCAAACGATCTCATTAGAGGGATTCGACGTCGCGATCGACCGCGACGCCGAGGTTCCGATCGGGGTGCAGCTCGCGTGGGCACTCCGCACGCGGATCCGTGACGGCAGGTTCAAGCCCAGCCAGCGCCTCCCGGGACTACGCGACCTCGCCGAGGCGATCGGCGTGAACGTCAACACCGTCCGCGCCGTCTACCAGCGCCTCGAGCACGAGGGCCTGATCGACAGCCAGCAGGGCAGCGGCACGTTCGTCGCCTCCACCCCCCACAAGCCCTCCGCCGTAGGCACGATCGCGGCCGACGCCGCCCGCGAGGCGCACGCCACCGGGGTTGACCCCCGCGAGGTCGCCGCCGCCCTCTACGTGGCCTCCGACTCCTCCTCCCGGCCCGTCGACGAGGCCGCCGAGCGCCGGCGCCTGCTGCGCACCCAGATCGCGGGGCTCGAGCGGACGCTCGGAGAACTCGAAGCCGGGTATCCCGGCCTCGCGCCGGCACCCACCCAGACCCGCCGAGGGATGGGTCCGACGCTCCCGAGCGTCGCCGAGCTGGAGGAAGTCCGAACCCAGCTCGTACGCCGCCTCGTCACCCTCCAGGGGGCGATCGACGCACAGACGCCGGGCGCCGGTATCGCCGGCATGGGTGAACGCGCGGACGCACGCGAGCGTAAGCGCACCGCGATCGACAAGCCCAAGACGCCCACGCGACAGTCTGCGGCCACCAACAAGACAGAGCCCGTCACCGTCGCGAAGAAACCCAAACGCGTCGCGCGCCCTCGAGCCGGGCCCCGCCCAGCCCCGGCGGGGACCTGAGGTGTCGAAGACCGAGCGCCCGGGCGCAGCACGGGCACGGGCACGGGTGTTGTAACAAGTTACGCGGTGTGTATAGCTATAGTTACACACATCGCGTAAAGAGATACACAGATCTCCCGCGGCCACGCCCCCTCTCCTTCACCTCGCTCTCGCCCCTCACCCCGCGGTGCAAGGCCCGGTGCTCACCTGGGCGTCCGGACTCGCCCGATCCACCTCGGTGAGCGCGTGGGCGACCGTGGCGTTGGCGACCCCGTAGCCCCCGCGAGGGGTGCCGCCGACGGTGCCGGCGAACACCGTCGTCAGCACATCTCCGGCGCCGTCCACGAGGGGGCCTCCGGAGTTACCGGGGCGCACGAGGCCGCGCAACGGCGTGAGCAGCCGCGTGACCGGGCCCTGGCCGTAGGCGTTCTGGGTGATCACGTCCTGCGTGCGCCCGATGCGCCCGGGCTGCACGTCGAAGGGGCCGTTCTCGGGGTAGCCGAGAATCGCACCGGGGATGCCTGAGGCCGGTTCGGAGACGAGGCTGAGGGCGGGCACGGAGAGGTCGGGGACGCGCAGCAGGGCGATGTCGTCGGTCGGGTCGAACGCCACCGGCTGGGCGGGCAGGGTCGGCGAGGAGCCACCCACCTCGACGGTCGTGTCCTGCTCGCCGGCGACGACGTGCGCGTTGGTCATCACGATGTCCGGCTGCAGGACCCAGCCCGAACCCTCGATCGCCAGCCCGCAGGCGGTGCCGAGCACCCGCACCACGCTACGTGAGGCCGCCCGCACGCCCGGTTCCCGCCCGATCCGGGGCAGCGGCGCGGCGACATCCGGTGAGGGGCCGGTGATCGACGGCAACGGGTCGAGCCGCGCGAGCGCGTTCAGGATCGAGCCCGTCGGCGGCAGCAGCTGGTTGAGCTCGCGCAGGACGGCCGAGCGCTGGATGTCCGCGCGCAGCTGATCCTGGCCCGGCGTCTGCGCCGCGACGGCTGCGAGGATCCAGACGATGCCCAGACCAAGCGCCGCGCCGAGCGCCGCGCCGAGCAAGCCGTCCAGCATGCCCAGACCCGGGAGGAAGAGGGCGCGCCGCAGTTTGAACCCCAGTCCCTCCAGTCCGCTTGCGAGGATCGCGCCGGCGAGCAGCGCGCCGAGCAGCCCGAAGGCGGGGGCGTATGGCGAGGAGGATCCGCGCGGAAGCAGAAGAGGCCCCAGGCGAGTCCCGAGGAATGCACCAAGCGCGAACCCGCCGAAGGAGAGCACCCCGACGATGAAGCCCCGCCGGAAGCCAAAGCCGGCCAGGATGGCCGCAAACGCGACGATGATCCAGTCGAGCTGTGTCACTGCGCATGTTCTACCGTGCCCAGAGGTGGACATCCGCACCGGGAGGGGGTCGTGAGCTCCACGCCCACACCCAGCCGCCCCTCCGGTCGACAACAGCCTGGCCGGCAAGACGATGCCCAGAGCCGCCGGCGCCGCCGTGCTCGGCCCGTGGTCGCGCTGGCGGGCGTGGCCTTCGTGATCGGTGCGATCGCCGGCGCCAACCACTCCCCCTCCTACGCGCATAACCTCGCCGCGCGGTTCACCACCGCGTGGGCGAAGGGCGACTACGCGGCGATGTATGCCGACATCGATACCCAATCCCGGCGCGCGCTGACGCCTGGCGAGTTCGCGAATGTGTACGAAGGCGCGCTCACCACCGCCACCACCACCAGCATGCGGGTGACCGGCAAGCCCCACGACGCACACGGCGATGTAGATGTTCCCGTGCGCGTAAAGACACGCCTGTTCGGGACCCTCGCAAGCGACTTCACGCTGCCGCTCCAAGGCAGCGGCTCGGGAACGCGGATCGCCTGGTCGCGCTCGCTCACGTTTCCCGGCCTACGTCCCGGCGAGCAGCTGAGCCGCCACA
>DASRKZ010000082.1:0-18061 GCA_035648675.1 Solirubrobacteraceae bacterium
CGCCGGGATCGAACTCACCGAAAGCTGCGCGATGACCCCCGGCTCATCGGTGTCCGGGCTCTATCTCGCCCACCCCGGCGCCCGCTACTTCGGCGTCGGTCGCATCGACGCCGACCAGCTGGAGGACTATGCGGCACGCAAAGGCTGGAGCATCGAGGAGGCCCGGCGAGCGCTGGCGCCGATACTCGACGACGACGAGCGCCCCGCGCCCGGGATCCGCGCACGGACGCAGACGGCGTGAACCACATGCCTGACGGATCCGAGCGTCAATGTGCGAGGTCTCGCAGTTCGAGCTCGGGCTACCTAATGGTTCGGCGTTCCACGAGAGTTGCTGCCACGAGGTCGAGGACGCCCTCGGCCGGGCGAGATGGTCGTGCGCAGTGCATCAGTCGCCGCCGAGCGCGCGCAGGTTGCCGGCTCGGTCGAGCCGGCCTGCTCGGCTAGCGTCGTCGCGACTGCGGCGTTGGCTCGTCGGCGAGGTCACTGAGCAGCGCGTGCGAATCGGAGAGGGCGGTGGTGAGGATCTGTTTCGCGACGGCGAGGAGCTGCGTGACGCGCGGGTCTCTGATGCGGTAGTAGACGCTGGTGCCCGCCCGGCGGCTTTCGAGGACTCCTTGTTGGCGTAGTGCGGCAAGGTGTTGAGACGTACCGCTGGAGTCGAGATTGAGCTCCGCCTGGAGGTCGCCGACAGCTCGCTCGCCGTTGATGAGGAGTTCGAGCATGCGAATGCGAACCGGATGACCGAGTACGCGGAAGAGCTGGGCCTTGACGACATACACGGGGTCCGCGCGCACGTGGACAGCGCTGAGGTCTGCCGGCGGCGACGGTGGAGCTGCGGTTGAACCGCGACGGGAGGTCATGACGTTGGAAGGGTAGACGGCGACCAGCGGGGGCCGCCGGTCGCCGGCCCTGAGTACATCTTTCTCATTGAATTTGAAGCTTACAGATCCCGATGTTTTGGATCGACTACCCTCCTGCGTTAATGAGTCTAACGCCAGAGTCTTGGTTGGAGTGTCGCGATCGAGGTCTCTCGTGACCGGGGCTCGCGGTCCTGTCCGCGCGGGCGCCGATGTGCGCGGCGACCCGGTCTATCGTTTGAAGGCGGAGTTGTTTCGTACGCTCGGCCATCCGGCGCGGATCCGCCTGCTCGAGGTGTTGGGCAGCGGCGAGCGCACGGTTGGAGAGTTGCAGGAGGCGCTTGAGCTTGATTCGAGCGGCGTGTCGCAGCATCTGACTGTGTTGCGACGTCAGGGGTTGCTTGAGAGCCGCAAGGTGGGTACCACCGTGCGCTGTCGGATTAAGGATCCGCGTGTATTGGGGCTGCTGGCGCTCGCGCACGAGCTGTTGATGGCCAATCTTGAGGACTCTCGCGTGCTGTTGAGCGAGCTAGATGCGGAGAGGCCGCATCGACGCGGCCGCGCGGAGGGCGCGCAGTCATGAGCGCCCTCCAGCGGTGTGGTGCCGTGCGATGAGCGCCACTGGGGTCGTGTGCGTTGCGGGCGCCGCCGTACTCGGGTGCGGTGTCCTGTTCGCGCTGGCGAGCAGGACGTGGCGATTGGCGCTCGCGCTGCAGGCGGTGGGTATGGGAGCGGTAGGTGTTTCCGGTGCAGCCATCTTGTTCGGCGCGCCTTCCCTTGGCGTCCGGTTTCGGAGCAGTTTCTCGCCAGCGTTCGGGGTCGATCGGTTGAGTGGCTTCTTCCTTGTGGTGCTGGCGCTGATCGCGGTGCCGGCCGCGATCTACGCACGCGATGCGTTGCGAGACGTGCGTCATCCGCGTGCGGTCGCTGCGTTGAGCGGCGTGTTCTGCGCGGCGCTGGTGGGGCTGGTGGCAGCGCGTGACGTTGCGACGTTTCTGGGGTTTTGGGAGCTGATGACGTTGCTGCCGGCGAGCGTGATCCTCGTCGTGCGCCAGGACGAGCGGGCGCGACGCGACGTTTTCGCATACCTGGCGATCACGCATCTGGGCGGGATCGGGGTCTGGGCCAGCATGCTCGTACTTGCAGCCCACGGCGCGTTGGGCGGTGCACCGCTACACGGCGGCGGCCTGCGCGCGCTGGTCGCGGCGGCGGCGATCGTCGGGTTTGGGACCAAGGCGGGGACGATGCCGTTGCATTCGTGGCTTCCGCGCGCGCATCCACTGGCTCCAGCGAACGTGTCGGCGTTGATGTCGGGGGTGATGATCAAGCTCGCGCTGTACGGGCTGATCCGCGTGCTGTTCATCTGGGACAGGCCGGTGCCGTTGTGGGTTGGTCTGACGCTGCTGGCGATCGGCGCGCTCTCCGCGGTTGGGGGGGTGCTTTACGCGCTGTTTCAGCACGAGCTCAAGCGGCTGCTGGCGTTTCACTCGATCGAGAATGTAGGGATCGTGGCGCTTGGGCTGGGAGCGTCGCTCGTCTTCCGCGATATCGGGCAGCCCATGTGGAGCGCGATCGCGTTCGCGGCCGCGCTGCTGCACGCGCTCAACCACGCGCTGTTCAAGGGGCTTTTGTTCCTCGGCGCCGGAGCGTTCAGCAAGGCTGTCGGCGGCTTGGAGCTCGACCGGCTGGGGGGTCTGTTGCGGCGGATGCCGTGGACGGGCGCCACGTTCGCGCTCGGTGCGATGGCGATCGCCGGGCTGCCCCCGCTGAACGGGTTTGCCTCGGAGTGGCTGACGCTGCAATCGCTGCTGCACCTCGGCGTTGCGAGCCATCTTGGGGTTGCGCTCGCCGGGGCGCTGGCGACCGCGGCGCTGGCCGGGACCGCGGCGCTGGCGGTGTACTGCTTCGTGAAGGTGATCGGATTGGTGCTGCTCGGCCTGCCCCGCCGCTCCGAGTGCGCCGAAGCCAGCGAGGTGCCGGTCGGGATGCGGGCGAGCATGGTCTTCCTGGCCGGGTCGTGCGTGGCGCTGGGCGTGCTGCCCGGGCTCTTGGTTCCCACGCTCGCCGCGTTGGGGCCGGGGCGGGTGAGGCTGCACGAGGGCGCAGGGCTGAACGTGCCCGGCACCGGGTCGCTGCCGACGCTCGCGCTTGCGCTGGCGCTCGTGCTGCTCGTGAGTGCGCTGGTGAGACTGGCCCGTAGCCGTCGTGCCGCGCCGGCCCCGACGTGGACGTGTGGCCAGCCCCCGGCAACGGGGCTTGCGTGGACGTCGGCGGGGTTCACCAAGCCACTGCGTCTCGTGCTGGAGGCGCTCTTGCGCCCGCAGCGCGAGGTGCGGGTGATCTCCTCCCTGGGTGTCGTTGAGTCCGTCACCTATCAAGCTGAGGTCCCGCACCTGTTTGACACGCTGCTCTACGGCCCGGTCTCGCGCGGGGCGCTACGTGCCGCGGGGATCGCGCGCAGCGTGCAGTCGGGCAGTCTGCGCGCTTATCTGATCTACCTCCTCGCGCTGCTTGGACTGCTCTTGGCGCTCGCTCGAACCGGAGTCCTGGGATGAGCCTCGCAACCCTGATCGCGGGTGTGGTGCAGGTCGCGGGTGGCGTGCTGGGCGCACCGGCGATCGTCGGGCTGATCCAGCATCTGAAGGCTCGCCTACAGGGCCGGCGTGGACCACCGGTTCTACAGCCCTACCGCGAGCTTCGCCGGCTGTGGGGTAAGTCCGGGGTGGCGCCAGAGCCCCACACGTTGATCTACACGCTGGCACCGGCGGTCGCGGTTGCATCTACCGCGCTGGTGCTGTTGCTGCTGCCGATCGGCGGGCACGCCCCTGACTGGGGGCTGGGTAACGACGCGCTGGTGCTTGTCGGCCTGTTGGCGCTCGCGCGGTTTGCGATGACGCTCGCGGCGTGGGATACCGCGGGTGCGTTTGGCCTGATGGGCGCCGCGCGGGACCTGATGTTCTCGGTGTTCGTCGAGGGGCTGCTGCTGCTGGTGCTGGTGCTGCTCGCGTTGCCGCTTCACAGCACCGATCTGCTGTCGGTGAGCCACGCGGCCACGTTGCCCGAAGTGTGGGCAAGGCCGGCGCATTGGGCGGCGGCGCTCGCGTTCTGCCTGGTGATCGTTGCCGAGACCGGCCGCCAGCCGGTTGACAATCCCGACACCCACCTGGAGCTGACGATGGTTCACGAGGGGCCGCTGCTGGAGTACGCGGGGCGTGAGCTGGCCTACCTGCAGTGGTCGGCGGCGGCGCGGCACTGGATCATGCTGGTGCTCGCGTGTGAGCTGTTGATACCTCACCCGGGACCGTTCGTGGCGCAGCTCGCGGTGCTCGGCGGTGGCGTGCTGGCGCTCAGCGTCGCGCTGGCGGTGTGCGAGACCGTGCAGGCGAAGATGCGGGTGCTGCGCGTGCCGCTGCTGCTGGGGTCTGGGGCGGCGCTGTGTCTGCTGGGACTGGCGAGCTGGTTCGCCGGGGGTGGCGGATGACCGGCGCGGTGACGTGGGGGTTGGTCGTCAGCTCGCTGGCGGTAATAGTGGTGCGTCGTCGCTCCCTGGCAATTGCGCTGGTCGCGGCACAGTCGCTCGGGCTTGGCCTCTACGCGCTCACGCAGGAGTCGCATACCTCGACCGCGCTCGCGGTGACGGGAACGGTGCTGATCGCAAAGGCACTCGTACTCCCGGCGCTCCTGCTCCTGACTGTGCGTCGTGCTCGCAAGGAGCGCCTGATCGCCACCGAGCTCCCAGCGTTGGCGCGCCTGGCGATCGCTGTGGCCGCGGCGCTCGCGATCGAGCAGTTGATCCCGCGCTTCGGCCTGAATGGCGCCGGCGTGGAACACGCCGCGGTCGGCGTGCTGGCGCTCGGCATCCTGACCGCGGTCGTGCGCCGCGCGGTGCTCTTCCAAGCGCTCGGGTTTCTGATCGCCGAGAACGGGATCTATCTCGCCGGGCTGTCGCTGCCCGGCGGTCTGCCTGTGTTCATCGAGCTCGGACTCGTGTTCGATCTGGTGGTGATCGTGTCGGTCGCGGCGGCCTTCGCGGCGAAGATTCACGAGCAGCTCGGTAGCGGCGACAGCTCTCTGCTGGAGGCGCTGCGTGATTGACGTGCTCCTGATCGCCGTGCCGGCCGTGCCGGTCGTCGGAGCGCTGCTGGTGCGACTGCCTCGCACCCCTCCCGGCGCCGATCGCGTGAACCTGATCGGCGCGAGCATCAGCGCCGCGGTGGCGCTCACGGCGAGCGTGCTCGGCATCGTTCATGGTGCGCAGGGGCTGCACGGCTCCTGGTTTGTCCTTGACCGCGCCGGCGCGTGCTTTCTCGCGGTGATCGCGGTGGTCGGGTGGTGCAGCGCGATGGTCTCGCCGACTTACCTCGCCGGTGCGGGTAAGAGCCTGTTCACCGCGCGTCGGGCGCGCGCCTGGTACTACACCGCGTTTTACCTCTTCTGGGCTGCGCTGCTCGCGCTCGCCTTGGTGAAGAACCTCGGGGTGGCGTGGCTGCTGATCGAGGCGACGACTGGGGCCTCGGCGCTGCTGGTCGCCTACAGCGGACGGCGCAACGCGCTGGAGGCCGGCTGGAAGTACCTGGTGCTCACGACCTTCGGGCTTGCCGTCGCGTTGCTGGGCATCCTGATCCTGTTCGCCGGGCTGGCGCCACACGGCGGGACACTCGCGACCCTCGACTGGCAGAGCATCGCGCGGCACGCCCGTGGCCTGCCCCACCAAACGGCGCTGTTCGCGCTGATCCTGATTCTCGTCGGGCTCGCCACGAAGATCGGCTGGGCGCCAGTACACAACTGGCTGCCCGACGCACACAGCGAGGCGCCGCCGCCTGTCAGCGCGCTGCTCTCCGCCGCTCTGCTGCCGACGGTCATGTTGATCGCGTGGCGTGTGGTGCTGACGCTCGGTGTCGCGGTCCCGCATCATCTCGCCGACCATCTGATGCTCGCATTCGGCCTCGCGTCGCTGGCGATCGCGGTCCCCTTCCTGTGGCGGCCGATGGCATGGAAGCGATTGCTCGCATATTCGAGTCTCGAGCACATGGGAATACTCGCGCTCGGGATCGGGTTTGCCTCACCGCTGGCGACGGTTGGCGTGATCATCCACCTCGCCGGGCACGCCCTGGCGAAGTCGCTCGGGTTCTACACGGCGATCCCACTGCTGCGCCACGACCCGGCAAGCGCTCACCGCGCCCCGCGCGGGCTCGCGCGGCTCAGCACGCCGGTCGCCGCCGGCGCCGGGATCAGCCTTGCGACCCTCAGCGGCCTGCCGCCCTCGCCACTGTTCTTCAGCGAGCTGCTGATCCTGCTCGGCGGGATCGTCGCGCACCAGATCGCGGTCGTCTCGATCGCCGCGGTGCTGATGGCGCTCGGGTTCCTCGGCCTCGCACACGCGCTGATCGAGACGCTCGCCGGCGAGAGCCACGGGCATCGCTGGCGCTCCGGGCGCACGGTGCGGCTCACCGGCCGGCTGACCGTCGGACTCACCCTGGGTCTGCTGGCGCTCTCGGTCGGCGCCTACCTGCTCGCCGACTCCCACGCCGGGGCGAGCTTGATGAGAGGCATCGCGTGAGCAGCCGCGAGCGAGCGATCGTCCCGGCACTCACGCCCGCACGGGTAGAGCTGGTCACACCGCCGCAGTGGCGTGCGGCGTGCGAGCGCCAAGCGCAAGCGGGCGGACGTTTCTGTGGGCTGTTCGCAAGCGACGGGGCACAGGGCCTTCAGGTGAACTGCATCTTTACGCGAGCGGGCCTGGAGCACGTGATCAGTGCGCCCGTGCCCTCGGGGGCGATCGACACGCTCATCGACCTGTTCGTCCCAGCCGGCTGGGACGAGCGCGAGGCACACGACTCCTACGGTCTGCGCTTTGACGGGCACGAGCCACTGCGACCACTGCTGGAGCATCCCGCGGCAGCCGAGGCATGGACGGTTCCCGCGAAGGGCCACGACGCCTATCAGGTCGCGGTCGGGCCGATCCACGCCGGCGTGATCGAGTCCGGCCACTTCCGCTTCACCGTCGTGGGCGAGCGCATCCTGCACCTCGACCTGCGCCTGTTCTACAAGCACCGCGGGCTGCAGGTGGCCGCTGAGGGCCGCCCGCTCGCCGAGGGGCTGCGCTACGCCCAGCGTGCCTGTGCCGCGTGTGCCGTGACCAACACCGTGGCCTATGCGCAGGCGTGCGAGTCCGCGCTCGGGTTGGCGCCCGACCGTCACTTGCGGCGTGCTCGCACGCTGCTGCTCGAGCTCGAGCGTCTCTACAACCATCTCAATGACGTCTCCGCTGTCTGCGCTGGTGTCGGGTTCGCGCCCGGGTCAATGGCGTTCGCGGCGTTCAAGGAGCGCGCGCAGCGACTTAACCAGCGCCTCGCCGGCCACCGCTTCCTGTTCGACACTGTGGCACTTGCTGCCAGCACATTGCGGATCGGAGGGGCTGACGCGCGAGCGGCGCGCGAGGAGCTACGGGCCTTGGACGAGGAGCAGCGAGGCATGTGGCGCGAGCTGCGCTTCGCAGCCTCGGTGCAGGATCGACTCGGCGAGGTCGGGACGCTCACCAAGGACGACGCGATCCGTATGGGCACGGTCGGCCCGTCCGCTCGTGCCGCCGGTGTGCGTCACGACACCCGCAGCGAAAGCCCGCGACTCGCCTACGGCGAGTTCGTCCCCGCGGCGCCCGAGCGGGCGAGCGGCGATGTCGCCGCGCGCCTTGACATGCGCGAGGTCGAGCTCGTGCAGAGCTTCGCGATCCTAGACGAGCTGCTGAGCGGCAACTTCGCGCCCGGTGGCGTAAAGAACCTGAACATCGGGGCGGGCGACATCGGCGTGGCGCGCGTGGAGAGCCCGCGCGGGGAGACGGTGTGTGCCGTACAGACCGATGGGCACACGGTCGGCCGGTTGCATCTGCGCACCGGCTCATATGCCAACTGGCCCGCGCTCGCGCACGCGTCCCGCGAAAACCTGCTCCCAGACTTCCCACTGATCAACAAGAGCTTTGAGCTCTGCTACGCCTGCGCGGATCGCTAAAGCGATGTTCGTTCTGCTCAAGCACCTCCAGGCCGTCCGGCGCGAGATCGCGCTGCCAGCCCCCAGCCGGCGAGGATCGCTGGCGCTGCGCCACGTCGACGCCGGCTCGTGCAACGGCTGCGAGCACGAGCTGACCGCGACCGCGAACCCCTACTACGACCTGCAGCGTCACGGGCTGAACCTCGTGGCCTCTCCTCGCCATGCCGACGTGCTGCTAGTCACCGGGCAGATCACGACCCGCATGGTGGAGCCGCTGCACCGCGCCTACGAGGCGATGCCAGAGCCGCGCCTGGTGGCCGCGCTCGGAGACTGCGCGATCGGCTGCGCCGTGCTCGGAGATCCGGCCCAGCTCGCCGGGCCGCTGGAGGAGATCCTGCCGGTCGACCTGCGCATCCCCGGCTGCCCGCCAAACCCGCGGCAGATCGCCGACGCCCTGCTCGGCCTCATGCGCGAGGTAGCCGAGCACCCGACCCCGCGCCGATCTTCAGTTGAGAATCCTGACACCCTGTCGGCCGAGCCAATCGGGCGACACATCGACACCGAAGGAGCCACAAATGCCTGACATCGAGTTCCCCACCAGCGCCGGCACCGCACCCGGCTACCTAGCAGTACCCGCCGCGAAAAGCGGCCCAGCGACAATCGTCCTACAGGAGTGGTGGGGCCTTGACGAGCACATCCGCTCCGTCTGTGACCGCTTCGCCAGCGAGGGGTTCTTCGCGCTCGCCCCCGACCTCTACCGGGGCGAGAGCACCACCCAGCCGAGCGAGGCAGAACAGAAGATGATGGCGCTCTCGATGGACCAGGCCGAGCAGGACATGCGCGGCGCCGTGGAGTTCCTCGCCTCCCAGCCCGGCGTTGAAGGACCCGGCGTTGGAGCGGTCGGCTTCTGCCTGGGCGGCGGTCTTTCCCTGTGGGCGGCAGCCACCTGCCCGCAGATCACCGCCGCCGTCACTTACTACTACGTGATGCCCCACGGCAAGCCGGACTTCTCCAACATCAAAGGTCCCGTCCTCGGGCACTTCGGGACCGCTGATGAGTTCGTCTCACTCAAGGACGCCCAGGCCCTGGAAACGGAGCTGCGTGACGCTGGCGTGGATGTCACCTTCGACAAATACACAGGCGCCGGGCATGCCTTCTTCAACGACACCAACCGCCTGGGCACCTACGACGCGCAAGCCGCGCAGCGCTCATGGGAGCGCACCGTCAGCTTCTTGCGTGCGGCGTTGGGGACACCTGCTCCAGGCGAGCGTCGATAATCCAAAGCGCCGCCACGGCTCGCAAGAGCCTGGTCAGCACGATGAACACTGCTAATATTGTAGCCTTCTAAGACTACATATCAATAAGATCACCCGGTAGCGTCGTCGAGTACTCCATACTCATGACGCAATTACGATTCCGTTCGCCGCCAGTACCATGACCCCACCATCAGCCAAGAAACCTGCCCACATGAGTTCGCGTTCACAAGACAACGCCGCGGCCGAGGCTGTCCAGCGCCGCGCCGTTTACCAGATGAAGGCCGACTTCTTCCGCATCCTCGGACATCCCGTGCGAGTGCGCATCCTGGAGCTTCTCAGAGACGGGGAGCGCAGCGTCGGCGCTCTGCAGAATGAGCTGCAGATGGACTCAAGTGGAACCTCCCAGCACCTCGGGGTGCTGCGCAAGCACGGCATTCTGGAGGGCCGCCGCGACGGTACCAGCGTCTACTACACCGTCCGCGACCCCCGCATCTTCCAGCTCCTGGAAGTCTCCAAGCAGATCCTGACCTCAAGCCTCACCGAGTCTCAAGCGGTCCTCGGCGAGCTCGCCGGCGCCGAGTAGTCTTCCCGGACGAATGGTCGCATCACAGCTCGACTGTAACCGAGCTGCGGCGACTTGACCCGGCGTGCTCGGTGAAGCGAAGATCTACAGATCAATCCAAGTAGTCGTCAACGTATCGAGGCCCGTTAGATGGATGTGATCGATGAGCTGGTGCAGAACAACGCGCGCTTCGCCGCCGGGGGCGCGACTGGGCACGTCGATATCCGTCCGGCGAGGCAGCTCGCCGTTGTGACGTGCATGGACTCGCGCGTGGATGTGTTCGCCGCACTGGGTCTGGCGTTCGGCGACGCGCACATCCTTCGCAACGCCGGCGGAGTCATAACCGATGACGTGATTCGCTCGCTGGCTATCTCCCAGCGCGTGCTGGGCACCCGTCACGTGATGCTCGTCCACCACACGGACTGCGGGATGCAGAAGCTCACCGACGACGGATTCCGTGCATCCCTTCAAGACGCAACCGGCGTAGCGCCGGCGTTTGCGATCGAGTCGTTCACCGACGTCGATGCCGACGTGAGGCAGTCGCTGCTGCGTATCCACCGCTCGTCGTTCTTGCTGGGAGGAGGTACGGCACGCGGATTCGTCTACGACGTAGATACGCGCTTGCTGCGAGAGGTGCGCGGGGATTTGACCGCCAGTGCCTCGTGAGAGCCGACTGATCTCGAGGCGCCTGCTCTGGCGTCCCGCGCCCATCGGGCGCGGGCGACACCTGCCAGCCACGCTTGTCGCGCGGCATCGGCGGGTGCGTGTTCGTCTCCGATTTCCGCGAAGGCACGCTCAGTAATAGACCGCAGGTTTTGCAGGGGCGCTACCGGATGGCGTGGGACCGTGTGGGAGCTAGCGTGTAGCCGACCCCGAAAAGGAGACCCGTGATGTTCAAGAACGTGCTCGTGGGAGTAGACGGCAGACCCAATGGCCGCGACGCCATGGCACTTGCCTCCCAGCTCACAGACCCCGACGGTAAGCTGACGCTCGCCCACGTCCACAGCGGCGATCTGCGCCCATCCCGCGCCATCGCGCCCGGCCTGGTGAGAGAGGAGCGCGAGGACTCCCACAAGCTGCTCGAGCGGGAGCGTGTCGCGGCAAATGTGAAAGCGGATCTGCTCAGCATCGTGTCGATGAGCCCCGGTCGCGGTCTGCACGAACAGGCCGAGGAACAGAACGCCGACCTGATCGTCGTCGGCTCCTGCAGCCACGGCGCCTTCGGCCGTGCGATGCTCGGCGATGACACACGCGCGGCGCTGAACGGCGCTCCCTGCGCGGTCACGATCGCTTCCCGCGGCTACGCTGAGCACCCCACCTCGATCGCCAAGGTCGGTGTCGCGTACAACGCCTCGCCGGAGAGCAAGGCGGCGCTCGCGTTGGCACGGGAGCTTGCAGCCCCGACCGGGGCTGCAGTTCACGCGCTGGAAGTCGTCTCGATCCCGACCTACGCCTACACCGGGCTCATGACCCCCCCGATCGGGGAGAGCATCGAGGTGATGATCCAAGAGGCAAACGGCCGCATGAAAGAGCTGCCCGGCGTCGAGGGTCACGCGGTGTACGGCCTCGCGGGTGAGGAGCTGGCCGCCTTCGGCGATCAGGTTGACATCCTCGTGGTCGGCTCACGCGGCTACGGTCCAGTCAAGCGTTTGGTGCTCGGCAGCACCTCCGACTACCTGCAGCGCCACGCGCGCTGCTCCTTGCTCGTGCTGCCCCGCGCAGCTGCCGGCCCAGCCGAGCACGTTACGGGCCAAGCGTAGAGTCTTCTCTGTGACCGACGACGCAATCGTGACGGACGAGTCTCTGTCGCGTGAGGAACTTCGCCGGCTGGATGCGTATTGGCGAGCGGCGAACTATCTGTCGGTCGGGCAGATCTACCTTCTGGATAACCCGCTGCTGCGTGAGCCACTGAGAATTGAGCACGTAAAGCCGAGGCTGCTCGGCCACTGGGGCACGACCCCCGGCTTGAACTTCGTTTACGCGCACATGAACCGTGTGATCCGCGAGCGTGATGTGAACGCGCTGTATGTCGCGGGCCCTGGCCACGGTGGCCCAGGGATCGTCGCGAACGTGTACCTGGAGGGCACCTACAGCGAGGTCTACCCCCACATCGGACGGGACGAGGAGGGCATTCGCAGGTTGTTTCGCCAGTTCTCCTTCCCCGGCGGCATCCCCAGCCACGTCGCACCGGAGACCCCGGGCTCGATTCATGAGGGCGGCGAGCTCGGCTACTCACTTCTTCACGCCTACGGGGCGGCGTTCGATAATCCCGACCTGCTGATCTGCTGCGTCGTCGGCGACGGCGAGGCGGAGACTGGTCCGCTTGCGGCGAGCTGGCACTCCAACAAGTTCCTCGACCCCGCCCGTGACGGAGCTGTCCTGCCGGTTCTGCACCTCAATGGCTACAAGATCGCCAACCCAACCGTCCTGTCTCGCATACCCTCAGGTGAGCTCCGGTCGCTGCTGGAGGGCTACGGGTACGCGCCGCGGTTCGTCGAGGGAGACGACCCTGAGACGATGCATCAGTTGATGGCCGCCACGCTCGATGAGGTCACGGCGGACATCGCGGAGATCCAACGCTGCGCCCGCGAGGACGGTGAGCAGGAGCGTCCGCGCTGGCCGATGATCGTGCTGCGCACCCCGAAGGGATGGACGGGCCCGAAGATGGTCGATGGGCTACCGGCGGAGGGCTCGTTTCGCTCTCACCAGGTGCCCCTCACCGATCTGGCCTGTAAGCCCGAGCACCTCGCGCAGTTGGAGGAGTGGCTTCGCTCCTACCGGCCCGAAGAGCTGTTCGGCGAGGATGGTGCGCTAGACCCGGAGCTGGCGGCGCTCGCCCCCGAGGGTGAGCGGCGAATGGGCGCAAACCCGCACGGAAATGGCGGCGTGCTGCTGCGCGAGCTCGAGCTGCCTGACTTTCGCGACTACGCGGTCGAGGTGGCGGCACCGACGGCTAGCATCAGCGAGCCGACGCGCGTGCTGGGCGAGTTCCTGCGAGACATAATCCGCCTGAACCCGGAGCGTTTCCGCCTGATGGGGCCGGACGAGACGGCGTCCAACCGGTTGAGCGCCGTGTTCGAGGTCACCGATCGTGTGTGGGAGGCGCAGCGCCTTCCGACTGACGATCACCTCGCGCCCGACGGACGGGTGATGGAGGTTCTCTCGGAGCACCTGTGCCAGGGGTGGCTCGAGGGTTACCTGCTGACCGGCCGTCATGGCTTGTTCAACTGTTACGAGGCGTTTATTCACATCATCGACTCGATGTTCAATCAGCACGCCAAGTGGCTGAAGGTCACCCGCCCCATCCCCTGGCGAGCACCGGTCGCGTCGCTGAACTACCTGCTCTCCTCGCATGTGTGGCGCCAGGATCACAACGGGTTCTCTCACCAGGACCCCGGGTTCATCGACCACGTCGTCAACAAGAAGGCCGAGATCGTGCGTGTGTATCTGCCGCCAGATACCAACTGCCTGCTGTCGGTGGCCGATCACTGCCTGCGCAGCCGCGACTACGTGAACGTGATCGTCGCCGGCAAGCAGCCCTCACTGAACTACCTCTCGATGGAGGAGGCGATCGCGCACTGCACCCGTGGGGTTGGCATCTGGGATTGCTTCTCAAACGAAGGCGAGCAGGAGCCCGACGTGGTGCTGGGTTGCTGTGGCGATGTCCCGACGCTCGAGAGCGTGGCCGCGGCCGCGATCCTGCGCGAGCACCTACCCGAGCTGAAGGTCAGGCTCGTCAACGTAGTCGACCTGATGCGCCTGGAGCCCGCGAGCGAGCACCCCCATGGGCTGCCGGACCCGGAGTTCGACGCGTTGTTTACGACCGAGCGGCCGGTGATCTTCGCCTACCACGGCTACCCCTGGCTGATTCACCGCCTCACTTACCGCCGCGCCAATCACTCAAACATCCATGTCCGTGGCTACAAGGAGGAGGGCACGACCACCACGCCGTTTGACATGGTGATGCTCAACGACCTCGACCGCTTCCACCTCGTGATGGACGTCATCGACCGGGTGCCTGGCCTGGCCGAGCGCGCGGGCCAGCTGCGTCAGGACATGGCCGATGAGCGGCTGCGCCACCGCGCCTACACCCGTGAGCACGGTGAGGACCCGCCCGACGTCACCGACTGGTGCTGGGCCGCTCCAACGGACCCCGGCCCGGAGCAGGACCCGCAGGCATAGGCCCGGGGATGCGAGTCCTGGTCGTCAACGCCGGCTCCAGCAGCCTCAAGCTCACGCTGCTCGCCTGTGCCCGTGAGGGTGACGGCGAGGACACCACGATCGCCGCGCGGGAGCTCGAGGCGCCTCGCGCGCAGGTGGACCCGGATGAGCTGCGCGCGGTGCTCGACTCGCCTCTGCGTGAAGCCGACGCGGTCGGCCACCGGATCGTCCACGGAGGCGAGCGCTTCCGCGAGGCCGTGAGGATCGACGCCGGCGTCGAGACGGCCATGCGCGAGCTCACCGACCTCGCGCCGCTTCACCAGCCGAAGTCCCTCGCCGCGCTCGATGCCGTCACCCGAGCACTACCGAATCTGCCTGCCGTCGCATGCTTTGACACAGCATTCCATGCGACCATCCCCGCCGCCGCCGCGACCTACGCGCTGCCCGCAGAGTGGCGCGAGCGCTGGGGGCTGCGCCGCTACGGCTTTCACGGTCTCTCGCACGCTTGGGTAGCGCGGCGTACACCCGAGCTGTTGGAGCGGGGTGCTTCGGGGCTGCGGATCGTGAGCTGCCACCTGGGAGCCGGCGCTTCGCTGTGCGCGATCAACGACGGGATGTCGCTCGACACCACGATGGGCTTCACCCCGTTGGAGGGCCTGGTGATGGCCACACGCTCGGGAAGCGTTGACCCCGGGATGCTGCTGTGGCTGCTGGAGCACGAGCGGCTCTCAGCGACGGAACTGGCAGAGGCGCTCGAGCACGACGCTGGCCTGAAGGGCTTGGCCGGCACCGCGGACATGCGCGAGGTGCTCTCGCGCGCCGACGCCGGCGATGAGCCGGCCCGCTTGGCGAGGGATGTCTATATTCACCGGCTGCGGGCCGGGATCGCCGCGATGGCCGCGAGCATGGCCGGCATCGACGTGGTGGCGTTCACCGGGGGCGTCGGCGAGCACTCGGCGCCGGTGCGGGCTGGCGCGGCGGCGGGGCTCTCGTTCCTGGGCGTGTCACTCGATCGGAGGCGCAACGATGGGGCGCACGCCGACGCGGAGATCGGAGCCGCGGGCGCCGCCGTACGTACGCTCGTCATCACCGCGCGAGAGGACCTCGAGATCGCGCGGCAGGTCAGAGCTGTGCTGGGGATTGCCTGACGTCATGGGACAAACCGAGGACCAGCGGGATGCGGGTGCACCGAGTCCCGACGCGATGCTGGCGACGCTCGATGAGTGCCAGCTCGGTGTCCTGCGTCGCGTGGGGAGCGAGTGGGGCCGGGTCTGCGGCAACCCGGAAGTGTGGCGGCGCGCGCTGCCTGTGGACCCGAGCCGCAGCAGCTACCCCGATCCCACGGACATCCGCCCGACCCGCTTCGGGCGCTTTGTGCCCGTCCAGAGCGCACCGCTGGGAGAGGTGGAGGCTACGAGCGACGCCGACGAGGTGCCATCCTCGCCGGCGCTGCGCATCGGCCGCGACCTACGGCGCACGCTGCTCGGACCTCCTCTGAGGAGCACCGCGATCGCCCGCGAGCGAATGCGCAAGCTGGTGGCGCTGCCGGTGCTCTCAGCGGACGCGCTCTCATCGGTCGCCTACGGCCCCGAAGCGATGCTCGCGATCCTCGTCCTGGCCGGCAGTGGAGGACTGAGCTATTCGCTGCCGATCGCCGCCACGATCGCTTTCTTGATGCTCGCGGTCGGTGTTTCCTATCGCCAGACGATCCGCGCGTATCCCCACGGCGGTGGCTCCTACATCGTCGCCGGCGACAACCTCGGGCGCATGCCGGGGCTGGTTGCTGCCGCCGGCTTGATGACGGACTACATTCTCACCGTCGCCGTATCGGTCGCCGCCGGAGTCGCGGCGATCACCTCGGCGATCCCGTCACTGGCCCCCTATACCGTCGTGATCGGGGTGGCCGTGATCGCGGTGTTGCTCGCCGGGAACCTGCGCGGCGTGCGCCAGGCCGGCGCCCTGTTCGCCGCGCCGACGTATGTCTTCATCGTCGCGATGTTCGCGCTCGTCGCCGTGGGCCTGATCGATGCGTCCGGCCGCGGATTTCACCCCACCCCCAGACCACCGCTGACCGCGACCGAGGGCGTTGGCGTGCTGCTCGTGCTGCGCGCCTTCGCCTCCGGGTCGACGGCGATGACCGGGATCGAGGCGATCTCCAACGCGGTGCCGGCCTTCAAGCCCGTCGAGTGGCGCAACGCCCGCACGACGCTCACGTGGATGGTCGGCCTGCTGATCGTTCTGTTCGCGGGCACGATTGCGATGGTCCACCTCGACGGAGTCGTGCCCAACGCACACGAAACCGTCCTCTCGCAGCTCGCCCACAGCAGCTTCGGCTCGGGACTCATGTACCCGGTGATGCAGGCAGCGACTGCCGCGATTCTGCTGCTCGCGGCGAACACCGCTTACAACGATTTTCCGCGCGTGCTGTTCCTGCTGGCACGCGACCACCAGGCACCCCGGATCTTCCTGCGGATGGGCGACCGCCTCGCCTTCAGCAACGGCATCGTCCTGCTCTCGGTCGCGGCGGCGGCGATCTACGTCGGCTTCGGTGGCAAGACGAGTCCGTTGATCCCGCTGTTCGCCGTCGGCGTCTTCCTGGCCTTCACCATGTCCCAGGCGGGGATGGTCGTTCACTGGTGGCGCCTGCGCGACCCCCACTGGCGACGGAGCCTTGCCTTCAACGCCACCGGCGGCGTGCTCTCGGCGATCGTGTTCATCACCGCGGGGATCACGAAGTTCACCGCGGGCGCCTGGGTCGCCCTGGTGGCGGTCGGCCTGTTCATCGCGCTCGCGGTGAGCATCCGCCGCCACTACGACGCGGTGGCCAAGGCGATCGCGCTGCATCCCCATCAGATCGAGGTGCCCAAGCGCATGATCGTGCCGAGCGCCCGCGGCGGTCCCGCGAGTACCGGGCCCGATGCGAAGGAACACGACCCCACGGTGCAGGCGCGGGTGGGTGAGGCCGAGACCGAGGAGACTCCCGAGGAGATCCACCACCTGGCAATCGTGCCGGTCGCCTCGCTGGACCTCACCAGCATGCGCGCGCTGGCTTACGCAGCCTCGCTGCAGCAGCCGGTGCTCGCGCTGCACGTCAGTCCAACCGAGGAGGAGGCCGAGCGCTTTCGCGACTACTGGCGCACGTGGGGCGATCACCTGCCGCTCGAGGTCGTCGTGTCTCCCTACCGCGCGCTCGTGGCGCCGCTGGTCAACGAGATCGAGTCACTGCACCACCAGCGCCCCGACCTGACACTGACCGTGATCCTGCCGGAGATCGTCGTACGGCACTGGTGGCAGCGCGGCCTGCACAACCGCACGGCGCCGCGGCTACGGCGCGCCCTGCGGCCGCTGCCAAAGATCGTCGTCACAACCGTTCCATTCCACCTGCCGGGCTGAGACGTCGGCGAGCCGAGCGACGCGATCGCGGCGGGTACGCCAAGCTGTGCGCCGGCGGCGACCCCGGCGCTCATTGGCCGGCGGGTCAAGGTGTCAGGGCGACCTTGACCACGCCGTCGCGCTGGTCAGCTCTGTGCCAAGACGGGCTTACGGGTGTGGAGGTATGGGGTGAGATAACGGCCAAAGACCTTCTCCGGTGCTGTGGAGGACGCACCCTCCTCGAAAGACTCATGCTGAAGGGTGGCGGCGGTGGCCTGGCCGAGCTCGTCGAGCTCTGCTCGCAGGAAGACAGGTTGTGCGCCACCTATGAGCCGCGCGCGCAGCACGTGCTGGACCCGGAGCTCCTTGACGGTGGCCCCGTTCTCGGAGGCGATGCGCTGCGCGATCAGGTCGGCCTGCTGGGCGGCCAGGCCGCCCTGCTTGATCGGGAAGCTCGTCATGTCGCCGGCGGCATACACGTCGGGCAGGCCGGTAACGGCGCCGAGCGAGTCGGTTGTGATGAAGCCCCAGGCGTCGGCTGGCACGCCCGTGATCCTGGGGCCCCGGAGCTCGGGCACGGCGACGACACAGTCGGCGTCCAGACTCCCTCCGGAGCCCAGTGATAGTGCCCCGTCTCGCTCGACATGCTGGGGGTCTGACTCGCCGATGAAGCGCACTCCCAGCTCAGCCAAGAGATCCGCGACGAGCTGCGAGGCTTGCGCGCCGAATACCTGTAGCGGCATGGTCTCGGGGCTCACCAGCACGACCTCACCCGCGACGCCTCGCTCCTTGAGGTGAGTGGCCGTGAGCAACGCCAGCTCGTACAGCGGCAGCGGCCAAGAACAGCCGTGTGGCACGGCAAAGAC
>DASRKZ010000083.1:0-14596 GCA_035648675.1 Solirubrobacteraceae bacterium
ACAGGGAAACGCGTCGAGGTCGACCGGCTCGAACGTCAGCTCCCCCACCGCCGCCAGGTCGAGGGGTGCGATCGGCAACTCCACGCTCTCGCCGCCGTGCAACGCGTAGGAGATCGCGATCCGCATGTCGGGGGGTCCGAGATGCGCGAGCATCGCCCCATCGGCGAGCTGCACGATTCCGTGGACGAGCGACTGGGGGTGGACGACGACGTCGATCCGGTCGTAGGGCGTGCCGAACAGATGATGGGCCTCCATCACCTCCAGGCCCTTGTTCATGAGCGTCGCCGAGTCGATCGTGATCTTGCCGCCCATCGCCCACGTCGGGTGATCGAGCGCCTGCTTGACGGTCACGTCCTGGAGCTCCTCGTGAGTCCGTCCCCGGAACGGCCCTCCGCTGGCGGTGATCGTCAGGCGCTCGACCGCGCCCGGCGTCTGTCCCGCCAGCAGCTGATGCAGGGCGGTGTGCTCCGAGTCGACCGGCGTTATCTGCGCGCCCGTCGCTTCCGCAAGGGCGCTCACGAGCTCGCCCCCGACGACCAGCGACTCCTTGTTGGCGAGCGCCAGGTCGATGCCCTCCCCGAGCGTCGCCACCGTCGGGCCGAGGCCGGCGGAGCCGACGAGCGCGTTGAGCACGAGATCCGCGCCGGACTCGACGACGAGCCGCACGAGCCCCTCCGGCCCGCTGAGCACCTCCCCGTCGGTCCACGCCTCCGCGGCACGTGCCGCGGCATCCTCGTCGACGAGCGCGATCCGCCGCACCCCGTGAACACGGGCCTGTTCGACGAGCGACTCCCACGAGCGCTCGGCGGAAAGGCCCACCAGCTCCAGATCCTCACTGCGCTGAAGGACGTCGAGCGCCTGCGTGCCGATCGAGCCGGTCGAGCCGAGGATCAACAGGCGCCTAGACATACGCGGCCCAGATGTAATAGCTGATCACGGCCGCGAACAACACCGCGTCGAGCCGGTCGAGGGCGCCGCCGTGCGCCCCGAAGACGCGTCCGGTGTCCTTCGCGCCGGCCTCGCGCTTGACGAACGACTCGAACAGATCGCCGATCGGCGCCACGATCGCCACGCCGAGACCGAGCACGAGCGCGTGGGTGCCGGGCAGCCAGTCCTGATAGCGCCCGGCGAACCAGACGCCGAGGACCGCGCAGACCATCCCGATCAGAAGACCCTCGACCGTCTTATTCGGCGAGATATGCGGCGCCAACGGACGCCGCCCGAAGAGCCTTCCGCCGAAGTAGGCGCCGGTGTCGCCGAGGAACGTGCCGACGAGCACGTCGATCACGATCCCCAGGCCATGTGGCAGACCGCGCAGCAGCACCGCGTGGGCCAGCGCGAGGCCGATCCAGTAGATCCCCAGCAGCGTGATCGCCATTCCCCCGACGCTTGGGTGTCGCTGGAGCAGGGTCAGCCCGAACAGCACCGGCAGCGCCGCGACCGCGGCGAGCAGGACCTGAGACGGACCACCGTAGAGCGCCGCCACCAGCAGGCCGGCCAGCGCGATGAAGCCCGCCAGGCGTACGGGATGCGCCCGCTCGTACATCGCGTAGAGCTCGTGCATGCAGATGCAGCCGAGCGCGAACAGCCCGAGCGCGAACACGGGACCGCCCTCGATCACGAGGAACAGGGCGAGCGCGATCGCGGGCACGGCGACGAGCAGCCGTGCGTTCAGCTCCGAGCGCTGCCTGCGGGGCGGCGGGCGCCTGGCTGTGCCTGCGCGGCGGGCGCTCATCGCCCGCCGAAGCGCCGGCGGCGCTCTGAGAACTCGGCCAGCGACTGCTCGAGCGCCTCGCGCGTGAAGTCCGGCCACAGCTCGTCACGGAAGATCAGCTCCGAGTAGGCGGACTGCCACAGCAGATAGTTGGAGAGCCGCCGCTCGCCGCTCGTGCGGATGATCAGCTCCGGGTCGTGCATCTCCGGCGCATACAGACATTCGCGGAACTCCGCTTCGGTGCTCCCCGAGAAGCGTCGGGCGGCGTCGAGGATCTCGGCGCGGCCGCCGTAGTTGAAAGCGACGAACAGCGTGATCCGCCGATTCTTCGCGGTCAGCGCTTCGGCCCAGCCCATCTTCTCGACGAGCTCCTCCCCCAGCTCCTCGCGGCGCCCGATGAAGCGCATCCGCACGCCCTGCTCGTGCAGCTCCGGCGTCTCGTTGGCGATGCGCCGCAGGAACATCGTCATCAGGCCCCTCACCTCCGCGGGGGGCCGCGACCAGTTCTCGGTTGAGAACGAGTAGACCGTCAACTCCTCGATGCCCAGCTCCGCGGCGTCGCGCAGGCGCGCCTTGACAGTGTCTGCACCCGCGCTATGACCCTCGTTTACCGGCACCCCACGAGCAAGCGCCCAACGGCCGTTCCCGTCGGTGATGATCGCGACGTATTTAGCCCCCACCCGCCCAGCTCGCTCTCCCGCGTCAGCATCTCGGTCTCCCGCGTCCTGGTCCTCCCGTTCCGCGGCGGGCCCCATCAGACCTCGAGGATCTCCTCTTCCTTGGCCTTCAGCACGCCGTCGAGCTCGCCAACCCGGGCGTCGGTGAGCTTCTGCAGCTCCACCTCGGCGCGGTGCTCGTCGTCGGAGCTGGCCTGTCCTTCGGACTTCAGCTCGCGCAGCTGCTGCATCGTGTCGCGGCGAACGTTGCGGATCGCCACGCGTCCCTCCTCGGCGAGGTTACGCACCACCTTGACCAGCTCGTGCCTGCGCTCTTCGGTCGGCTCGGGCACCGCCAGGCGCACGAGGTTCCCGTCGTTCGAGGGGTTCAGGCCGACGTCGGACTCGTTGATCGCTTTCTCGATCTCCTTGATCGAGGACTTGTCATACGGCTGCACGGTGATCAGGCGCGCCTCCGGGGCGGAGATCGTGGCGAGCTGATTCAGCGGAGTCATCGCGCCGTAGTAGTCGACGACGATGCGGTCCAGCAGCGACGGGCTGGCCCGTCCGGTACGCACCGTCGAGAACTCGTGGTTGGCGGACTCCAGCGACTTCGTCATCCGCTCACGTGCGTCCGCCAGCAGCTCGTCGATCACATTCTCAGTTGGGGCCATCGCTGTCTCCTCCCGGTGTCGATACCAAGGTTCCCACGCGTTCTCCTGAGATTATCCGTGGGACGCTCGTGGCATCGTCCATGTTGAAAACGTTCAAGGGCATCGAGTTCTCCATGCACAGCGCCAGGGCGGTCGAGTCCATCACCCGCAGGCGACGCTCGATCGCCTCCATGTGGGTGATCTCGGGGATGAACGTGGCGCTCGAGTCCACCGCCGGGTCGGCCGTATAGACGCCCTGCACGCCGTTCTTCGCCATCAGGATGATCTCGGCGTGGATCTCGGCGGCGCGCAGCGCGGCGGCGGTGTCGGTCGTGAAGAACGGGTTGCCGGTGCCCGCCGCGAAGATCACCACGCGCCCCTTCTCCAGGTGACGCATCGCGCGGCGGCGGATGTAGGGCTCGGCCACCTCTGAGATCCCCAGCGCGGACTGCACGCGCGTGGGGCTGCCCTGCTTCTCCAGCGCGTCCTGCAACGGCAGCGCGTTGAGCACCGTCGCGACCATCCCCATGTAGTCGGCGGTCGCGCGGTCCATGCCCGCCGCGGCGCCCTTCATACCGCGATAGATGTTGCCCGCGCCGACCACGATCGCCACCTCCACGCCACGGTCGCGCACGTCGCTCACCTGCCGTGCGACCTCGACCACGCGGTCGGGGTCGGTGCCGTAGCTCAGCTCGCCCATCAAAGCCTCGCCGGAGAGCTTCAGCAGGATGCGCTTGAAGGCGGGGTCGGCCATTCGGCCGGAGCCTACTGTCCTACCGCAAACCGTGTGAAACGACGGATCACGACGTTCTCGCCGGTGGTGGCGGTCAGCTCGTCGCGCAGCTGCTGAACGGTCTTGCCTTCGAACTTCGGATTGTGCATCTCCTGCTCGAGCAGCACGATCGTCTGCAACCAGGAATCGAGCTTGCCGGAGACGATCCGCTCGCGCACGTTCTCGGGCTTCTCCGCCGCCTCCCGCTCGTAGATGCGGGCCTCGGCGTCGCGCTGCTCGGTGGGAACATCCTCGCGGCTGACGTACTTGACCGTCGGAGTCGCGGCGATCTGCATCGCAATGTCACGCGCGAAGCCGACGAAGTCCTCGTTGGTGGCCACGAAGTCCGTATTGCAGTCGACCTCGATCAGCACCCCCACGTTGGCGCCCGCGTGGACGTAGGCCTGCACAGTCCCCTCGGTGGCCACGCGCTCGCCGAGATCCTGGACCTTCTTGCCCTGCTTCACACGGAGGATCTCGATCGCCTGCTCGATATCGCCGGAGGCCTCCGTGAGGGCCTTCTTGCAGTCCATCATGCCCGCCCCCGTGCGCTCGCGCAGGGCCTTCACATCCTGTGCGCTGATCTCGGTGGCACTCATGAGGCGCTCGGCGCCTCCTCCGCGACCGGCTCGGGAGCCGGCGCGGACTCTGCCGCGGGGGCCGCCGCGGGGGCAGGCTCTGTCTTGGGCTCGGCCGCCGGAGGCTCGGCCGCGGCAGGCGCGGGAGCCTTTTTACCGTCCTCAGCCGGTGCAGCGGCCGCTGCCGGAGTCGCGGCAGGCGCCTGTTTTGCCTCGGCCGGAGCCGGCGATGCGGCAGCGGCCTGAGCGGCGGCCGCTGCCGCGCGCTCGGCCTGCTCACGGGCGGCCTGCTCGGCCGCCTCGCGCTTGGCCTGTTCCTCTGCCTCGCGCTTCGCGCGGGCCTCCGCCTCGATGCGGGCCTTCTCCTCGGCCTCCTCGCGGGCGCGATCCTCCTCGGCACGGAACACGGAGTGCCCCTCGGAGACCACCTGGCCGATTGCCTGGGTGATCAAAGCGCAGGAGCGAATCGCGTCGTCGTTGCCGGGAACCACGAAGTCGATCCCGTCCGGATCGCAGTTGGTGTCGACCAGGCCGATGATCGGGATCCGCAGCCGCCGGGCCTCTTTGACGGCGATCTCCTCGGTTTTGAGGTCGATCACGAACATCGCGTCGGGCACGCGCTGCATGTTCTTCACGCCGCCCAGGTTTGCCCGCAGCTTGGCGAGGTCGGCCTGCGCCGCCATCCGCTCACGCGTGGGCAGCAGCGCGAGCTGGCCGTCGGCCTCGAAGCGTTCGAGGTCGTGCAGGCGCCGGATGCGCTGACTGATCGTCTGGAAGTTGGTCAGCAGACCGCCCAGCCAGCGGTGATTGACGTAAGGCATGTCCGATGCCTCGGCGACGTCCTTGATCGTGTCGCGGGCCTGCTTCTTGGTGCCGACGAACAGCACGGTCCCGCCGCGATGGGCGAGCGTCCCCGCGAACTCCTGCGCCTGATTCAGCGCCACGGAGGTCTTGAGCAGGTCGATGATGTAGATGCCGCCACGCTCACCATGGATGAAGCGGCGCATCTTTGGGTTCCAGCGACGCGTCTGGTGACCGAAATGGACGCCGGCCTCCAGCAGCTCCACAATTCCAACTTGAGCCACGGGTTACTCCCTTTGTATGCGATTGGATGCCGTGCGGATGGCGCGGACCCGGTGCTCACGACGAATGTCGCTATCCGGGCAGGGCCGCAATCCGTAGCCGCACGGGTCGAAGTCTGGTTAGCCGCTCAGGATAGCTCTTCGGCTCGCTCGAGCGCGCCCTGGAGGTCCGCAGGCAGGGGCGAGTCGACCTCGACGTGAACTCCCGTGAAGGGATGCTCGAAGGAGAGACGGGTGGCGTGCAGGAACTGGCGCTCGAGCCCGAGCAGGCCGGCCGTGCCGTATTCGGGATCGCCGCACACGGGGTGGCCGATCGCCTGGAGGTGGACGCGGATCTGGTGGGTGCGTCCCGTATCGAGACGCAGCCGCAACAGCGACGTGCCGGGGAGCGCGCGGGCGAGCGTGAAGTGGGTGCGCGCCTCGCGCGGGCTCAGCCCGCCGACCGTCATCCGCGTGCGCACGCGCGGGTCGCGCCCGATCGAGGCCTCGATCGTCCCGCTGCGCGCCGGCGGGCGTCCCTCGACCAGCGCGATGTATTCGCGCTCGATGCGCCGCTCCGCGAGTGCTTTCTGCAACAGGCGATGGGACTCGTCTGAGCGCGCGACGACGAGCAGCCCCGAGGTGTCGCGGTCCAGCCGATGCACGATCCCGGCCCTGCCCTCTTCCCCACCGGCGGCAAGCGGAGCCAGCAGCTGCGCGAGCGTTCCCTCACGGTGCCCGCGGGCGGGATGCACGACCAAACCGGGCGCCTTGTCGATGACCAGCAGGTAGTCGTCTTGGTAGGCGATCGCAAAGAGCGGCGAATCGGTCAAGGGGAGTCCTTGCGGGGTCCCTCGATCACGAAGATCAGGAGGAGCACCCCCAGCGTGATCGAGGTATCGGCCAGGTTGAACGGCGGCCAGCCGAGGGGGAGCTTGACGAAGTCGGTCACGGCCCCCTGATTCAGGCGATCGAGGATGTTGCCGAGCGCGCCACCGATCAGCAGGCCGGTGGGTAGCCACACCAGTGGCCTGGTGGCGTGGCGTGCGAAGTAGACGAGCAGCGCGAGCAGCGCGAGACCGATCACGAGCGTCACACCGATGTGGCTCCCCGGGAGGAAGCCGAAGGCGACGCCGCGGTTGCGCGTGTTGACGAGCTCGATCCCCGGCAGCACCTTGTGTTCTTCACCGGGGACGATCCCCGCGCGGATCGCGTGCTTTGAAAGCTGGTCGGCGACGATCACGACGAGCACGACCAGCCCAGCGCGGAGCCAGGCGCTGACGGAGTTCATCCGGGACTCAGCCGTGGATGATGCCCTGGACGACGAGGCTGTTGAGGATCTCCAGGGTGATGATGGCGAGGATCGGGCTGAGGTCGAGCCCCCCGAATGAGGGAATCAGGCGACGGAAGATACGCAGGAAAGGCTCGCAGACATCGCGTAGGAATCCCAGCACGACATCGGTCCCGCGCCAGTAGGGCGGCCGCAGGCCGACGGAGAACAGCAGCTGGATCACGATGTAGAGAATGATCAGCAGCGTGTAGACGTAGATCAGCGTCGACAGATATTCGGCGATCTCCGTGCGCGCGCTCGCGAGGATCATCGATGCCCCTCTCGCAACACCGCGTCGAGCGCATCGCTGAAGGCGGCGCGCAGCCCACCACGCTCGAGTGCGGCAAGGCCGCGCGCGGTGACGCCCCCGGGGGAGGTCACCTCGCGGCGGACGGCGAGCGTGTCGTTGCCCCGGCGGCGCAGCAGCTCCGCCGTTCCGGCGAGTGTCTCAACGACCAGCTCCGCGCTCTCGGCGGCGGGGATGCCGCGGCGCACGCCCGCGTCGATCTGCGCCTCGGCGACGAGCGCCACATAGGCCGGGGCACACGACATCAAGCCCATCGCCACGTCGACGAGCGCGTCGGGGAGTACGACGAGCGTGCCCAGTTCCGCGAACAGCTCGCTTACCGGCCCTTCAAGCGCGTCCAATTTCGCTGACACATCGCTGGGCGGCATGCCCTTGCGCTCAGGAGCGGCCTGGACGACGGCGCCCTGGCGCACCTCGACGGGAAGCGAGGGGATGAAGCGGTAGACCGGCCGATCGGGATAGGCGTCGTTCAGGGCCTCCAGCGAGGTGGCGGCGAGAATCGAGGCGACCGCCTTGGCGTGCGGCGCCACTTCGAGCGCGACATCGGCGAGCTGGGCCGGCTTGTGGCAGAGCACCACCAGATCTGCGCGTTCGGCTACCTCGGCATTGGTGGTGAGCGCCTCACCCCCAACCTCGGCGGCCAGGGCTTGTGCGCGCTCAGCAACCGGATCGGCAACCAGCACCGGACGATTCCAACCGCGCGCGAGCGCCCGCGCCATGTTGCCTGCGCCTATCAGTCCAATCTGCATAGTGCGCCTAGGCTACCGACCCGACCTGCTCAGCTCTGATTGAAAAAACCCTTCTCGATCAGACGCGCCCGCTCCTCGGCGGAGATCTCGACGTTGCGCGGCGTCAGCATGAAAACCTTGTCGGCGATCCGCTGCATGCCGCCGTCGAGCGCGTAGGTGAGGCCGGAGGCGAAGTCGATCAGACGCTTCGAGAGGTCGGTGTCGGAGCTCTGCAGGTTGAGGATCACCGGGATCGAGTCCTTGAACTTGTCGGCGATCTGCTGGGCGTCGTTGAAGGACTTGGGTATGACCAGATGCACGCGTACATCGCCGTTACCGTTGCCACGGCCGCCGACGGGGCGCAGCGCGGTCGTCGAGCGACCGCGCTTGCCGCCCTCCGATCGGTCGTCCTCGGCGAAGATGTCGTCGAACTCGTCGCGCCGGCGGCGCAGGCGGCGGACGTTCGGCCGGTCTCGATAGCGATCCTCGAGATCAGATTCGTGACCCGCCCCCCCCGGCGCCTCGTCGTAGCCGTCGTCGTCGTCGTGGAACTCCTCGGCAAGGCCGAAGTACACGAGGGCGCGGTGCCAGGAATCACGGAAGGCCATAGTAAGTAGATGCGTTTTCGCCCGGCGGGCGAATTTCCCTGCTCATGCTAACCATCCGGCAGCGTCGAGCGGGACTGCTGATCGTACAGTCTCGTGCCGATCCGCACGATAGTCGCGCCCTCTTCGACCGCCACGCGGTAGTCCTGCGAGGTCCCCATCGACAACCGCGCGAGCCCCCGTGCGTCCGCGAGCGAGCGCAACGCCGCGAACCAGCGACGGCTCTCCTCGGGGTTCTCGGCGTACGGCGGCATCGTCATCAGCCCCGCCACGGGGACGGGTGAGCGCTCGATCAACGCGTCGATCTCCTCCGGCGCGACGCCGGCCTTGCCGGGCTCGCGCGCGACATTCACCTCGATCAGCACCTCCAGCCCGGGACGGGCCTGGGCAAGGTGGCGAGCGAGCTCGCGCAGCGCGGACTCCGAGGCGACCGAGTGGATCAGCCGCACATGCGCCACGATCGCGCGGACCTTGCGGCTCTGGAGCCGGCCGATGAAATCCCACGTGAACAGCTCCCCGTGGGCGGCTGCCTTCGTTTGAAGATCCTGTGCGCGGTTCTCACCGACCAGCCGGATGCCGGCCTCCGCGAGCACGGGGAGGTCCGCCACGGAGACGTACTTGGTCGCGGCGAGCACCTCCACCTCCGCCACGTCCCGCCCGCCGGCGGCGACGGCCGTGGCGAGCACGTCGCGCACCTCGGCGAGGTTCGCCCGAATCGTGTCCGCGCGCAGATCGGAGATCAGCTCATCCACGCCACGCCCCCCTGCCGGCCGGCGCGGGCGCCTTCGCGCCGGTATGAGAAGAACTGCTCGTCGCAGATCGTGCACGCCTCGAGTACCCGTACCTCGGCCACGCCCGCCGCCAGCAGCCGCTCGCGGGCGATCGCCTTCAGGTCGATCAGCCGGCCGTCACGGTGAGCTCCGCCGAACGCCGCGTGCACCTCCTCGCCGACCTCGTAGCAGCAGGGACCGGCGGCGGGACCGATGACGGCGACCAGTTCCTCGCTGCTCCCCTCCTCCACCATGCTCGCGCGCGTGTGCTCGCCGCCGAGCTCTCGCAGCGCGCTGACGCCCTCCTCGAGAATCCCTGACGCAAGCCCGCGCCAGCCGGCATGCACCATCGCCACGGCGCCACTTCCCGCAAGTGCTACGGGCAAGCAGTCGGCGGTGAACACCATCATCCCCAAGTCGCATAGCGCGGTGGCTTGACCGTCGGACTCGAGATCGTCGTCCTCGTCCACGCCGCTACGCCGCCTCTGCACGACCGTGCCGTGGACCTGGTAGCCACGCGCCAGCCGTTTCACCCCGACCTGCTCGCGCAGCCGCTCCCGCGCACCCGAGCCATGCTCCGCGCCCTCGCCGCCGACGCTCGAAAGGTTGCCGTGTGCGCGACTGGTGAACAGCGCACGTGCGCCGCCGGGAAGCTCGAAGGACAGCTCAGCCTCGCTCATGCTCACCTTCTCCCCTCAACTCGGTCGCCCGCGCCGCCTTCAACTCGGCCTCGCGGCCGGCGCCCAGCTCGCCGTCCAGGCGCATGCGTAACGCCGCCCCCAGACGATCTCCGATCTCCGGTCCCTCCGGGATACCCGCGGCCAGCAGATCCTCGCCGGTGATCTCGAGCTGGACGTGGCGTGTCTGCTCCAGCCAGCGACGGGCGGGCTCCTCACAGCCCAGCGCGCCCGCCAGGGCGACACCCTCGAGCGGCACGCCGAGCGCAACCGCGCGCAGCACCGAAGGGCGCTCCGCTGCCGGCAGCTCCTCGATCAGACGCGGCGCCGCCGCGGCCGCCGCGGCCACTCGATCGCGATCCGCCGCCGGGAAGTCCCAGCGGCCGAGCAGCGCGACGATCTCGGCGCGTGGGTTTTCCCCGGCGCGCAGCGCCAATGGGAGCACCAGCGTGGCGAGCAGCGCCAGGTCTGCCCGGCCGTCCTCGGGGAGCAGAACGAGTGTCTTGCGGGCCACATGCTCCTCGAAGCGCAGCCGTGGGTGCAGCGCGTCGAGCACGCCGAGCTCACTAAGTGCTCTCAGCGAAGCGAGCGCATCCGGTTCGCCCAGCGCCAGGCGCAGCTCCGCGCCGATCCTCGCGCCGGAGACCCTTTCCAGGGTGTGCGCGGCGATTGCCTGCTCGGCGAGCGTGGCAGTGCCCTCCTCCACCTCGAAACCGAGCCGCGCGGCATAGCGCGCCATCCGCAGTAGGCGCGTGGGATCGTCGATGAAGCTGCCGTCGTGCAGCACCCTCAGACGCCCCGCCGCGAGGTCCTCCAGGGCCCCAGGCACCTGCCGTAGCGTCCCACGACGCATACCACCCAGGGAGACGGCGATCGCGTTGACGGTGAAGTCGCGCCGCTGCAGATCCTCCTCCGGCGTGCCCGCAAACACGTCCGGAAGCGCCCCGGGCTCGGGATAGGACTCGGAGCGACGGGTAGCGATGTCGATCCGTCCACCGTCCCACTCCACGAGCGCCGTCCCGAAGCGCTCGTGCGCTTTCGCCCCGGTCTCGGCGCCGAGGCGTGTAAGGAGCTCCTCGGCGAACCGCGCGCCGGCGAGGGCAAACGACGCGTCGGCTCCACCCACCACCACATCCAGCTCGCGCGGCTCGCGTGCCAGCAACAGGTCACGCACGGCGCCGCCGACCAGCTCGACATCCTCGCGCCTCGCCGCCAGATCCAGCAGTGTCTCACCACCCGGCAGAGAACGCAGCCGCTCGAGCACGATCTGTGGCTCGCCTACCGGCATCGGCTCATTCTCGACGATCGCGCTACGCGGGCTGTGGGCTCACCGCGCGCACCGCGATCCCGGCGGCCGCCAGGTGCGCCTTGGCCTCCGGGATCGTGTGCTGCCCGTAGTGGAAGATCGACGCGCACAGCGCCGCGTCGGCGCCGGCCTGCAGCGCCCCTGTCAGGTGCGCGAGCTCCCCCGCGCCTCCGGAGGCAATCACGGGCACGCTCACCGCCTCGCTCACCGTGCTCGTCAGCGCGAGGTCATAGCCCTGGCTGGTGCCGTCGCGATCCATGCTCGTCAGCAGGATCTCTCCCGCGCCGCGCTCGACGGCCTCGCGCGCCCACTCCACGACATCGCGACCCGTGGAGGTGCGACCGCCCGCGAGATACGCCTCCCAATTGGCCGCCGCACCGGTCTCTGCGCTCTTTGCCGGCTCAGTCCCGGGGCTTGGAGACATGAGCTGGGGATGACGGATCTTCGCGTCGATCGCCAGCACCACGCACTGCGCGCCGAAGCGCATCGCCAGCTCGTCGAGCAGCTCCGGGCGGGACAGCGCCGCGGAGTTGATCGAGACCTTGTCGGCGCCCGCGTCGAGCACCGCCTGCGCGTCCTCCACAGAGCGGATCCCACCGCCGATCGTAAACGGCACGAACACCTCGTCCGCGGTGCGGCGGGCGAGCGCCACGATCGTGTCGCGCTTCTCGTGCGTGGCGGTGATGTCCAGGAACACGAGCTCGTCCGCGCCTTCGCGGTCGTAGTGGGAGGCCAGCTCGACGGGATCGCCGGCGTCGCGGATGTCGAGGAATTCCACGCCCTTCACCACACGACCGCCGCTCACGTCGAGGCACGGGATCACACGCTTCAGATGCACACGCTCAGCCTAGATGGTCGGGGAACGTTGCCGCATGCGGCAACGTCGGCGGGGCCACATGTGGCCCCGCCAGGGACCCGCACATGTGCGGGTCCCCCGGAGGGCGCATGCGCCCTCCGGCCAGGCGGCGCATGCGCCGCCTGGAACAGCAGCGGCTCAGACTTGCAGGACCGCGAGCGCCTGCGCGATCGTGAAGCGCCGCTCGTACAGCGCCTTCCCCACGATCACGCCGTCCAAGCTCGTCTCCCCCATGCTCGCCAGCCCTTCCAAGTCCGCTAGCTGCCCGATCCCGCCCGAGTAGATCAGGCTGCCGTGTGCCGCCTGCGCAACGCGGCGCACTTCCTCCAGGTCCGGCCCCTCGAGCATCCCGTCGCGATCGACGTTCGTGAACACCAGGTCCTTCGCCCCGCGCTCGGCCAGACTGTCGATCACGGCCTCCGTCGTGATCTTCGTCGTCTCCGTCCAGCCCGCCGTCGTCACGTGTCCGCCGCGCACATCCACCGACACCAGCACCCGCTCATGCCCGTGCTCTCCCAGCACCTGCTCCAGCAGCCCGTTCTCCGTGAACGCCGCCGTGCCCAGGATCACGCGCGCGGCGCCCGCAGCCAGGGCATCGCTCACCGCTCGCGCCGAGCGCAGCCCGCCGCCGTACTGCACCGGCACACCCAGCTCATCCACGATCCGCCGCAGATGCCCGAGGTTGACCGGCGCGCCGGACTTCGCGCCGTCGAGGTCGACCACGTGCAGGTATCCCGCGCCTTCCTCCGTCCAGCCGCGCGCGGCGTCCAGCGGGTCCTCGTCGTAGACCTTCTTCGCGGCGAAGTCGCCCTTCACCAGCCGCACCGCATTGCCGCCGAGGATGTCGATCGCCGGGTACAGGATCACGCCGGGAACCCGCTCCTTGAACGGGATTGCGCGTTCACGTAAGAAGTCTCGATCGCGGGGCACAAGCTCACGCCGGCACCGCCGGGCGGCCACACAGGCGGGTGAAGTTCTCGAGCAGCGCCAGCCCGTGGGCGGAGGACTTCTCCGGGTGCGATTGGGTGCCGAACACGTTCCCCCGTCCGACGATCGCCACGAACGGCTCGCCGTAGTCGGCGGTGGCCAGCACCACGTCCTCGTCGGCTGGCACCGGCGCGAAGCTGTGCACGTGGTACAGATACGCCGGATCGGGGAGACCCTCGCTCAACGGCGTCGCCCGCAGCCAGCGCAGCTCGCTCCAGCCGATGTGCGGCAGCTTCAACCCGGGAGCACTCAACCGCCGCACCGTTCCTCCCAGCAGTCCCAGGCCTTCCGCGCCGTCGTGCTCCTCGGAGCGCTCGAACAGCAGCTGCATCCCCAGGCACAGCCCCAACAGCGGCACGCCCGCACGCACGCGCTCCTGGAGCAGCTCGTCGAGCCCACGCTCGCGAATCGCCGCCATCCCCGCGGGAAACGCGCCCACGCCGGGGAGCACCAGCCCGTCCATCGCGCCCAGCCGCTCCGGGTCGCCGCTCACCTCCACGTGCGCGCCCACGCGCTCGAGCGCCTTCTCGACCGAACGGCGGTTGCCCATCCCGTAGTCGACCACCCCGATTGAAGGCCCACCCACTCTCATGCCGTGAGCGTGCCCTTCGTGCTCGGCACCCCCGTCTCGCTCGGGTCGATACTCACCGCCTCGCGCAGCGCGCGCGCGAACGCCTTGAAGGCCGCCTCGATCATGTGGTGCGCGTTCGTGCCGGCCTCCACTCTCAGGTGCAGCGTCAGCTTGGCCGCATTCGCCAGCGCCCGGAAGAACTCCTCGGTCAGCTCGTGCTCGAAGCCCCCGGTCGAGCCCGCCGGCAGGTGCGCCTCGAATAGCGTGAACGGACGCCCGGAGATGTCGATCGCGCAGCTCGCGCGCGCCTCGTCCATCGGTGCTGTCGCCGCGCCGTAGCGTGTGATGTGAGCGCGGTCGCCCAGCGCCTGGTCGAGCGCCTGACCGAGCACGATCGCCGTGTCCTCGGCGGTGTGATGCGCGCCTGTCTGGAGATCTCCGCTGACCTTTACCTCCAGGTCCAGCCGCCCGTGGCGGGCGAGCAGGTCGAGCATGTGATCGAGAAAGCCCACGCCCGTCTCGCGCGTGCCCTTGCCGCTGCCGTCCAGCGCCAGGCTGAGGCGGACATCCGTCTCGCCGGTCTTCCGCTCGATTGTGGCTGTGCGACTCATGAGCCGTCATTCTCTCGCATGCGGGCCTCCATCGACTCCGCGTGCACCTCGAACCCCTCGGCGCGCGCCACCGGCGCACCCGCCGCAGCCAGCTTGCCCACCGCGTCCTCGCCGATCCTCACCTCCTGCATCCGCCTGCGGAAGTGTCTCGCCGACAGCCCCGACGCAAAGCGCGCCGCGCCGCCCGTCGGCAGCACGTGATTGGAGCCCGCCACGTAGTCGCCGAACGCCGTCGCGCTCGACTTGCCCACGAACAGGGCGCCGGCCGAGCGCACGATCGGGGCGAGCGCCTCCACGTCCGCGCCGATCAGCTCCAGGTGCTCGGGCGCCAGCTCGTTTGCCAACTCCACCGCCTCACGCGCGTCCCCGACCTCCACGAGCGCAAATGCCGCCTCCCCCACCGTCGGGCGCGTC
>DASRKZ010000084.1:0-4776 GCA_035648675.1 Solirubrobacteraceae bacterium
CAAGGTCCACCCTTAAACTGCTCTTCGGAAGCGATTTCTTCATCGAAGGAACCCACCACCGCAGACGAACTTGGATCCAGCGGCCCATCGGGAGGCAGTTCTTCATTCCAAAAGCTCGCCGGCGAGAAAAAACGGAACGGAGCCGAGGGCGCGACCGGTTCTTCCACCGGAGGCTTCGGTTCTTCCACCGGCGCTTTCGGTTCTTCCACCGGCGCTTTCGATTCTTCCACCGGCGGCTTCAGTTCTTCCACCGGCGGCGCACCCGAGCCGCCCGGTGATTCCGAGGGTGAACCGGGTTCTGAGCCGCGCGTTTTGGACACATGCGCGGGTGGAGCGCCTGGTTCTGAGCCGGGTTCTTCTGGCACGTCGAGCGCTTCCGCGGGTGGAGCGCCACCAACCACGGGTATCTGAGTGCCCGTGGTTGCCACGGACGGCTTAGAGGACGACCGCTTCGGAGTGGCGCTCCGCTTGGCCCCGCTCACGTACGACTTCTTGACGACGCACGCCTTGCCGGCCTTGCGATGCTTGCGACGGCGCGCCGCGGTGGCGCACCTGGCCCGCCGCGCAGCCGATGACTCCTCGCGGCTCGCCCGCCGCTTGGAAGCCTTCCCGTGCGAATGGTACGGCGCAACAACTCCAAACGGATCGGCGCTCGCGTTGAGCGAGGCGACGGTCGTGCTCAACAGCACGACGCTGACGACCAGCAGACAGGTTCGAACCGCCGGCAGACGGCGAGCACGCAGCATCAATCAGACATCCTTGTCTTGCTCGCAGAGTCGCGCCGCGGCGCGACTCTGCGAGGATCTTCCTTAGAGGTCCACTATCGGACCTCGCGCTCCAGACATGGCGTATCGACGCCAGACTTGGACGTTTATCTGTCTGCTGCCACGACGCCGGCGGGGGCGCGAGCCCCCTATCGAACGTTTCGCCGCAGAGGCGGCGTATCGACACTGGCTGTGGACACTTATCATGTGAGCGTGAGCCGGGTGCGCATTGTTCGAGGGTCAACGCGCCCGTCCGCGCCTTCCGGGTTGAAGGCCCAATGCGTAACGCGCCGCTTCGGCGGCCGCACGATCCTCGACGCGGCGGATATCGAGGTCCCCCCGGGAGCCCTCGCGGTGCTGGAGGGCCCCAACGGCGCCGGCAAGACCACCCTGCTGAGGATCTTCGCCACCGTCGTGCGCCCCGATGACGGCGAGGCCAGCGTCGATGGATATGACGTGGTTCGCGACGGCGCGCGCGTGCGCGAGCGGATCGGGGCGGCATTCGTCAACGAGCGCAGCCTCTACTGGCGTCTGACCGGTCGGGAGAACCTGCGCCTGTTCGCGCGCACGCGCGGCCTCAGCAGCCGCGACGCCCGCTCGCAGGTGGACAGCCTGCTGGAGGAACTGGACCTGGTCGCGATCTCGCGCCGATGGGTGGCTGACCTCTCGGCCGGCCAGCGCCAGCGCCTGATCATTGCCCGCGCCGGCTTGGGAATGCCGACGTGCATGTTGATCGACGAGCCGCTGCGCGGCCTCGACGAGGCCGGAATCGAGACGATGCTCTCGTTCCTTCGCGGTCGAGCAACACGCGGAGCGACGGTTCTCATCGTCGCTCCCAAGCTGGACGAGTTGCGCGGCGAGGCCGACGCGCTGTATCGCCTGCGCGATGGCCAGATTCATCCTTGGACCGTTCCCGAGCCTGTCAGTCCATCCACGGGAGGACCGCGGCCATGACGCGCACGTTTGAGATCGTGCGTATCTTCGCGCTCAAGGATCTGCGTATCTCGCTCACCTACCGGCTGAGCTTCGTGCTCGGTCTGTTCACGGCATTCTACGGAATGCTGTCGTTCTTCTTCATCTCGCGCGTGGTCGGCCACAGCGCGACGGTGGGGACGCCGGAAGAATACTTCCAGTTCATCGTGATCGGGGTGGTGATCGGGAATATCCTGCGGGCTGCGGTCATGACCGCAGCCAGTAACGCTCGTAGCGATCAGCTGGAAGGCACGCTCGAGATTCTCGCGACCCAGCCGATCTCACCCGTGGCCCTCGCGCTGGGCTGGTCGGCTCTGCCGGTGATGGAAGCGATCCTCGAGGGCGCGGTGACGATGCTCGTCGCGGTGCCGCTCGGGTTCTCCGGGTTCACGCCGGACTGGCTGTCGGTGGCGCTCGTGCTGGTCATCTCGATCGCCGTGTTTCTCGCCGTCGGTTTTCTCGGCGCGGCGATCGTGCTGGCGATCCAGCAGGGGACCGGAGTGATGGGTATGGTCGTCGGGGTCATGGCGCTCGCCGGCGGTACCATCTTTCCCGTCTCGGTGCTCCCCAGCTCTGCGCACATCCTCACGGTGATCTCTCCACTCACCTACGTCCTGCGGGCGATGCGCGGCGCGATGCTGCACGATCAAAGCCCGGGCTATCTGCTGAGCACGAGCCTGGGCGTCGTGCTGATCTACGCAGCCGTGGCGATCCCGCTGGGAACGATCGCGCTCAGCATGTCATTTCGATTCGCCCGATCGCGCGGCTCGCTCTCGCGATTCTGATGAGTGCCCGTGGTCTCATAGCGCCAGAGAACGCGCTGGCCCTGGCTCTGGTCGCCACGCGCGCACGGCGCGAAGCCAACCGCTCGACCATCGTCGAACTGGCATCGCGGGCCGATTTCCGCACCCTGGAGGCGCTGCTGCGCGCGCAGGGAATGCTGTCGCTGGTCGGTCGACGTCTGCTCAAGCTCATAGACTACGCCCCCGACGACTTTGTCGAGCGCGTGCGCGACTACGATCGCCAGACCCAGCGTCAGGGCGTCCAGCAGCAGCTGATCACGATCCGTCTGGCCGCGGCGCTCACGGATGCGGGGATCAGAACACTGCCGTTGAAGGGGCCGCTGCTCGGTGAGCGCATCCATGGCGAGCTCGGAGCTCGCGTGTCGGCCGACATCGACCTGCTGGTGGCAAGCGACGAGCTCGTCGCGGCGATCGAGGTACTGTCGACGCTCGGCTACCGGCGCCCGCCTCGCGCACTGCCGCCGCATCTGTCCAGACCGAATCTCCATGAGTGCCTGCGCAGCACGGTTGACCTTCCCGAGGTCGAGCTGCACTGGCGCGTGCACCACTATGAGCAGCGTTTCTCTGCGGCGATGCTGGCACGCGCGGAGCCGGGGCCCGATGGCTGCCTGCGACCCGCAGCGCCAGACGAGCTGATCGCGCTGCTGCTGTTCTATGCTCGCGACGGGATGGCGGGGCTGCGCCTGCTCGCCGACCTGACGGGCTGGTGGGATCACTTTGGGGACACGCTGATCGCCGTAGAGGTCGATCATCTGGCCCGCGAGCATCCGGCGATCGTCCCCGCGCTGACGACCGCCGCCCTGACGGCCCAGCGCTTGGGTGGCCTGCCCGCCGAGCACCTCTTCGAGCCGGAGACCCTCTCCAGAGCCTCGCACCCGGCGATGCGCCTGTCCAACTGGCCCATGCGCGGCAGGAAGAGCCAGATCGCCGCGAACGTCGCGCTGATCGATCTTCTGCTGATGCCGCCGAGCCAACGGCGCACGTGGCTCACACGCCATCTGTGGCTGAGTGAAGCTGCGCTGTGTGGGGAATGGTCCGACGCCGTCCTTGCGCGCGGCGCGCTGGCGCGGGCCAGACTTCTGCACATCGCGAGAGTGGGAGGCCGCTGCGCGGGCGCGGTGTGGCAACTACGAGGCGACGGTGAATGGGCGCGGATGCCAGCCGGTCCGAAGAACGCTGGGGGTGCACATGGACGGTGACCGCCAGCGGCCATCGTGCCGTCCGCCGACGCTCGTGCCCGCAGGCGCCTATGGACTGCACCTTCCCGATCTCGTGGATGCCGCCGATCTGCTGGTCGAGGCTCCTGAGCAATGGATGAAGTGGCAGATTGTCCTGGCCACCGGCAGCGGGTCGCCCACCGAGTTTGTCGAGCGGTCGCGCGCGCGGACGTGCTCAGTCCCGACCGGCTGGGTGGATATCGATCTGTCGACGCGCACCTCCACAATGCACTTTCCGCAAGAGCCCCCCCATGCACATATTGTCCATCCCTTCCTCGGCTCGACCGCCGTGGTCGTCGCTCACTGGCGAGGACTGCAGAGCTTTCACGCTGGTGCGTTCGTCACCGACCACGGGGCCTGGGCGATCCTTGGATACAAGGGCGCCGGCAAGAGTTCAATGCTGGCCGCGCTGTCGAGCATGGGCGTGCCGATCCTGACCGACGACGTCCTCGTGATCGGCGAGGAGATGCAGGGCTTCGCGGGGCCCCGTTGCATCGACCTGCGTAGCGAGACGGCTTCGATGCTCAGCCTCGGCGCGGACCTTGGCGTGGTGGGCGGGCGCGAGCGCTGGCGTTTGCAACTCGATCCTATCGCCGTGGAGCTGCCACTGGCGGGCTGGATCTGCCTGGACTGGGGCGAGCCGGCCATCCTGGCAGTGCCGGCGCACGAGCGCATCAGTGCCCTCTATCAGAGCATCGCCTTGCGAGTTGAGCAGCACGACCCCGGCATGCTCGCGCGGCTGATGGATCTCCTCGCGCTGCCAATGGTGCGCGTACGGCGACCAAGGAGCATCGCCACCCTCAACGAGACGGCCACGGCAGTTCTCAGCCATGTTGAACACTTGCGTTACTGAAGTGTGGCCCCTGAAGTGGCTGTGGACTAGACAATATGGATTGCTGGTCTGTCCGGCTGGCGGTGTAGAAGAGGCCGGTTCCCCCATGCTGTTCGTGGGGTGATGTTCGTGCTGCGCGGCTCTAACCCGCGCGGCGACCACAATCGCATAGGAGGAACCAGCCATGA
>DASRKZ010000085.1:0-5912 GCA_035648675.1 Solirubrobacteraceae bacterium
GCAGTAGGTGGCCGAAGGCGGTCGGGTGGCGTGGGGCGATATCGCGCAATAGTGCCAGCACCCCGAGTGCCTGGCGCTCGTACTCCGGCTCGCCCGTGAGCTCCGCCAGGCGCAGCAGGCCGATCGCCGCGCTGGAGGCGCCGGCCGGGATCGGCGAGTCCTCAAGGTCCTTGCGCCGCGCGATCAGCGCTTCGCCGTCTGAGGCGGTCGAGTAGAAGCCGCCGTTCTCCGGGTCGGCGAAGCGCGCGATCAGCGTGTCCGCGAGGGCCCTCGCCTCCGTGAACCAGCGCTCCTCGCACGTTGTTTCGAACAGCACCAGGAACGCCTCCAGCAGGAAGGCGTGATCCTCCAGGTAGCCGTCGATCTTGGCGTGGCCGTCGTTGTAGGTGCGTAGCAGCCGTCCCCGCGCGTCGCGTAGGTCACGCAGGATGAACTCGGCACAGGTGACGGCCGCCTCGAGATAACGGGAACCGCCCACCCCCTGAAGTGCGGCGCCCGCCTCGGCCAGGGCGGCGATCATCAGGGCGTTCCAGGCGGTCAGGCGCTTGTCGTCCAGCCCGGGGCGCTCGCGGCGAGCGCGTGCCTCCAGCAGGCGGGCGCGAATCCGTGCCCGCGTGGCCTCGTCCGGGCGTTGACCACGGTCCTCCAAGACGTTCCAGCCCGGCTGGGGGAATTGAGGCCCACCCTCCCCGACGAAGTTACCCTGCTCGGTGGCGCCGAACCACGCGATCGCCGCCTCTCCATCCGCACCGAGCGCGTCCCGGAGCTCGGCGACGGTCCACACGTAGAAGCGTCCCTCGACGCCCTCGGAATCGGCGTCGAGCGCGGAGTAGAAGCCGCCCTCGGGGCCGCGCATCTCGCGCAGCGCCCAGTCGAGCGTGTCGCGACAGACCTCTCCCAAACGGGGCTCGCCGGAGAGCTGCCACCCGTGCAGGTAGGCACGGGCGAGGAGGGCGTTGTCGTAGAGCATCTTCTCGAAGTGCGGCACCGTCCAGGTCTGATCCACGCTGTATCGCGCAAAACCGCCACCCACCTGGTCATGGATGCCTCCGGAGGCCATCGCGCGGAGGGTCTCGAGCGCGATCTCGGCTTCGGGGCCGGCATTCGCGGCGAGCTCGCGCGCCGGGTCCTCACCCGCCTGACGATCGCCTCGCCCAGCAGCGCGCGCAAGTAGGAACTCGATGACCGAGGCCTGTGGAAACTTCGGCGCGTGGGAGGGCGGGCCTCCAAATCCGCCGTTGACCGGATCGAACGCCTGCTCGAGACCCGCCACAGCCGTGTCGAGCGCGCTCGCGTCGATCGGCGCGGAGGAAGGCTTCAGCCGCGCCCCGCCGGACAGCCGCTCACGCAGGCCCTCGCCACCGGCCCTGATCTCCTCGCGCCGTTCGCTCCACGCCTCGCCGATCGCCTGCAGCAGCTGCGTCCAAGCGGGCAGTCCGTGGCGTGGGTCTGGTGGGAAGTAGGTCCCGCCGTAGAACGGCAGCTGCTCGGGGGTGAGGAACACGTTCAACGGCCAGCCGCCGTGGCCGGTCATCCCCTGGACGGCCTCCATGTAGAGCGCGTCGATGTCCGGGCGCTCCTCCCGATCGACCTTCACGCACACGAATCCCTCGTTCATCAGTGCCGCGGTGCGCTCGTCTTCGAAGGACTCGCGCTCCATCACATGGCACCAATGGCAGGAGGAGTAGCCGATCGACACGAGCAGCGGCTTATCCTCAGCGCGGGCGCGCTCGAGCGCAAGTGGACCCCAGGGCAGCCAGTCGACGGGGTTATGCGCGTGCTGGCGCAGGTATGGGGAGGTCTCCTGCGCCAGTGCGTTGGGCACTCGCTCAGCGTAGCCGCGCCGGTCGATCCCGGACGACCGGTCCCGGGAAGACGACGGGCGCCGCGGGCCATTCGGCGAGACCTGCGCCGGTGCGGGAGAGCTTGACCTTGGCGATGTTCACGTCGAAGCGCTTGTTTCCCAAGGTGCCTGTGACCAGCTTGCCCGAACCCACTCGCACCGTGCCGTTCGCGGCGGTCGCACCCGAGACGCGTAGGGTCGTCGTCTGCAGCTGCCCCTTCTTCACCGGGAATGTCCCGCTCAACTCGACGCCCGGAACGAACGTGAAATGGCTCAGTTGCAACTTGGAGGAGCTCAGCTTCGCGTAGCCGCCGCGCAGCCCACCGAAGCTCGATCCGCTGGGTAGTTGTCCGTCGGCCTGCAGCGTGGCGCCGACCACCTGGCGGTTCAGATCGACGATCGTGTCGAGCACGGCGGTGAGCGTCAGGCCCGGCTTGCCGCTCAGCCCCGGGACGGGGTGTACGAAGGCGAGCTTCGTGGGGGTGAGGGGCGTGGGCGCGAACAAGTCGGTGCTCGACGCGCAGGGCTGGATTGGATGCCCGCCCACCCCGCCACCGAAGAACGCCGCCACGCCCGCCGCGGCGCAGCCGCTGAAGTCGCTGCCGATCACGGAATGGCCCGTGAACGGCACGACGAGCAGCTGCGCGTCGGGAATCAGCGCCGCGACGCGCCGCGCGTTTGACGTCGGGGTTCTCAGATCCTGGGCGCCGGAGAGGATCAGCGTCGGCACATTCGGCAACGCGGCCGGCACGACGCTCGCCGTCGATGCGTCGGGCCACCCGGCGCAGGCCGAGACGAGGCTGCTGTTGAGCGCGGTGGCGGCGTCGAACGGGTAGAAGTCGGTGCCCGGGAGGGCATTCAGGGCGCTCGTGGCTTCGGCGAGCCGCGTCGCGGGCGCCGCGGCTCGCTGCCAGGGGAACGGCATCTCCTCGCAGGTCGTCGCCACGAACAGCGCTTCGTCGACCCCCTCGGAGCTTTCTTCTGCCGGGCGGCCGCCCGGCAGGTTCGGGATCAGCCCCTCGGCGAGCAGCTGCAGGCGCAGCAACGGCTCGGGGTAGTTGCCCAGCGCCGAGCGCATCGCGGCGGGCAGCAGCGCGCGCAGGGCCGGGTTCAGATCGCCGGCCTCGAGAATCCCGAGCAGGCCAGACTCGTTCAGCGTGGAATTGTGGCGGTGGCCCGAGCCGTCGTACACCGTTCCGCTCAGAGGACGTTTGCCCAGTTTCGCGGCCAGGCTCGCGACGTCCGCCACCGGGTTCGTCGTGATCCCCGCGCAGGCGTTGTTGGAGCACAGCTCGCCGAGCACCGAATTGATCGCCTGAAAGCTCGAGATCGAGAACGGTTCCGGCCCTTCCGGAAGCACGACCGAGTCGAGCACCAACGATTCCACATGCTGCGGGTAGCGTTCGGCGTACTCCTCGGCGACCTTCGTGCCGTAGGAAGTGCCGTATAAGACGAGCTTTTCATACCCCGTGGATTGGCGGATGGCCTCGATGTCCTGGACCGATTCCTGGGTGGTGAAGCCACCACGGGCGGGTCCGATTTCGAGCGCGCAGTGTTCGAAGGCCTGGCTCGCGGGCCCGGCGCTGAAGCTGCTCAGCGCGGGGCAGCTCAGCGGATCGGAGGAGCCGGTGCCGCGCTGGTCGAAGAGGAGCAGGTCACGCGTGCCGAGCGCCGGGGCGAGGGCTTTGGCGATGAATTCGCCGAGTGGCAACGCCGCCTGGCCCGGGCCGCCCGCGAGCGCGAGCACCGCGGTTTTGCTCTGGGCGGGACCGCTCTGCTTACGCTCGACGTTCAGGGAGATCGTCCCCGGAGCCAAGCCGGCGCGAGACAGCGGCACCGGCACGGTCGTGCAGGAGAACTCGTTCGTATTGGGACATGGGATGAAGGTCAAGGCTTCCGCACCGGCCGGGGTCACCGACCCGGCCAGTGCGCCCGAGGACGCGAGGATCGCCGCCAGGGCGAGGATCGGAGAGCGCCTGAACATTCCGCAGACGTTACCGTGCGGCGCGGTAGGCTCGTCTCACTCATGACCGGCTCCCGCGAGATCGTGCAGGCCCCCGGCGCCCCCGCCGCGATCGGTCCCTACAGCCATGCCGTGCGGATGGACCTTCGATCCGCCGACGGGCTGCTGTTCTGCTCGGGTCAGATCCCGCTCGATCCGACCACCGGCGAGCTGGTGGGGGAGACTCCCGCCGAGCAGGCGCGCCGTTGCCTGGAGAACCTCAGCGCCGTGTGCGAGGCGGCGGGCGCTTCGCTCGGACGCGCCGTGCGTGTGACCGTCTACATGACCGATCTGGCGGCTTTCGTCGAGGTCAACGAGGTCTACGGCAGCTTCTTCGCAGCGGAGCCACCGGCAAGGGTCACGGTCGGCGTGGCGCAGCTGCCGAAGGGCGCTCAGGTCGAGATCGACGCGATCGTGGCGCTGTAGGCGTTGTCCGTGGGCGGCTCGACGCCGTAGAGCGCGCGGGTCAACAGCTGCCACAGGGTGGCGCGTTCGCTCGGATCGAGCGCCTTCAACACGTCGTCCTCAATCGCTTCCTGGGCGCGCTCGGCGAGACTTAGCGCCTCGGCGCCCGCTGGGGTGAGCTGGACCATGTGGCGGCGGCGATCATCGGGGTCGCGCAGGCGCGTGGCATAGCCCAGTTGCTCGAGCTCGTTGAGCAGCAGCACGACGTTGTTGGCGTCCATGCAGAACGCCTCGGCCAGCTCGTGCTGAGGGCAGGCGTCGTGGTCGCGCACGTAGCTCAGCGCGACCAGATGACGTAGCTGCATCCCCACCAGCTCGTCGCTGCTGCGCCGGTAGACCTGCTTGGCCAGCCGGGTGAGCAGCACCATCGAGCCCGGAGCACATGCCCTCTCAGCACTCATCGCGTGTGATTTTACACCATTTTGCATCTGCCGTCATTCTAGCAACGATTATAAATTTAGCAACGATTATAAATTTTATGCAGACCATCACTATCACAAGGATGATCCTTGCTATGGTGTGTCCTCGCAACGAACCGAAAGGAAGCCACACGTCATGAGCGCCACCGCAGATCAGCTCGATACCCGCAGTCCCGCCGCCGCTGAGGCGTCGCGTAGCGAGCGCCGCCGCTGGATCGCGCTCGGGGTGCTCTGCCTCGGCCAGCTGATGATGGTGCTCGACGCGACGATCGTGAACGTCGCGTTGCCTTCGATTCAGCACGACCTGCACTTCTCCCAGGGAAACCTCACGTGGGTGATCGACGCCTACCTGATCACCTTCGGCGGCTTCCTGCTGCTCGCCGGCAGGATGGGCGACCTGGTCGGCCGCAAGAAAGTCTTCCTCTCCGGGCTCGTCCTGTTCACCGCCGCCTCGATCTTCTGCGGTCTCGCCACGAGCCAGACGATGCTGATCGCCGGTCGCTTCGTTCAGGGGATCGGCGGCGCGGTGGCCTCGGCGGTGATCCTCGCGATCATCGTCACAGAGTTCCCCGAGAAAGCCGAGCAGGCGAAGGCGATGGGTATGTACGCGTTCGTCTCCGCCGGGGGCGGCTCGATCGGGCTGCTCGCCGGAGGCGCGCTTACGCAGTCGCTGAGCTGGCACTGGATCTTCTTCGTGAACGTTCCGATCGGCGTGATCACGTTCCTGCTCGGCTCGGCGCTGATCGAGGAGAACCGGGGCATCGGCCTCGCCGGCGGCATCGACATCGCCGGGTCGGTCCTGATCACGCTCGCGACGATGCTAGGCGCCTTCGCGATCGTCAAGTCGACCGAATATGGTCTCCTCTCGGCGCGCACGCTCGGTATCGGCGGGGCCGCGCTGGTGCTGCTCGGCGCCTTTTTCGCCCTGGAGGCACGCATCTCCAACCCGATCATGCCGCTGCGGATCCTGCGCCTGCGGATGCTGATGGGCTCGAGCCTCGTTCGCGGCCTGCTCGTCACAGGGATGTTCTCCGCCTTCTTCCTAGACAATATGGATTGCTGGTCTGTCCGGCTGGCGGTGTAGAAGAGGCCGGTTCCCCCATGCTGTTCGTGGGGTGATGTTCGTGCTGCGCGGCTCTAACCCGCGCGGCGACCACAATCGCATAGGAGGAACCAGCCATGA
>DASRKZ010000086.1:0-19522 GCA_035648675.1 Solirubrobacteraceae bacterium
CCGCGCCCCAGACTCGTCGGCCTCCTCAACGGTGACCTGCAATCGAACGGCGGCGTCCCCTGCGAACACCAGCGGCGACTCAAGCGTCAACTCCTCAAGCAGTTCACACCCCACGTGCCGTCCAGCCGCGAGCCCCAACTCCGCGAAAGCAGTGCCCGGAAACAAAACCATGCCAAACAACGCGTGATCCGCCAACCACGAGTGACTGGCCAACGACAGTCGACCAGTGAACGTCCAGCCTCGCTCCTCAACCAGCGAAAGGGCCGCACCAAGAAACGGATGATCACCAGGCTGCAAACCCGCCGCCGAAAGATCACCGACATTCGCCCAAGTCTCGTGCCAATAGCGCTTGCGCTGGAATGCGTAGGTCGGGAGCTGCACCGCACGCGCACCACGACCAGCGAAGAACGCCTGCCAGTCGATCTCAATACCGGCGGCGTGAGCCTCGGCCAGGAACATCGTGAACGCCTCCAGCTCCGAGCGGCGGGCACGCAAAGTCGGGACGAGCAGCGCCCGCTCGGCCAAGTCCCCATCCAGGCACTCCCGCGCCATCCCCGAGAGGACACCATCCGGGCCGAGCTCCAGAAAGCGGGTCACACCCGCCTCCACAAGCGCACCAACCCCATCAGCGAAGCGAACCGTCTCGCGCACATGCGCCACCCAATAGTCAGCCGTCGCGATCTCCCCTGGATCGACCAGTGCACCAGTCACGTTCGAAACGATCGGGATGCTCGGCGGGTTGAACTGAAGCCCGTTAGCAAGCTCGCGAAACTCTCCCAAGACCGGCTCCATCAAACGCGAGTGAAATGCATGACTCACACGCAACCGCGTGGCCTTTCTGCCCTGATCGCGCCAACCCACCGACCACTCATCCAGCGCCTCCAACTCACCCGAGAGAACCGCAGAGCGCGGACCGTTGACCGCAGCAATCGAAAGCTGCTCCTCAAAACCATCCAACCCCGCAACGATCTCCTCCACAGAAGCCTCCAGCGCGAACATCCCACCACCCTCAGGCAAAGACGCCATCAGCCGCCCACGCGCAGCCACCAACAAGCACGCATCCGCGAGCGAGAAGACTCCCGCCACATACGCCGCGACCAGCTCCCCAATCGAGTGGCCCACCAGCACATCCGCGCTCACACCAAGCGACTCGACCAGCCGGAACAACGCCACCTCCAATGCAAACAGAGCCGCCTGCGTGATGTCGGTCCGACCCAACAGCTCCGCCTCAGGCGAACCCTCGCCGGCAAACATCAGCTCCTTCAACGAATACCCAAGATGACCATCCAGCTCAGCACACACCTCATCCAAAGACGACGCGAAGGCCGCGTAGGCCCCATATAATTCCGCGCCCATACCCGCCCGCTGAGCACCCTGCCCGGTGAACATGAACGCTGTCTTTCCACCATGAGCGGCACGCCGCACAACATTCGCACCCAACTCCCCCCGGGCGAGCACCGCCAGCCCCTCCAGCAACCGGTCGCGCCCATCCCCCACGACCGCGGCCCGCAGCCCCAACTGTGCACGCGTATTCACCAACGAATACGCCACGTCGATCGGCGTCAACTCGGGACGCGCCTGAACATACGCCAATAAACGCGCTGCCTGCTGCCGTAGGGCGGCCTCACTCTTGGCCGAGACCACCCACGGCACAATGCTCTGTTCCGGCGCGGAGGAGATCTGAGCCGCCGCGCTCGAGGGCGGCTCAAGCTCACTCTCCCCATCAGACCCGCTCTCCCGCTCGGGTTGGGGTGCTTCCTCGAGGATGAGGTGCGCGTTCGTGCCGCTGATCCCGAACGAGGACACCCCCGCCCGTCGTGGTCGCTGCGTGCGCGGCCACGACTCGGACTCGGTCAAAAGCGACACCGCACCAACCGACCAGTCGACCTGGCGGGTGGGAGTATCCACGTGCAGCGTGCGCGGCAACAGCTCATGCTCCAAGGCCTTGACCATCTTGATCACGCCGGCCACACCCGCCGCCGCCTGCGCGTGACCAATATTCGACTTGATCGAGCCCAACCACAAGGGGCGATCAACGGACCGCTTACGACCATAGGTCCCAAGCAACGCCTGCGCCTCAATCGGATCACCCAACGCAGTGCCGGTCCCATGCGCCTCGACCACATCCACCTCATCCGGTGAGAGCTCTGCCCGCTCTAGCGCCTGGCGGATCACCCGCTGCTGGGAAGGCCCGTTCGGCGCGAGGAAGCCGTTGCTGGCGCCATCCTGGTTGACCGCGCTGCCACGCACCACCGCGAGCACCCGATGACCCAAACGCCGCGCGTCGGAGAGACGCTCGAGCGCAATGACTCCCACGCCCTCGCTCCAGTTGGACCCGTCGGCGCTGTCGGCAAACGACTTGCACCGCCCGTCAACGGCGATGCCACGTTGCATGCAGAACGCGATGAAGAGACTGGGCTGCGCGATGACCGTCACGCCACCCGCGAGCGCCAGCGAGCACTCCCCCGCGCGCAACGCCTGGCACGCCAGATGCAGCGCCACCAGGGAGGAGGAGCAGGCAGTGTCGACGGTCATCGTGGGGCCCTCAAGGCCGAATAGGTAGGCCAAGCGACCCGAAACGATGCTGCCGGTATTGCTCGACACCATGCCGGCATTGCCCACCGTGGGATCAGCGGGATAGTCCTCGTACATGACGCCGGCGAAGACCCCTGTGGGACTGCCACGCAGAGAGGCGGGATCGATGCTCGCATCCTCGAGCGCCTCCCAGCTCGCTTCCAGGAAGAGTCGCTGTTGAGGATCCATCGCGAGTGCGTCGCGCGGGGTGATCCCGAAGAACTCCGCGTCGAAGTCCCCCGCGTCGTAAAGAAACCCGCCCTCGCGCACATACGTGGTGCCGAGATGTTCAGGATCGGGGTTGTAGATTCGCTCGATATCCCAACCGCGATCGGTGGGGAAGTCGGCGATCGCATCACGCTCGCCGGCCACCAGCTCCCACAGCTCCTCCGGCGAGCCGACCCCGCCCGGATAGCGACAGCTCATCCCGATAATCGCCAGCGGCTCACGCGTCGCGGCGAGCAGCCGCCGGTTCTGCCGACGCAGCCGTTGCGTCTCCTTGGCAGAGGCGCGTAGCGCCTCTACCACCTTCTCGCGAGACGTGCCGGGAGCGGGATCGTGAGAGGAGTTATTCATCTCAGCTCATCTCCCCGGTCTGGAGGCCTGCGTCATCGCCCGCGAGGGACATCTCGACGAGGCTCTCGACGTCCATCTCGTCGAGATCCTCGGCGGGCTCCTCCTCATCCTCGCTTAATGCTTTGTCCATGAGACCCGCCAGCTGCATCAGTGGGTCCATCAACCCCGCCTCGCGCAGGCGGCTGAGCGGTATGGATGCAATCGCGTTGCTGATGTCCTGATCGACCGGCTCGCGCTCGGAGCTGCGACCGATCTGCGGCGAGATCTGCTCCAGCAGGAAGTCGCTCAATGCAGCGGGCGAGGGGTAGTCGAAGGCGAGCGTCGCGGGCAACTGCATGTCGCTGAGCGCCCCCAGTCGGTTACGCAATTCGACGGCCGTCAGTGAGTCGAAGCCAAGCTCCTTGAAGGCGCGGTCGGGATCGATCGCCTCGGCGGAGGGATGACCCAGCACGACCGCCACCTCGCCGCGCACAAGATCGAGCACCAAGCGCGCTCGCTCGCGCTCGCCGGTCCTCGCCAGCCGCCGCGCCAGCGATTCGCTGTCGCCCCGAGCCGACCGACCTGCGGGCACGCGCACGAGTCCCCTCAACAGCGGCGGCACAGCCCCTTCCTTGGCTCGTGCCCGCAGCGTCCCCAGGTTCAGATGTGCAGGAATCACGAATGGCTCGCCTAGCACGAACGCAGCGTCGAACAGCCGCATGCCCGCCTCGTTTGACAACGCCAGCATGCCTCCACGCGTCATCCGCGCCCTGTCGGCGGCGGTCAGGTCGCGTGTCAGCCCGTCGTTGTCGGCCCACAGCCCCCAGCCCATCGAGATGGCGGGCAGACCACGCTCGCGGCGGTGGGCAGCGAGTGCGTCGAGGAACGCATTGGCAGCGGCATAGTTGCTCTGACCAGGGGCGCCGATCGTGCCGGTGCTGGAGGAGAACAGCACGAACGCCGACAAGTCCAGATCCCTGGTCAGCTCGTGCAGGTGCCAGGCTGCGTCCAGCTTGGGCGCCAAGACCCGGTCGAACCGCTCCGCGGTCATGGAGTCGATCACGCCGTCGTCGAGAGCGCCCGCGGCGTGGATCACAGCACACAACGGAAGCTCGTCGGGCACCGCGGCGATCAATTGGGCGAGTTGCTCACGATCGGACACGTCGCAGGCAGAAATCTGCACCTCAGCGCCGAAATCGGCGAGCTCCGCCTTCAGGCTCTCCGCTCCAGGCGCCCGAAGACCCTGTCGGCTGGCGAGCACGAGACTGCGCACCCGATGTGTGGCCACCAGATGCCTCGCCAGCGCGGCGCCGATCGACCCCGTGCCGCCGGTGATCAGTACGCTGCCCGGCCGTCCCGACGGGCGGTGACCAATCTCGGCGACGTCCAAAACGCCAACCTCGGCGGCGTCCGCCGCGCGATCGCCGACCTGTGAGCCGAGCTCTGCGCGTTGGGCCTCCTCGATCGCGCTCTCGATGCGCGCCTGCACACGTGTGAGCCGCGGTGAGAGCACTCGCCCGTCGCGTAGCGCCAGTTGGGACTCCTCCGTGCCGAGCGCAATCGCGAGAATCTCGCGCGAGCCCTCGGTTCCGTCCATGTCGATGAGCATGAAGCGACCCGGATGCTCGGACTGCACCGAGCGCATCATGCCCCAGAGAGCCGCGCCCGCGAGATCGCTGACACCCTCCGAGCTCGAGCTCGCAACCGCCAGCCTGGTCAGGAGAACGAGCTTGGAGCCCTCCAGTCGCGGCTCTGCAAGCCACTCCTGCACGAGCGAGAGCGCCTGCTCGAGGATGCGCCGCGATTGGAACGGGGGGTCGCACCCGTCGGACTCGTCGAGGTGAAAGCGAGCGAGCACCAGCTCGGATCGCGGCGTACCGCCGTCGATCTCGGCGGCCAGCGAGCTCACATCTCGATGCACGACGGACGCAGTGCGGACGCCCTCACAGTCTGCGCTCTCAAAAGGCTCAGCCGCTTGCCGGCTACTCACGACGAGCTCGACCACGCTCTCCTCCGCGACCGGGGCGGTGGGGAGCTCCTCAGATGCCAGGGCAGCCCACTCGAGGTGAAACAGAGAGTCGGTGTCGGCACCGCGTATGTGCTGCAACGCCTCTGGGGTGAGCCGCCGTATCACGATCGACTCGGCCGAGAGCACCGGCTGGCCGCGCTCGTCGGTTGCCGTCAGCGAATACCGGCCTATATCGGTCTGGGCCAGACGGACTCGCAGGGATGACACTCCGCGAGCGTACACGCGCACCTGTGCCCACGCGAATGGGATCACCGCATCACCGGCCATGGCTGCGTTCTCGGTTCGCATCAGCACCCCGGCGGCCTGCAGGGCAGCATCGAGCAGGGCGGGGTGAATGTTGAACCGGTGCGCGCTCTCACTCAGATCGTCGGGTAGGCGCACCTCGGTAAACGCCTCCTGCCCGCGATGCCACGCGGCCCGCACGCTCAGGAAGGCCGGGCCGTACTCCACGCCCACCCCAGCGAAGTAGTCGTACATCTCATCCAGTGGCAGCAGCTCGGCCCCGGCCGGAGGCCACAGGTCGTCAGGCGCCGCACTCGGCGGTTGGGCTCCAGCTTGGTCCTCTTGCTGCGGGTCGACATGCGGAGCCAGCACGCCGCGTGCGTGACGGGTCCATCCCTCTTCGTCGTCTGCCATGACATCCCGGCGGCGAGTGAACATCGCAATCTCCCGCGCGCCCGACCCGTCTGGCGATCCCAATGCGATCTGCACATCCACCGTGTCTCGCTCAACGGAGAGCGCCAGTGGGACTTCGTGGACGAGGTCCCGCACGACCTCGCATCCAGCCTCGACGCCGCAGCAGAGCGCCATGTCGACAAACGTGGTGCCGGGCACCACCACGACACCGGCGACGGTGTGGTCGGCAAACCACGGCTGCTCGCTCAGCGATATGCGACCTGTGAACAGCCAGCCATCGCTCTCTGCGACGGCGACAGAAGCGCTAACGAGCGGATGTCCTGTTGAGGTCTGTCCGGGCGCCAACCCATCGCGGCCGGTCGACGTATCCAGCCAGTATCGACGCCGCTGAAATGGATAGGTGGGAAGCCCGACCGCGCGCTTCCCGGCGCCGTCGAAGATCGCTCGCCAGTCCACTTCCACGCCGTGCACCCAGGCTTCGCCGAGCGAGGTGAGAAAGCGCCGCGGGCCACCCTCGCCGCGCCGCAATGACCCGAACACGCCGGCGGAAACGGGCAGCGTGGTCCCAGCGTGGGAGTCGTCCTCGCCGGGGCCCTGCCCCGATGCTTGTGCGAGCGCGTGCTCGACGGTTTCGTGCATGCCCACCGTCAACACGGGATGGGGGCTGATCTCGATAAAACTCCGGTAGCCCTCTCCGAGCAATGCCCGAATGACGCATTCGAGCTCCACCGGCTCGCGTAGATTGCGATACCAGTACTCGCCGTCCAGCTGGGCGGTATCGATCGGTCCACCGGTCACGGTCGAATAGAACGAGACCTCACCCGATCGCGGCTCGAGGTCTGACAGGACTTCGAGCAGCTCCTCACGCAGCGGCTCGACTCGCGGAGAGTGTGTCGGAACTGTGCCCGGAACCTCCCGAGCACGCACATCTTCGGCCGCGCACTGCTCCAAGAGCTGATGGAGCGCCTCGCGATCGCCCGCTACCGCAACCGACCGCGGCCCATTCACGCCGGCGATCGTCAGCCGTCCTTCCCATTGCGCAAGAAGCTCGCTCGTCTGCTCGACGCCGAGCGCAACTGACGCGACTCCTCCACTTCCGGTCAAGCTGACCAGCATGCGGCTCCGCAGCGCGACAAGTCGCGCCGCTTCCTGCAATGAAAGGCAGCCCGCCACGTACGCTGCGGCGATCTCGCCCTGAGAATGGCCCACCACGACATCTGGGTGCACACCGCACGCGCGCCACAAACCGGCGAGCGCGACCATGACCGCAAACAGGACCGGCTGCACCACGTCGATCGCTGCGAGGTCAGGGGCGCCGTCGGCGCCTTGCAGAACCTCCTCGAGCGACCAGCCGGTGAACGGCGAGAGCGCCTCACCGCATTCGCGCAGCTGCTGGGCGAACACGGGCGAGTGCTCCAGCAGCTCGAGCGCCATCCCCTTCCACTGCGAGCCCTGCCCCGGGAACACGAAAACGACCCCGGCCGCGCCGCCCGACCCAACCGTTCCCCTAACCAGATTCGCGGGGTTTGTTCCCGTGGCAAGCCCATCGAGTGCAGTCAGCAGCTCATCCCGGTCGCCGCCGATCGCAACGGCGCGGGCATCGAATGAGGAGCGCCTTGCGAGCGAGCGAGCGACGTCGGCGGACTCGAGGTCGCGATCGCGCCTCAAGAGAGAGGCAAGACGGGCGCCCTGCTCGCTCGACGCGGCCTCCTCGCGGGCCGAGAAGACCAGCGCCAGCAGGTCGCTGCTCGCCAGCCCCGTACGCGAAGGACCGTCGGACAGCTCTGTCTGTGCGGTCTCGCCATCGCCCTCCACGGCAGCCGCCTCCTCGAGGATCACGTGAGCGTTCGTTCCACTGATGCCAAACGAGGACACTCCGGCACGCCTCGGCTCCGCCCCACGCGGCCACGGCACCCCCTCTGTCAGCAGCGAAACCGAGCCGGCCGACCAGTCGACCTTTCGACTGGGTCGATCGACGTGCAACGTCTTGGGCAGCAATCCGTGTCTCAGCGCCATCACCATCTTGATGACTCCCGCCACGCCGGCCGCGGCCTGCGCGTGCCCCATATTCGACTTGATCGATCCGAGCCACAGCGGGAGTCCCTCTGGACGGTTCTGTCCGTAGGTTGCCAGCAGCGCCTGGGCCTCTATCGGATCCCCAAGCGTGGTGCCGGTCCCGTGCGCCTCGACCGCCTGGACCTGGTGCGGCGCCAGTCCCGCATTGCTGAGCGCACGGCGGATCACCCGCTGCTGAGAGGGACCGTTGGGAGCGGTCATGCCGTTGCTCGCCCCATCCTGGTTGATCGCGGTGCCACGCACCACAGCCAGCACCCGGTGGCCCAAGCGCAGGGCGTCAGGCAGGCGCTCCAGCACCAACATGCCCACGCCCTCGCTCCAACCGGTCCCGTCGGCAACATCCGAGAACGACTTGCAGCGGCCATCCGGAGCGAGCCCGCCCTGTCGTGCCACCTCCAGAAATGCGAGGGGAGTGGGCATTACGTTCACACCTCCCACGAGCACAAGCGAGCTCTCTTGCGTACGCAAGGAGCCGCATGCCATATGCAGCGCCACCAGCGAAGCAGAGCACGCCGTGTCGATCGTCATGGCCGGGCCCTCGAAGCCAAAGATGTAGGAGATACGGCCCGACATGACGCTGCTCAGGGTGCCGCTGCCGAGGTAGCCAGCAACGCTCTCGGTCACTCCGCCGGAGGCGCCCAACCCGTAGCCATTGGATGCGCCGCCTATAAACACCCCTGCCTGTGTGCCCCTCAAGGAGGCCGGCTCGATGCCTGCATCCTCGATCGCCTCCCATGAAGCTTCCAGCAGCAACCGCTGCTGCGGGTCCATCGCAAGCGCCTCTCTCGGGCTGATCGAGAAGAAGTTGGCATCGAACTCGGCCGCGTCGGAAAGAAAGCCGCCGTCTGGAATCTGCTCGACTCCGGGCCCCTCGACATCGTCTACTTGCAACCGCCCCAGATCCCAGCCGCGATCGGTTGGACAGGCGGAGATGACGTCGCGACCATCCCTCACCAGCTCCCATAGTCGCTCAGGCGAGCTGGCCCCCCCGGGATAGCGGCAGCTCATACCCACGATGGCCAGCGGCTCGCTGCCTCGAGCCTCGACCTCGCGCAAGCGACGCCGAGCGTCGTGCAGGTCTACCGTGACCTGCTTCAGATATTCGCGCAGCTTCTCATCGTTGGTCATCGAGCGTCTCCACTATTTTTGTTTTACACATCTTTTCAGCCCCCATCTCAGGACGACCCGAGCTCCCGATCGATGAAGTCGAACATCTCCTCGTCGGAGGCCGCCTTCACCCGCTCGCCTACCGCGACCGCGCCCTGCGCCTCGCTCGGCGAGACATCGCGATCCTGCGATTCCAATCCCTCCAGCAGCGCGCGCAGACGAGCTTGCACACCGCTCCGCTCAGCTCCGTCGGCAAGCGTCACAAGGGCATGTTCGAGATTGGCAAGCTCCAGCTCAGCCGAGGCACCGCCAGGCAGACCGTCCCGTGTCAGCTCCGCGAGCAGGTACTCGGCCACCGCGATCGAACTCGGGTAGTCAAACAGGAGTGTCGCCGGAAGGCCAAGTCCAGTGAGACTGGCGAGACGATTGCGCAGCTCTACGGCGGTGAGCGAGTCAAAGCCAAGCTCCTTGAACGCGCGTCCAGCCTCGACGGCGTCGAGCGAAGTCGCTCCGAGCACACGTGCCACCTCGGTGCGCACGAGCTTAAGCAACAGCTGGAGACGCTCCCGCTGGGGCGTCTTGCTCAAGCGCTCTTGCAGCGCGTGGTCGACCGTCGCATCGGGCCCAGCACCGCTCTCGAGCGCCGTCTGCACCTCGGGCAGGTCTTCGATCAGCGGTCGCGGGCGAGCGGAGGCAAAGAGCGGCGCGTAGATCTCCCAGCGGATGTCCGCGACCGCGACGAACGTCTCATCGGCGAGCAGCGCCCGCTCCAGGGCGTCGATCGCAAGGACGGGCTCCATGCGTTCGAGTCCCCGCCTGCGCAGAGCCTTGCCCGTCTCCTCCTCCGCTGCCATGCCCTCGCCGCCCCACGGTCCCCATGCCACCGACGTGGCAGGCAGGCCGCGTGCGTGACGAGCGGCCGCCAGGGCATCTAGGCACGCGTTGGCGGCCGCGTAGGTTCCTTGCAAGGCGGCCCCGAGAGTGCCGGCGACCGACGAGAACAAAACGAACTCCGACAGATCCAGCTCGCTGGTGATCGCGTCCAGATGTAGGGCGCCCCACACCTTGGCGGAAAGCACCCGCTCGAAGCTCTCGGAGGTGAGCGAACCCAGTGGACGCAGGTCGCCACCCTCCCCGGCGGCGTGCACCACTGCGCTCAACGGACGGTCCTGTGGCAGCGACTCGATCAGCGACGCAAGCTGACCGCGATCTGCGACGTCGCATGCCGCGAGCGTGACCTCAGCACCGAGGGCGCTGAGCTCGGCCCGCAGCTGCTCAGCGCCGGGGGCGCCGGCTCCGCGCCGGCTGACGAGCAGCAGGTGCTCTGCGCCGCCCGCGGCAAACCAGCGCGCGACGTGTGCGCCGAGTCCACCGGTTCCTCCGGTGATCAGAGTCGTACCCCCCGGCGGTGTCCACACGCCCCCCGTCGATCGCACCTCCTCGGCAGATCGCACGAGCCTGCGCGCGAACACACCCGCGCCCCTTATCGCCAGCTGATCCTCCCCGCGACGAGCGGCAAGCACGCCGGCGAGCAGCGCGCCGGCCCGCTCGTTGAACGCCTCAGGGAGGTCGATCAGACCACCCCAGCGGTGCGGCTGCTCGAGCCCGACCACCACTCCCAACCCCCATATTCCCGCCTGAGCGGGTGCGGGGATTTGATCGGACTCGGCAACCGACACCGCCCCGCTCGTCAGGAGCCAGAGCGGGACCGACAGCTCGATATCCTCGAGCGCCTGCGTGAGAGCGACGGTCGCGAGGAGGCTCTGGGAGACGCTCGCGCCCGACTCGTGACGAGCATCCTTCAGCGCTAGCAGCGAGATCACGCCCGCCGGCGCGCTCTCCTGTGGCGATCCGCCGACGGCCTCGCACAGCAGTCGGGACAACTCCTCGCTCGAGCCTCCGCCAACATCGAGCTCTACGCAGACAACCCGAGCGCCACCCTCCCGCAGCGCGCACTCCAAGGTGGCGAGCAATGGGTCCCCTGCGAGCTCGCCCGGCACGATCACGATCCAACTGCCCGAGAGCGCCGGCCGCGCAGGCGCCCCAATCGGCTTCCAGCGCACCTCGTAGCGCCAGCTATTCACCGTCGAGCGCTCGTGGCTGCGTCGCCGCCAGGCCGAAAGGGTGGGCAGCAGGGCGCGGAGCGAGGAACGTTGCCGCTTCTCGTCGATCTGAAGGGTCCCGAACAGGCGCGGGAGATCCTCGCATTCGACCGCCTCCCAGAAGTCGCTCTCCACGACGGCCGGATGCTCGCCCACGCGCGGGCCTCCGTCAAGCGGAGCATGCGCCGCGAGCGCGCTCGAAGAACCGCCGAGCCAATAGCGCCGGCGCTGGAAGGGATAGGCAGGGAGCCCCACCCGTTTGGCGCCCGCTTCATGCAGCATGGCGGTCCAGTCCACGGGCATACCGCCAACCCACATCTCCCCCAGCGCACCGAGCAGCGAGAGCGTCTCCGGGCGGCCGGCTTTCAAAGTCGCTGCTACGACAGGCCTGCGGTCCTCTGTTGAGACCTCTGTATCGGACAGGCATTCGCTCGCCATCGCGCTGAGCACACCGTCCGGACCAAGCTCCAGCAGGCTCCCCACGCCCTGAGCCGACAGCCAGCGCACACCCTCTGCAAAACGGACAGTCTCGCGCGCCTGGCGGACCCAGTACTCCGGCGAGCAGAGCTCCTCCCCCACCGGCTCCCCGCTGAGGTTGGACACAAGCGAAAGTCGCGGCTTGGCAAACGAGATGCCGCCGGCCACCTCGGCGAGCTGCGCGAGCATCTGCTCCATCCTCGGCGAGTGAAACGCATGACTGACTCGCAGGCGCTTGACCTTGCGCCCACGAGCCCTCCACTGGGTCGCGAGCTCCAGCACGGCGTCCTCGTCTCCTGAAAGCACCACCGCCGACGGCCCGTTCACAGCCGCCAGCGCGACCTGGTCGTAGGCGGCAAGCGACTGCAGCGCCTCGTCCTCGCGTGCCTGCACCGCGATCATGGCCCCACCGGCGGGCAGGGCCCCGATCAGGCGACCGCGGGCTGCCACGAGCCTGCAGGCGTCATGCAGGGAGAACACCCCGGCAACGTGTGCAGCCGCCAGCTCGCCGACCGAATGGCCGATCAAGTAGTCGGGCCGCACTCCCCATCCCTCCAGTAGCCGTGACAGCGCCACCTCGATCGCAAATGTGGCCGCCTGCGTGAACATCGTCTGGTCCAAGCGGGACGCGGCCGAAGTCCCCTCCTCGGCGAACATCACCTCGAGCAGCGAACACCCCAAGTGAGGATCGAGCTCCGAGCAGATCTCCTCCAGCGCGGACCTGAAGAGTGGGAGCGCTCGGTACAGCTCGCTACCCATGCCGGCGCGCTGAGCGCCCTGTCCGGTGAACATAAAGGCGACGAGCCTGCCGGCCGGATGCTCCCGTCCACAGATCACGTTGGGGGCGCCCTCCTGTCTCGACACGGCGGCCAGTCCCGCCGTCAAATGATCGCGATCGCCGCCGATCACAACGGCGCGGTCCTCGAGCGCCGAGCGGCAGGCGAGGGAGATCCCCAAGTCGCCCACAGCGAGCTCGCGATGGCTCAGGACGAAGCTCTCCAGTTGCTCGACGTGCGCATGCAGAGCATCCTGGCCGCGAGCCGAGAGAACCCATGGCACGACGCCGTCGCTCAGGATCCCGGCGGGCTCGCCGGCGAGAGCGTGCGCGACCGGCTGCTCCTCGATGGCAGGAGCCTCCTCGACGATCACGTGTGCGTTCGTGCCGCTAAGGCCAAACGACGACACCCCGAATCGCCGTGGCCTGCCGTCGCGCAGCCAGGGTTTGGCTTCGTTCAGCAGCGAGATCGCCCCCGTCGACCAGTCCACCTCCCTGGAGGGCTCCTCGGCGTGCAGCGTGCGGGGCAGCGTGTCGTGCCGCAACGCCATGACCATCTTCATCAAGCCTGCAAGCCCGGCGGCCAGCTGGGTGTGGCCGATGTTCGACTTGATCGAACCCAGCCAGAGCGGCTTTGCGCGGCTCTGTCCATAGGTGGCCAGCAGCGCTTGCGCCTCGATCGGATCCCCCAGCGTGGTGCCGGTACCGTGAGCCTCAACGGCGTCGACCTCCTGCGCCGACACGCCGGCGCTGGCGAGCGCCTGGCGGATCACGCGCTGCTGGGCCGAGCCGCTTGGGGCAGTCAAGCCGTTGCTGGCGCCGTCCTGGTTAACCGCGCTGCCGCGGATGACCGCAAGCACACGATGCCCCAGGCGACGCGCCTCGGAGATACGCTCGAGCAGGACCATCCCCGCACCCTCTCCCCAGCCGACGCCGTCGGCGTCGGCCGAGAAGGACTTGCAGCGCCCGTCGGAGGCAAGCCCCCGCTGGCGGCTGAACTCCAGGAACGCGTCCAGCGTGGTCATGACCGAGACGCCTCCTACGAGCGCCAGTGAGCACTCGTCTGAGCGCAGTGCGCCGCAGGCGAGGTGAAGCGCGACCAGCGACGAGGAGCAGGCTGTGTCAAGCGACACGGCTGGGCCCTCCAGGCCCAATGTGTATGCGATCCTGCCGGATGCCACGCTTCCGAACGTTCCTGTCAGGCGGAAGCCGGCAACACTCGCCAGCTCGGCCTGCGCGTCGCTGCCATATGGGATGCTGCCGACGCCGGCGAACACGCCCGTCGAGCTGCCCGCCAGCGAGCGCGGATCGATACCCGCGTCCTCGATCGCCTCCCAGGCGGTTTCGAGCAGCAGGCGCTGCTGGGGATCCATCGCGAGCGCCTCTCGGGGGCTGATGGAAAAGAACGCCGCGTCGAAGTCCGCGACGTCGTAGATGAATCCGCCTTCGCGCGCGTAACCGTCGGCGAGACCCGGCGAATCGTCACCGAGTGCCTGCCGCTCCCCCTCACCGGCGCCCGCGAGGTCCCATCCGCGATCCTCCGGGAAAGCTCCTGTCGCATCGGTGCCAGACGCGACAAGCTCCCACAGCTCGCCCGGCGAGCGCACGCCGCCGGGATAACGACAGCTCATGCCGACGATCGCGATCGGCTCCTCGACAGACCTTCTCGGCAGGGCCCGCGAGGTCTGGGCCTTGGCCACCCCCAGCTCCTCCAGCAGGCAGTCCGCCAGTGCGGCCGGAGTGGGGTGGTCGAAAATCAGCGTGGCCGCCAGGCGCAGGCCGGCGGCCGCATTCAATCGGTTGCGAAGCTCCACGGCGATCAAGGAGTCGAACCCGAGGTCCTGGAAGGCGCGCTTGGCGTCTATCGCCTCAGCCGAGGAATATCCGAGTACCGCAGCCACCTCGCCCCGTACGAAGTCGAGCACCGCGCGCTTGCGCTCGTGCTCTGTCATGGCCGCCAAGCGCTCGCGCAGCGCTCCTGCGCCTGCCGCCACATCAGCCCGTCGGATAGGCATCAGCTTGCCCAGAAGCGCAGGCAATGCGCCGTTTCTTGCCTGGGTGCGCAGCGCCGCCAGTTCGAGCCGCACAGGGACGACCGTCGTCTCGCCGGCACCGAGTGCGGCGTCGAGGAGCTGAAGGCCCTCCTCGGAGGAGAACGCACCGACGCCGGCACGGCGTACACGACCCAGGTCGAGCTCGCTCATGCCACCGGTCATCTCACTGGGCTGCTCCCAGCCTCCCCACGCCATCGAGACCGCTGGAAGGCCGTGAACCTGGCGATGAGCGGCCAGCGCCTCCAGAAAGGCGTTGGCGGCCGCGTAGTTGCCCTGGCCAGGAGACCCGAATGTGCCAGCGACCGACGAGAATAGAACGAAGGCCTGCAGATCGAGGTGCTTGGTGAGCTCGTGCAGATGCCATGCCCCATCGAGCTTCGGGGCGAGCACGCGGTCGATACGCTCGGAAGTCAGCGAGCCGATCACGCCGTCGTCCAGCGCTCCCGCCGAATGAATCACGACGCTCAGCGGTCGGTCGACCGGGATCGAGCAGATCAGCGCCGCCAGCTGCTCGCGGTCCGACACGTCGCACGAGGCAATCGTGACCTCAGCGCCCAGCTCGCTGAGCTCCTGCTGGAGCTCAGCGGCACCGGCTGCCTGCAAGCCGCGTCTGCTGGCAAGCACCAGGCTGCGCATGCCATACTCGACCACCAGGTGCCTCGCCACCAGGGTGCCGAGCTGGCCCGTGCCGCCCGTGATCAGAGCGGTGGAGCGCGGCTCGATCGAGGCAGGCGGCAGCGTCAGGACGATCTTCCCGACGTGCCTTGCCTGGCTCATGAACCTGAAGGCGTCCGGGGCATGGCGCAGGTCCCAGGTCCTGACTGGCAGTGGCCTGAGCGCGCCGCGCTGGAAGAGCTCTGAGATCTCCACCAGCATCTGCTGGATCCGCTCAGCTCCCGCTGCGGGCAGGTGGATCGCCTCGTAGCTCACGCCGGGATGGGCTTCGGCCACCTGTCCGGGATCCCGAATGTCGGTCTTGCCCATCTCGATGAACCGACCTCCTCGTGGCAGCAGCGCCAGCGAGGCGTCGACGTACTCTCCCGACAGCGAGTTCAACACGACGTCCACGCCCTCGCCGTCGGTGGCCTTGAGGAACCGCTCCTCGAACCGCAAATCACGCGAGGACGCGATGTGAGACTTCTCCAAGCCCATGCTCCTGAGCACATCCCACTTTGCGGGACTGGCCGTGGCCCACACCTCGGCGCCGAGATTCCTAGCCAGCTGCACGGCGGCCATGCCGGTCGCGCCGGCCGCCGCGTGTACGAGCAGCCGCTCGCCCTCTTTGAGCCCGGCGACATCCACGAGACCGAGGTAGGCCGTCAGGAAGGCGCTCGAGACAGACGCGGCCCTCGCGAACGACCAGCCCTCGGGAATCGGCACAACCATACGACGATCGGCGATGACCGTCGTACCGAAGGAACCAAACATGAGCCCCATGACGCGATCGCCGGGCTCGATCCCGTCTACCGCCGGTCCGACCTCGAGGACCGTCCCCGCGCCCTCCGTGCCGATCGCGTTCTCCGCTTCGCTCACCGGAACCAGTCCGAGGGTGGTTACGACATCGCGGAAATTGAGGCCCGCGGCCCGCACGGCCACGCGAACCTGGCCTGGCTCCAGGGGCACGGACGCCTGGTCGGAGGCAACCAGGCGCAGTCCCTCGAGCGTGCCTGTGCCCGTATTCTCCATGCGCCACTCCGGCGCCCCGGTGGGGGCTCGCAGGGCGCTGCCGGAGTCCACTCGCACGAGTCGAGCCGCGAACACCGTGCTCTCGCGAATCGCCAGCTGCGGCTCATCGCCGGCGAGTGCGGCACCCAGAAGGCTCAGTGAGACCGGCTCGCGATCGAGATCCACGAGCACGAAGCGCTCGGGGTGCTCGGCCTGCGCAGACCGGATCAGACCCCAGATCGGGGCCACGGACAGATCTACCGCTTCACCGCTACGAGCGGCCACAGCACGTCGAGTGATGAGTACCAGCCGCGAGGCGACGAAGCGCTCGTCGGAGAGCCAAGCCTGCACGAACTCGAGCGTCTCGCAGACGCTGGCATGTGCCGCCTCGACGATCGCCTCTGGACCTCTCTCCTCGTCGGCCCATCCTGCGCCGGCCGCCACAGCCGCAAGCGCCTCCGCATCGTTGCCGTCCTGTGAACCGTCCGTGCCGGCGAGTGACGACCCGTCGGCGTGCGGGCCAGGCGGACAGCACACGATCACCGTCTCCGGTGGCGCCATCCCCAGCTCGAGGGCACGACCAAGCGATTGCAGATCCTCGTAGAGCTCGCAGCGCTCCACGCCAAACTCGTCCGTTTGCAGCGCATTCGCCGAGTTGGATCCGAGCGCCGCCCAGCCGTCGATGACGACCAGGGAGTCCACGGGACTCGCCACCCAGTCCAGGCGGTACAGCGAGTCGCGAATGTGTCCTCGCGCCTTGCTGAGCGCCTCCTTGGACATCGGCCGCATCGCCAGGGATCGCATTCTGGCGACGAGCACACCGCTCGGGTCGGTCGCCAGCAGCGAGACGGTGTCACCTGCGCCGGGCGACAGATGTACGCGCAGCGAGCTGACGCCAGTCGCGTGCAGCGACACACCACTCAGCGAGAACGGCAGGAGCACTCCCCCGCGTCCCCCGGCGTCCGCTGGCTCGAGCAGGCTGGCCGCATAACCGTGCAGGGCCGCATCGAGCAGCGCCGGGTGCACCCCGTATAGGGGGGCATCCGCGTGCTGATCATCGGGGAGAGAAACCTCAGCGTAGATCTCCCTGCCCTTCCTCCAGGCAGCGCGCAGCCCCTGAAAGGCCGGGCCGTAGTCGATGCCGAGCTCAGCTAGCCGGTCATATACCCGATCCAGCTCGATCGGCTGTGAGCCCTCCGGAGGCCACCCACGTGCGGCAAGCTCGCCGGCATCTCCGGGGCTCGCCTCGACGGGCGCCAGCAGCGCGCCGCTTCCGTTGCGCGTCCATGCCTGCGATGCAGCGAACCGATCGGTGGCAGCTGTCTGTGAGCGCGAGTAGATGCTCAGAGGTCTCGCCCCCAGCTCGTCGGGCTCGCCCACAACCAGCTGGATCTGGACGGCGTCGCGCTCGTCGAGGATCAGAGGCGCCTCCAGCGTGAGCTCGGAGACCGTCCGGCAGCCAAGCTGAGCGCCCGCATGAAGAGCGATCTCCAAGAAAGCCATACCTGGAAGCAGCACCGTGCCCATCACAGCGTGGTCGGAGAGCCAGGGCTGGGTCTGCAGAGAAAGGCATCCGGTGAATACCGCGCCTCCGTTGTCGGCCGGATCGACCGCGGCCCCCAGCATCGGGTGTTCTGCCTCGCACAGCCCCAGAGAGGTGAGATCGGCGACGCGCGAGCCCGGCGGCACCCAGTAGCGCTCGCGCTGGAAGGCATACCTCGGCAGCGTGACCCTGCGGGCGCCACAGCCCTCGTAAATGGAGCCCCAGTCCACATGCACCCCACCGACCCATACCTGGGCCAGCGAAGTCAGGAAGCGCCTCGGGCCGCCCTCGCCGCGGCGCAGCGAACCGGCGACGAGCGCCGAGGAAGGCTCGAGTGGCGCGCGGTCAACCGGCTCGCCACGGCGCTGGGTTCCGTCGGCTGCCGGAGGGCGCCTGCCATGCACCAGCTCGGCGGTTTCCTGTAGCGCCGGGATGAGCACCGGATGTGGACTGACCTCGATGAAGGCGGAGTGGCCATGGCTGAGCAGAGCTCGGGTGGTGCGCTCGAACTCGACAGGCTCACGCAGATTGCGGTACCAGTACTCGCCGTCCAGTTGCGCGGTGTCAAGGACGTTCCCTGCGACCGCGGAGTAGAACGGGATCTCACTCCTGCAGGCGGCGATCCCCTCGCACGCTTTCAACAGCTCATCGCGGATCGACTCCACCTGCGGGGAATGCGCCGCGTAGCTCACTGGGAGCACGCGCGCCCGTGCACCCACCGCCTCGCACTCTCCCCGCAAGCGCTCCAGCCTCTCCACCTCAGCGGCGACAACGGTGGCTGCGGGCCCGTTAACCGCGGCAACCGACACCGGCCCATCCTCACACCCAGCCAGCATCGCGGTCAGATCCCCCGCGCCAAGCGCGACGGACATCATCCCGCCCCGCCCCTCGATAGCCGCGAGCGCGCGGCTGCGCAACGCCACGAGGCGCGCCGCGTCCCACAACGACAGGCCACCGGCGACACACGCGGCGGCGATCTCGCCCTGGGAATGACCGACCACCGCGGCCGGGTGCACACCGCACGCACGCCACAACGCAGCCAGCGAGACCATCACGGCGAACAACACCGGCTGAACCACATCAACACGGTCCAACGCCGGCTCACCCGGAGTGCCCCGCAAGACACCCTCAGGCGACCAATCGACGTGCCCGGCAAGCGCCTCCTCACAGGCACACATCCGCTCGGCGAACACCGGTGAGGAGTCCATCAGCTCGACCGCCATGCCCGCCCATTGAGCACCCTGACCCGGAAAGACGAACACGACCCCAGCCCCACCGACATCCGCACGACCACTCACAACGCCTGCAGCTGACCGCCCGTCCGCCAACGCCCCAAGACCCTCCAGCAACTCCCCGCGCTCACCGCCGACCACGACTGCGCGATCCTCGAACACAGAACGCGAGCACAACGAAGCCCCCACATCCAAAACACCCACATCCGGATGACCCTTCACATATTCACACAACAGCTGGGCCTGGTCCCCAAGCGCACCGATGCCTCTACCAGACACCATCCACGGCGCCTCCCCAAACCCCAACACACCGCCAACACCCTCATCGGCCGTTCCTCCCCCGGCGTCACCCTCATCTACCCGACCATTCGCACGATCCCCGTCAATCCGGCCATTTTCACGACCGTCGTCCAGACCGTCGGTAGTGTCTCCCCCATCAACCAGGCCATCCGTCTGGCCAGCAACGACACTGTCCTCCACGTCGAGGGTACCTTCGGCGCCGCCCTCCAGCCGGGGGGCCTCCTCCAGGATCAGATGCGCGTTTGTGCCACTCACGCCGAACGAGGAGACACCAGCTCTGCGGGGCTCACCATCGCTCTCCCACGCAACCTCCTCGGTCAAAAGCGACACATCACCAGCAGACCAATCCACCTCCCCAGAAGGCCGATCGACATGCAACGTCCTCGGCAACACACCA
>DASRKZ010000087.1:0-10517 GCA_035648675.1 Solirubrobacteraceae bacterium
GTCCACGCGGGGCGGCTGCACGGGGTGCTGCTCGCCGGGATCGCGTTGATTCCGCTGGTGTCATTCGAGCTCGTCGCCGGACTGCCGACCGCGACGCAGACCCTCCAGCGTGTACGCCGCTCGGCGGCGCGCGTGCTCGAGGTGATGGATACGCCACCACCTGTACCGGAGCCAACACACCCGGTTGCACTGCCGCCCTCACTCCTGCCATCGCCCGCGACGCCGCGCTCAAAGCGAGCGCCCACGCTGCAAGTGCGCGATCTGAGCTGCCGGTACCCAGGCGAGACGCGCTGGGCGCTCACCGGGGTGGACCTTAACCTGGGCGCCGGTAGGCGCGTGGCCGTGGTTGGCCCGAGCGGCGCCGGGAAGTCGACGCTCGCCGCGGTGCTCCTGCGATTCCTCCCCTACACGGACGGGTCGGTCACGCTCGACGGCGTGGAGATCGCCGAGCTCGACGGCGATCAGTGCCGTCGTGTCGTCGGACTCGTCTCACAAGACGCACACATCTTCGACAACACGCTTGAGGAGAACCTCCGCCTGGCCAAGCGCGAGGCGACCGAGCAGGAGCTCCAGAACGCGCTCGCCGACGTGCATCTGCTCGACTGGATCAGAGAGCTGCCGCTCGGCTTGGCCACCGAGGTCGGCGAGCGCGGTGCACGCATGTCCAGCGGTCAGTGTCAGCGCCTGACGATCGCTCGGGCTTTGCTCGCCGACTTCCCGCTACTCGTCCTCGACGAGCCCGGCGAGCATCTCGACACGCTCACCGCGGACGCGATCGTGGCCGACCTGCTCGCGATCACGCGCGATCGAGCCACACTGCTGATCACGCACCGGCTGACCGGCCTGCAGGACGTGGACGAGGTGCTCGTGCTCGACCACGGCCGAGTGCTCGAACGCGGCACGCACGGTGAGCTGATCGGTCTCGGCGGGCGCTACGCAGGGCTGTGGCAGCGCGAGAACGACGCCGGTCATGTCTAAGAAACAAGAGGCAACAACCTCCCGCCGCTCAGGGTGCCGTGACGCCGACGCGGGTCCCGAGCACGTGGCCCGAGGGGAGGCTGATGTAGGTCTCGGAGCTGAGCCTCGCCGGTTATGCGACGGCGACCGTGCCGACGGTGGATGTCGGGCCCGGCACGGGTTCGTGGTTTTCGCGCAGACTCTCGACGTGCAGCGCGATGCCCTCACGGATCAGCCTTTCGACCTCGTCGCGGGTATCGCCGACAACACCGAGACCGGGGAGGTCCGGACAATAGGCGCCCCAGCTGGTGGGACCATGCTCGTAGATGACGGTGTACTCGGTCATCGCTTCTCTCCTTTCAGTCCCGCTTGCCAAAGGATATTGCCAAGGATACCCGGTGGGACGTCCTTGTTCCTCGCGCCCGCGACTGTGACCGTGCCGGGCTTGTGTGGATGACAGTAGATGCGGTGGCTGCCGCGCTGACGCTTGAATTCCCAGCCGTCGCTCTCTATCCGCCGAATCACATCGCGGACCTTCATCGTAGGGCTCCTTGATCCTCTGGTCTGTCCTCCTTCCTCTTCCGACGAGAGCACTCGAACGGGACAACCTGCTTTATGCCTTAAGCCGACCGTCGTCCCAGCCCGCTCGATGAGTGGCGCATCCGGTGGCGTGGTGGCACCTGCCTACAACTGCGGTGCGGCCGGTCCGACCGCGGAGGGTCGCTCAGCCTGTACAGCGGTAGCCTCCGCCGGGGGAGATTTGAGGCGTCCCCGGAAAACGTGGAAAGACCAGCCCTGGTAGACGAGCACCAAGGGGAAGAAGATCACCGCGACGACCGTCATCACCGTCAGCGCGTAGTTGCCGGAGGCCGAGTTGTTGACGGTCAAGTTGTAGGCGGTGTTGGTGCTGGAGACCATCACGTTCGGATACAGGTCGATGAAGATCGAGCCGACCATCGCGGCGATCGCCACGGCGGAGGAGGCGAAGGACAGGCCGTCGTGGTCGGTCATCGCCAGCCGCGCCGCGAAGACCGCGGCGATCACCGCGAGGATCTCCACGGGCTGGGGCACGTCGGGACCGCCCGCGACGCTGCGCGTCCAGATCACCCAGCCCACCACGAGCGCGATCGCCACCCACCCCAACGGCCGCGCGGCGGCGCGAGCGCGCTCGCGCACGTGATCGGTTGTCCTCAGCTTGAGGAACGTGGCGCCATGCAGCAGACACAGCGCGAGCAGCGTCAGCCCGGTCCACACGCCATACGGCGTGAGCAGGTTGAAGAAGTCTCCCGTGTACTCGTGGCTGGAGTCGATCGGGAGGCCGTTCAGCAGATCGCCCAGTCCGATCCCGAGCAGCAGCGGGATCAGCAGGCAGCCGATCGTCATCGCCCACCGCCACGTCGACCGCCAGCGGGGGTTCTCGCTTTTATCTTTGAACTCAAACGCCACGCCACGCGCCATCAACGCCAGCAGCACGAGCAGGAGCGCCAGGTACAGGGCCGAGAACATCGTCGCGTACCAGCCGGGGAAGGCCGCGAACATTCCGGCGCCGGCGACGATCAGCCACACCTCGTTCCCGTCCCACCAGGGGCCGATCGTGCTCAGCGCGAGCTTGCGCTCACCGTCGGTGCGCCCGACGATCGTGTGGAGCATGCCGACGCCGAAGTCGAAGCCCTCGAGCACGAAGAACCCCACCCAGAAGATGCTGACGATTACGAACCAGACGGTGTGAAGATGCACGGGGCTCCTAGTAGCTCAGAGCCGGGGTCGCGGTCTGCTTGCCTGAGCTCGACCCGTCGGGACCATCCCCGGCTGGATCGAGGCCATCGTCGGGGTCGAGGCCTTTGCGGGCATAGCGGAGCATCAGAACCAGGTCCGCGGCGCCGAGCGCGAGGTAGACCAGCACGAAGGCGATCAGGCTGATCCAGATATCCGTCGAGGACACCGATGGCGAGTTCGCGTTGATCGTCTTCATCAAACCCTGCACGATCCACGGCTGGCGCCCGTTCTCGGTCAGCATCCAGCCCGCGGTGTTCATGATGAAGGGCGTCACCACCGCCCCCAGCCCCGCGCGCAGGAACCACTTCGAGCGGACGAGCGTGCCCCTGTGCACGAGCCACGCGCCCCACAGCGCCAGCAGCGCGATCAGCGACCCGAGATAGGCCATCACGCGCATCGACCAGTACTGGATGAACACGTCGGGGATGTAGTTGCCGGGTCCGTATTTCGCGACGTCTTCCCGCTGCAATTGGTTCAGCCCGATCACCGCGCCACCCCAGGTACCGGTCGCGAGGATCGAGAGCAGGTGCGGGATCAAGATGACCTGGGTGGGGGTCTGGTCGTTGCTTCCCCCGCCGATCTGGAAGGCGGAGAACGAGCACGGCTTGCAGTTTTCCCACTGCGCCTCCGCGGCGGCGATCTTGACCGGCTGGTAGGTGTTCTCGATCTCTCCGAGCTTGTTACCGACGAACATCTGCAACATGATCGCCGGGAGCAGCACGAGCACCGAAAGCCGCGCCGTCTGATGGAAGGCGCTGACTTCGTGCTGCTTGCCTGTGCCCTTTAGGGTGCGCAGGTACCACGCGGAGATCGCGAGCATCACCAGCGAGCCCGTCACCAGCGAGGCGAGGATCACGTGTACATATCCCCACAGGAACGTCGGGTTGGTGAACAGCGCCCAGACATTGTTCAGTTCCGGCTGCCCCTGATGGTTGAGCACATAGCCGACCGGGTGCTGCATCCACGAGTTGGCGGCCAGGATGAACATCGCCGAGAGCATCGAACCGGCCGCCACCAGCCAGATGCAGGCCAGATGGACGCGCTTGGGCAGTCGATCCCAGCCGAATATCCAGAGCCCGAGAAAGGTCGACTCGAGGAAGAACGCCGCCAGGCCCTCCATCGCCAGCGGGCCGCCGAAGACATCGCCGACGAAGCGCGAGTAGGCCGACCAGTTCATCCCGAACTCGAACTCCTGCACCAATCCCGTGACGACCCCGATCGCGACGTTGATCAGCAAAAGCGTCCCGAAGAAGCGGGTCACGCGCTTGTACTCCGGTTTCTGGTCTCGATACCAGGCCGTCTGCAGGAGAGCGACGAGAAACGCAAGCCCGATCGTCACGGGGACGAACAGGAAGTGGTAGATGCTCGTCGTCGCGAACTGCCAGCGCGCAAGATCGTTGGTCATCCAGCGATCAGTTTACGCGCAGCGAAAATCCGGCGCGATAGCGCTCGCCCGGATTCAACAGACGCAGGCCGCTGCCGCTGCGCAGCGCGTTGGCGGGCGCGGTCATCGGCTCGAAACAGATGAAGGGCCCGGACAGCGGCGCGAAGACCTGCGCGCACGGATAGCCCCGCAGAAACGCGAGCTCGATCCGTCTGTCACCGGCCGCGACGGCGAAGCGGGCCGACTCGGACACGGAGTCGAAGCCGTCGTCGAACTCGCGCTCGCCAAGCTCGAAGCGTTGGGGGGAGAATGCCTGCCCGGAGCCGATCGGTATCTGGTGACCGTCGAGCTCCAAATGCCTCATCGCGGGCAGCTCGATCAGCCAATGCTCGCGCGGAACGCCCTTGGGCGCCAGGTACGGATGGAAGCCAAACGCCAGCGGAACGATGTCGTCTCCACACGCATGCACGGCCACCTCGATCTCGAGTCGTCCGTCGGTGAGGCTCGCTTCATAGAGGAGGTCGTGGCGGAACGGAAAAACCTCGAACAACTCCGGCTCTGACTCACTCCAGCTCAACCGCGCGGTTAGCGACCTGGCATCGGGACGGGGCGTACCCGTCAGCTCCCACGCCTGCCGCCCGCCGATCACGCCGTGGATCGGTAGGCCGTTATCGTCGAGCGCGATCCGCGCGGGGTCGTGCGGGACCTGCACCGTCCTTCCGGCAACGCTGTAGTCGAAGCCGGCGAGCCGATTCGCCCAGGGGTAGAGGAGCGGGATGCCCATCGTCTTGCCGTACTGGGCGTAAGCGGCCACACCGTCGTTCTGGGCGAGCAGCTCCTCGCCGCGGTGACGCAGCGAGCAACAGAGCATTCCCGCTCCGGGAACGAAGGTCGCCTCGAGCCCCGACCCCTCGTCGGACAGCTGCGCGGTCGCGAACTGGGCATCGGTCATGAGACGAGTGGTTGAGGGGAGTTGGGTTGTAGTTGGTTTGTCATACTCGTCGGGCGTGGATCTGTGGATACCGGACAAAGCCGGTCACGACGCGATCGGGAAGCTGCCCGAGAGCGTCGCACTCAACCTCATTCCACATGATGGCGAGCTGCCGGACGCGATTCTCGACGCGGAGTTCCTGGTGGCGCCATCGGGCGATCCCCGTCTGCACGAGCTCCTCAGGCAAATGTCGGGGCTGCGCGTGATTCAGACGCTGTCGGCGGGCGTCGACTGGCTGCTGCCGGTCGCACCTCCCGGGGTGATGATCTGCGACGCGGGTGGAACACGTAACGCGGCGGTTGCGGAGTGGGTGCTTGCGGCGATCCTCGCGTCGACGAGGTCGCTGGGGGAGCTGCGCGACCGCCAGCGCGAACACCGCTGGGAATGGCGCCAATCCCGCGAGCTCGCCGGCAGCACCGTGATGATCCTCGGGTACGGCGCGATCGGCGCGGCCGTCGAGGCGCGGCTCGCACCGTTCGACGTCGAGGTGACCCGCGTCGCCCGACACGCCCGGGCGGGTGTGCACTCCGTGGACGAGCTGGGAGAGTTGTTGGCGCTCGTCGAGATCGTGGTGGTGACGCTCCCGCTCACGCCCGCGACCACCGGACTGCTCGATGCCGATCTGCTTGGGCGCCTGCGCCCGGATGCGCTGCTCGTCAACGCCGCTCGCGGGCCGATCGTCGACACTCGGGCGCTGCTCGAGCTGCTGCAGGCGGGGCGCGTGCGGGCGGCACTCGATGTGACCGATCCCGAGCCGCTGCCGGCCGATCATCCTCTCTGGGACGCCCCGGGGGTCTTGATCACTCCCCATTTCGCGGGAGACACGCTTGCCGCCGACCGGCGCGCGTTCGCGCTCGCCGGTGAGCAGGTGCGTCGTTACCTCCGCGGCGAGCCGCTGACGAACGTCGTCGAGCAGGGTTACTAGAGCCGCCCGGCGCCGCGTTCGTCCAGCTCGAAGGCCGTCAACTGGCGCTGATAGGGCCCGTTGCCGGTGAGACACGTCGCACCGCAGCGGGCCGCGAGGGCCAGGGCGGCCGGTATCTCCAGGCCTGCGCCCAGCCCATAGGTGAGACCTGCCGCAAAAGAGTCGCCGCAGCCATAGGAGTCCACCGCGGTGGCGGGTAGTGAGGCGGCGCTCCACGTCCCCGATTTGCCGGAGCGCTCCCGATAGGTGCCACCGCGCGCACCTTCGGTGAACACGACCAGCTCGGCGTCTTCCTGCGCACGCCCTGCCTGATAGCGCTCGATCGCATCATCACCGCTCAGCACCAGCGCATCCAGCGGAACACCTTGCCCGAGAGCGCCCACAGCACGCGGGCTGGCTACCAGTACCCGCGCCTCACGCGCGGCGCGGAGGGCGCCCAGATCGCCGGCGGTGAAGTAGATTGCGTCCATTCCCTCAAGTGCATCCCACGGCAGCTCCTCGTCTCCCCCCTGCGGCTCCAGGCGCGGTCCGAACGTGATGATCGTGCGCTCGTCGGCCTCGTCCAGGAGCGTCACCGCCTTACGGGTGCCGGCAGCACCCCGAGCTGCGTGCGTCTCGACGCCTAGCTCCTCGAGACGCACCACCGAGCGCCGGCCAAGCTCGTCCCGACCCAGAGCGGTGACGAGCATTGCCTCGCCGGCCAAGCGGGCGAGCTGAACGGCCGCAACGCCCCCACCTCCGGCCGGCTCCTCGAAGGGGTCGCGCGCGTGAACCACTTCACCCGCACGCGGCACGTGGGGCACGTGCGCGAACTGCACCCACTCGACGTGGCCCACCACCGCCACCTTCGGTCGGCTCGCCTGCATGACGGCAGTCTCACACAATCTCTGACAGAGTCCCGGCCGTGGCGTGCGACGAGCTGACCGACAAATTCCGTCGGCTTTCCTGACATGCCCCCTCAAGCCCTGGAGCTGGCGCTTGCAGCGTCGATCTACCCGCCGGCCGTCGTTGCCGTGATCGCCCTCGGCCGCGGCCCACAACTGAGATCGCGTGTAGTTGTGTTCGTCCTCGCGGCGGCGATCATCACCTGCGCGAGCGGCGTGCTGATGCTGTTCCTCCTGGACGAACTCGGCGCGACCGGTCCGCACCATTGGACACCGAGCGCGGCATTCGATTTGGCGCTCGGTGTGGTGCTGATCGGCCTTGCCTTCTATCTGCGCAAAAAGCGGCCCGAGCGGGCGGCGCCGAGCGGGCCATCCAAACTCGAGCGCTACCTGGAGAGCCGTCGGCTGACGTTCGTGCTCGGCATCACCCTCTACGTCGTCCCGTCGCCGATCTACATCGCCGCCGTCAAGACGATCGCCGACGCGCAGCTCTCGACGAGCAGCGAGCTGCTCTCGCTCGCCGTGATCGTCGCGGTGATGCTGTGGCTGATCGAGGTGCCGATGCTGCTGCTGCTCGCCGTTCCCGGCCGCGCGTCAGGTGTGCTCGAGCGCGCCAACCTGTGGTTCACCGAACACGGACGGCTGCTGGCGATAGTCGTATCCGCGGGCGCGGGCCTGTACCTGGCCATCAAGGGCCTCGTCAATCTGATCAGCTGACGTCGCGCCGCGCTCGGGGTCGCGCCGTGAGCGGGGTCGCGCCGTGAGCGGGGCGGCCCGCCACGGACCCGGCGCCTACGGAGCCGGGCTCGAGGTGGTGGTATTCGGTTTGGCCGCGGTCGTCGGCGTGCCGCCGGCGGGAGCGGTCGTCGTCGGGGCCGGCGGCGCGGGCGTGGTGACCGTCGTCGTTTTGGTTGGTGTGGTCACGGTCGTCGTCGGCGCCGTGATCGTTGTCTGATTGGTCTGACTGGTAACGGTCGTCGTCGTCGGTACGACGGTCGTGTGGCCGACGCTGAGCGCTTGGCTGGTGACCGACGGCGTGCTTTTGGAACTGTTGTTTGACACGAGCAGGATGACCACGACGATCAGCAGGACAACCAGCGCGGCGCCGCCGGCGATCGCCAGGCCGCTGCCACTCCCACCGTCCGGTGGGTTCGGAGCTCGACCGGCGGGCGGCAGACTGGGGTCCGTTCCATACGAGGCAGGTCCCCCAGGAGGCGGCGGATAGCCGGGGTTCGAGGCGGAAGGAGGAGGCAGCGGTGGATCGCCTCCGGGCTGGTCATAGCCGTCGTTCATCGCTGGCTCCTTGCTTGTCGCGGGCTGGCGAGTACACCGCTCAGATTATCGCTTTCGGAAGCGGCCGAAACGACCATCGTGAGTATGCGCGCCGGGTGTAGGATGACGACGCGTCTCAAGCCCGTAGGGGAACCGAGGAGGATGACTGTGCCGCCGAAGCACGAGACCACCCAAGACAGCGCCGACGGGAGCCCGTCAGAGCTCACGAGCAAGCAGATCGAGCGTCTGGAGGGTCGCTACGGCAACCGCTTCCTGCTCGAGCCGGCGCCGGATAACAAACTGCCGACGTCGGGCATGAGCGCCGACGAAGCGATGCGCCTGATCGGCGAGGAGCTGGTGCTCGATGGCATCCCGATGCGCAATCTCGCGACGTTCGTCACCACCTGGATGGAGCCCCAGGCCAACCGGGTGATCCAGGAATCGCTGCACACGAACTTCATCGATCACGCCGAGTACCCGCAGACGGCCGAGATCGAGCAGCGCTGCATCCGGATGCTCGCCGACCTCTACCACGCTCCCGGTAAGACGACCGGCGCGCGCACGCAGGGGTCCTCCGAGGCGATCATGCTCGGCGCGCTGTCGCTGAAGTGGAAGTGGCGCGCGCGTCGCGAAGCGGCCAAAAAGGGGACCGACCGACCGAACCTCGTGTTCGGCGGAGACGTACACGTCGTCTGGGAGAAGTTCTGCCGCTACTTCGACGTCGAACCGCGGATCGTGCCGCTGGCGCCCGAGAAGTACACGATCGGCCCCGAGGACGTGGAGCCGCACGTCGACGAGAACACGATCGGCGTGGCCGCCGTGCTCGGCACGACCTTCACCGGGCACGCCGACGACATCCGCGGGATCAACGATCTCCTCGTCACGCTCAAGAACGAGAAGGGCCTGGATGTTCCGCTGCACGTCGACGCGGCCAGCGGTGGCTTTGTCTGGCCGTTCCTCTACCCCCACTCGGAGTGGGACTTCCGGCTCGAGCAGGTCCGCTCGATCAACGTCTCCGGTCACAAGTTCGGCCTCGTCTACCCCGGCATCGGCTGGCTCGTGTTCCGCGAGGAGTCAGACCTCGCCGAGGAACTCGTGTTCTACGAGAACTACCTCGGCAAGCGCGACGCGACGTTCACCCTCAACTTCTCGACGGGCTCTTCGATGGTATTGGCGCAGTACTACAACTTCGTGCGTTTCGGCCACTCGGGCTACCGCTACATCATGGAGACGATGAAGTACAACGCCCGTACGCTCGCGACCGAGATCGAGGCAATCGGCGATTTCGAAATCATCGGCGCGGAGGCGGAGGAGCAGCTTCCGCTCGTCGCCTTCAAACTGAAGGACGGGCACGACTACGACGAGTTCGACGTATCCGCCCAGCTGTCCGCCGAGCGGGGCTGGATGCTCCCCGCCTACACGCTCCCGCCCAACGCGGAACACGTCAAGATCATGCGCGCGCTCGTCAAGCAGACGCTCAGCCACTCGCTCGTGACCACGCTCGGCGCGGACATCGCCGCGGCGTGCGCCACGCTCGAGAAGAAGGGCAGCCTGCATCCGTCAGATCGCAAGCGCGTGAAGACGAACACAGGATTCTAAGCGCCGAGATCATGTTCACATGCTGTGATCTCGCGGCTGGACATACAGATTTCAGGCGATAGGATGACGCAACTGGTGCGATATCGCACCAGTTGACCAAGGGGGAGTAGATGCGAGGTGTTGGTAGTGCATTGTTCGTAGGCATCCTGCTGATGGTGGCGGGAATTCTGAACATCGTCTACGGCATCGCAGCCGTAGGGAACGCCAGTTTCTTTGTCAACGACACGCAGTTCGTATTCTCGAGCCTCCATACATGGGGGTGGATCACGATCATCCTGGGCGTCATCCAACTGACCGCTTCGCTCTCACTATTCGGCGGTAACGCGTATGGACGCATCGTCGGCATCCTGGCGGCGAGCCTTGGCGCGATCGGCGCCCTGCTCGACGTCGGCGGCGCGCATCCGTGGTGGGCACTCGGCGTGTTTGCGATCTGCCTGGTCTGCATCCACGGCCTCGTGGTGCTCGGCGAGCCGGAGAACCCGGCCGTTTGACCGTTTGACCGTGTTTGACCGTGTCGCGGGAGCCTGGGCAGGCCAGGTTCCCGCGACCCCGCGGCGGCGCGGCGCGATCAACCCCGCGACTCAGCCGATGCCGAGCGCCTGCGCCTTGGCGGCGGCGAACTCCTCGTCGGTGAGAGCGCCCGTGGCGTGCAACTGGGCCAGCTGGTTGATCTTTTCCACGGTCGGATCCACCGGCGCCGCTGCCGGCGGTGCGGGCGGAGGCGGGGGC
>DASRKZ010000088.1:0-4706 GCA_035648675.1 Solirubrobacteraceae bacterium
CCCCCAAACGCACCGCCTGCTCACGCAAAGCAGCCTCGCTCTTAGCCGACAGCACCCACGCAGCCGCGCCGTCCTCCGCCAGCCCGAGCAGAAGCTCCTCGCCGCCCGAACTGCCAGGGCGATCATCCCCACTCGCAGCCGCTCCAAACTGCGCCCGCGCGCCCGGAGCCGGTAGGCCAGCGCCATCGACGGTGGCCTTCCGTGGCAGCGGGGCTCGCGCGCCGTCAGGCCCGTCGGGGGCTTCCTCGAGGATCACGTGCGCGTTCGTGCCGCTGACCCCGAATGCGGAGATCCCCGCGCGCCGCGGCTCTCCGTCCCGTGGCCACGCCATCGGGTCAGTCAACAGCGAGACCTCTCCCAGGGCCCAGTTGACCTCGCGTGTGGGCTCGTCCACGTGCAGCGTCTTCGGCAGCAGCTCGTGACGCAGCGCCATAACCATCTTGATCATTCCGCCAACGCCGGCAGCCGCCTGGGTGTGACCGATATTCGACTTCAACGATCCAAGCCAAAGCGGTCGCCCGTGAGGCCTATCTTGACCGTAGGTCGCCAGCAGCGCCTCCGCCTCGATCGGATCGCCCAGCACCGTGCCGGTCCCGTGGGCCTCGACGGCATCCACACGGTCCGCGGTCAGACCGGCAGCCGCCAGCGCCTGGCGGATCACCCGTTCCTGGGCGCGGCCGCTGGGAGCTGACAGGCCGTTGCTCGTCCCATCCTGGTTGATCGCGCTGCCGCGAACGACGGCCAGCACCTCGTGTCCCAGTCGATGCGCATCGGCGAGACGCTCGATCAGCATCACGCCGGCACCCTCCGAGAATCCGGTTCCGTCGGCGGCAGCCGCGAACGACTTGCACCGCCCGTCAAGCGCCACGCCGCGTTGCCCGCTCAGCAGGATGAACGGCATGGGTGTGGACATGACCGTCACTCCACCAGCCAGCGCCATCGAGCAGTCGCCCGCGCGCAGCGAGTGGCATGCCAGATGCAACGCCACGAGCGACGACGAGCACGCCGTCTCGATGGTAACCGCTGCACCTCCTAGTCCCAGGGCGTACGCGATACGGCCGGAGAGCACGCTCGCGCTGCCGCCCATGCCCAGGTAACCGCCCACGTCGTCGGACATGTCGGTGTTAATAAGCCGCATGCCGTGGTCCTGGAAGGCGACGCCCGCGAACACCCCCACTTGGCTTTCGCGCAGCGAGCTAGGTGCGATTCCCGCGTTCTCGATCGCCTCCCATGACACTTCCAGCAGCAGGCGCTGCTGCGGGTCCATCATCAGCGCCTCGCGAGGACCGATGCCGAAGAAGCCGGCGTCAAACTCAGCAGCGTCATACAGGAAGCCGCCTTCATCGGTGCAGCTAGTGCCAGGCGTGTCCGGGTCCGGATCATAGATCTTCTCCAGATCCCACCCCCGATCCGTCGGGAACTTCGAGACTGCGTCGCCGCCAGCGACAACCAGCTCCCACAACTGCTCGGCCGATCGAGCGTGCCCCGGGTAACGGCAACCGATGCCTACGATCGCCACAGGCTCGTGATTGCGGCTCTCCGCCTCGCGCAGCCGCGTGCGGGTGTCGTGCAGTTGAAGCGTGGCCTTCTTCAAATAATCGAGCAGCTCCTCATTGCTCGTCATGATCTGCCTCCCGTCGTAGTCATCCGGTCACCGGCAGTCACGTCACGACCCTCCCAGCTCGCTGTCAATCAAGTCCATGATCTCCTTGGCGCTCGCGGATTGGATCCTCTCGGCGACGGCACCGCTGTCCTCGACGCCGCGCGCGCCATCCAGCTGCAACAGAAGCGATTGCAGGCGTGCCGCAGCCTCGGCTCGCTCTCCATCCTCCATCGAGGTTGCCGCGATGATGCGCTCGAGTCGCTCGATCTCGGCACCCACAGAGCCGCTCGTCGCTTCGGTCTTACTGGCAACGCGCGTCAGGAGATAGTCGGCGATCTCGGCCGGAGTCGGGTAGTTGAACACGAGTGTGGCAGGCAGACGCAAACCCGTGGCGACGCTCAGCCGGTTGCGAAACTCGACTGCCAGCAAAGATGTGAACCCGAGGTCCATGAAGGTGTGTTGTGGATCGACCGTGTAGCCCGAGGGATGTCCGAGCGTAGCCGCGACCTGATCGCGCACAAGCCCAAGCGCCAGATCTTCACGCTCACCATCGGGGGCCTCAGCGACCCGGCGGGCGAACTCCTCGCCGACCGCGGTTGGCGCGGCATCCCCCTGCGCTTCAAGCATCCGCCTGACATCGGGCAGCTCCTCGATCAACGGACGCCGGCGTGCGAACGTGTACACGGGCGCGTATCGCTCCCAGTCGATGTCGGCGACTATCACCTGGGGCTCATCGTGGTCGAGCGCGTGGCGCACTCCCATGATCGCCGACTCGGGTGTCATCACATGTAGTCCATAACGATCCAGATAGTCGGCTGCTGCATCCATCTCCCCATCTCCCCACGCACCCAACGCAACCGAGGTCGCCGTAAGACCGCGCGAGCGACGATGCTCCGCCAAGCCGTCGAGCAATGCGTTTGCGGCTGCGTAGCCACCTTGTGAGGCAGCGCCGAGCACGCCTGCAACCGAAGAGAACAGCACGAACGCCTGCAGATCCACCCGCTCAGTCAGCGTGCTCAGGTTCAGCGCCCCGATTGCCTTGGCCGCCAGTTGACGCTCGAGTTGCTCGGTCGTCATGGATCTGAGCGGACCGTCTGCCATCACTCCTGCCGCGTGGAAGACCGCCTCCAACGGATTCTCCTCCGGGATCGCTGCAAGCAGATCGCGAAGCTGCTCACGATCGGCCACGTCACAGGCTGAAATCGTCACGCCCGCTCCCAACGCCTCCAGCTCTTCGACAAGCTCTGTGGCGCCGGACGCCCGGGATCCACTGCGACTAACAAGCATGATGTGCCGGGCGCCCTCCCGAGCAAGCCAGCGTGCGAGGTGCCCGCCCAGCGCTCCCGTACCGCCGGTGATGAGCGTAGTTCCCTCAGGCTTCCAGGTCCTCCGCACGCGACGCCCGGCCAGCGGGGCTCGTACGAGGCGCCTCGCGAACACCCCTGAGGATCGCAGCGCGAGCTGATCCTCGTCGCTTGAACCGCCGAGCACGCTACACAGCCGGCTCCACAGCCATCCGTCGAGATCGGCGGGCAGATCGACGAGGCCCCCCCAGCGCGCGGGTTCCTCCAAGCCAACAACCCTACCTAGACCCCACATCATCGCTTGAACGGGGCTCTTGAGCGGGTCGGAGCTCCCAACCGACACACCTCCGCGCGTAGCGATCCACAGCCGCCCCCCGACGCCCGCATCCTCGAGGGCCTGAACCAATGTAACCGAGCCGACGATCCCCTGTGTGAGGGCAGCCGAGGCAGGATGGGGACGCTCGTCCAGAGCGAGCAACGACAGGATGCCGTCGACGACCAGGGAACCTCCGAGCGAATCGGCGGGCAGCTCCCTCGGCGATGAGCTCCTCAACGCATCGCGTAGATCTCCGGCGAGCGCTTCACGCTCGACTGCTCCCCCGTCCACCTCGAGCAGGACGGCACGAACACCGCGTTCCTGCAGCATCCTGATCGGGCCGCGGATCACCTCATCGTCAGTCCACCCGGCCGGGGCAACGACGAGCCACAGATCTCCCAGCATCAGCGTGTGAGCCTCGGCGACGGGCTTCCACTGGATCCGGTAGCGCCACTCATCCACGACCGAGCTGCGTGCACGCTCCGCTCGCCATGTCGCAAGCACTGGTAGCAGCGCGTTCAGCGACGAGCGTACCCCGTCCCCACCAATGCTCAGCATGCCAGCGAGCGCATCGCCATCGGTAGCCTCTACCGCCTCCCAGAAGTCAGCGTCGAGAGAAGCTGGGTGCTCCTGCCCCGCCGTCAACGAATGCGGCTCAAGCCAGTAGCGCTGGCGCTGGAACGCATACGTCGGCAGCTGGACCCTCTGACTACTGGATCGATCCAGCAGTGACGTCCAATCGACCGGCAGACCACTCACCCATACTTCCGCGAGCGAGAGCAGGAATCGGCTAGCACCACCGTCGTCACGACGCGAGGACCCCACCACCGTGAGCTCGCCGGGACCCGTACCGCCACCGGCCGAGGCGTCCTCGAGCGCGTCGTCCGCTGTTTCCTGTAGCCCCATCGCGAGCACTGGGTGCGGGCTGATCTCGACGAACGTGCGATGACCATGCTCGAGCAACCCGCGCACCGCTCCCTCGAACCGTGCCGTCTCACGCAGATTGCGATACCAGTAGGCAGCATCCAAACACTCCGTGTCCAACAACCCACCCGTCAAAGACGAATAGAACGGCACGTCGCCCGAACGAGGCGCAACAGACGCACAAGCGGCCAGCAACTCGTCGCGAATCTCCTCCACCTGCGCCGAGTGCGCAGCATAGTCCACAGGGAGCTCACGTCCCTTCACACCCTCGGCCTCACACCAACCCAACAGGTCCACCAAGGCATCGCGCTCACCCGACACGGCAATCGAACGGGGACCATTGATCGCAGCCAGCGACAACGCCCCACCAAACCGCTCGAGACGCACACCGAGCTCACTCTCTGAAAGAACGAGCGACACCATGCCGCCGTGGCCTGACAGCCTCGCCAAAGCACGACTGCGCAACGCGATCACACGCGCCGCATCCTCCAGCGACAAACCACCCGCCACACAAGCAGCCGCGATCTCACCCTGAGAATGACCCACAACCGCATCCGGC
>DASRKZ010000089.1:0-6931 GCA_035648675.1 Solirubrobacteraceae bacterium
AATGGCGAGCTCCTGGTCTCATCGCGGAATACCTGGGCGACCTATCTGATCAGCGAGGCGACGGGGTCCGTGCTCTGGCGCCTGGGCGGCAAGCACAGCAGCTTCAGCCTCCCCTCCGGCTCGACGTTCGCATGGCAGCACGATGCGCAGCTGCTCCCTGACGGCACGATCAGCCTGTTCGACAACGAGGCCGCGCCGGCGGAGGGCAAGGAGTCTCGCGGGCTCGACATCGCCCTCGACACCAAAGCCAACACCGCCACCGTGGTGCGCGAACTCACCTACCCCGGCCAGGGAATCCTCTCCGACAGCCAGGGCGACGTGCAGCTGCTGCCGAACGGGGACAACCTCGTGGGATGGGGGCAGGCCGGCGAGGTCTCCGAGTTCTCCCCCGCCAACCAGCTCACGTTCGACATGCACTTCGCCGCGCCCGCGAGTAGTTACAGAGCCTTCCGCTTCCCGTGGTCGGCGCAGCCGACGACGCCGCCGTCGCTGCTGGCCGCCTCCGCCCACCTCGGAAGGCGCGAGCTCTGGGCCAGCTGGAATGGCGCCACCGGCGTCGCGGCGTGGAACGTCCTCGCCGGCAGCTCACCCAAGTCGCTCCACAGCGTCGGGACCTTCGCCTCGACGGGGTTCGAGACTACGATCAGCGCCAAGACGACGGCGCCATACGTGCGGGTCCAGGCGCTGTCATCGAGCGGCTCGATGCTCGGCAGCTCTCGAATCAGCACACGCTGAGCATCGCGAAGCCGCGCGTCAGGCGATCGACGCGCGGAAGGCGACCCCCTCGCCAGCGATCGCACTTGACTCCGGCGTGATCGTGAAACGAAGCCAGGGAGTCCAGGGCGCCATGGTGCGACTCAGCGTGGCAACGCTGTCGGCCTCGATCAGGGCGACTCCGCCACTTCCGTCAGCGCGGCCGAAGAACCCCTTGAAGTCGGCGAACGTCGGCGGCTGCCAGCCGGCAAGAACCTTGAGCGAACGTGCTGTCCCCTCCTCGCTCGCGTCGACGAAATCCCAGCCTCACGTGAAACAGCATCGCTACCAGCCTTTCGTGTCGTCGGTGGGCGGGCCGGCGCCCGCGTATGCCGCCGATCGTCCATCAGCACGCACGCGGCGACATCGGCCGAATGGCCCATCGTGCGGTTCCTGCGACGAGGTCTAATCCGCGGCGCCCGTGCTGCCGATAGGAACGACGCTCGCACACCGGGGTCGCTTCCCGGTCATGCCCGATGTCCACACCCACGCCAAAGGCACCTCAAACGCGAGCCCACGCCACCACCAGAGGGTCGACCGCGCTCGACCCGCGCAGCGACCGAGCCGGCGTCGCCAGTCGCGCCGAGGCGGTCCGCCAGAACCTCGTCGCCGTGCTCGACGCCTCTGACGACGCGATCACCACGTGCTCGCTCGACGGCGTCTTCGTGACCTGGAACCGCGGCGCCGAGAAGCTCTACGGCTACACCGCCGAGGAGGCGATCGGGCAGCCGCTGGATCTGATCGTCGCAGCCCGGGAGCGCGATCACGAGCACAGCCGTTGGCAGCGGCTGCTCACCGACGAGACCGTCAAGTCGCTCGAGACCAAGCGCACGACCAAGGACGGGCGCACCGTCGACGTCTCGGTCACGCGCTCGCTGATCGTTGACCCGGGCGGCGCGGTAGTCGGCGTCGCCTCGGTCGGCCGCGACATCACCGAGATCAAGCGCGCCCAAGCCCTCCTGGCGGCAGCCCACGCGGAGGCCGTCGAGGCCTCGAAGATGAAATCGCAGTTCATGGCCAACATGAACCACGAGTTGAGGACGCCGCTCAACGGAGTCATCGGAATCAGCCGGCTGCTGCTCGACACCGAGCTGACGACGGAGCAGCACGAGTACGCCGAGGCTCTGCGGATCTCCGGCGAAGCGCTGCTCGGAGTCATCGGGGACATCCTCGATTTCTCGAAGGTGGAGGCCGGCAAGCTCGAGCTGGCCGATGAGGCGCTCCGGCTGCACGAGCTGGTCCACGGCGTCTGCGCGATGGTCGGGCTCGGCACAGCGGCGAAGGACGGCGTGCGGCTGACGGCGCGTATCGAACCCGATCTTCCGGCCGGCGTTTGGGGCGATGAGACACGCCTGCGCCAGGTCTTGACCAACCTCGCAGGCAACGCGGTCAAGTTCACGCCGGAGGGCGAGGTGACGATCAGCGTACGGCGCCAGGTGTCCCTCGACGGCCCTCACCAGCTCCGCTTCGAGGTCGCGGACACCGGAATCGGCATCGCCCCGGAGGCGCAGGAGACGATCTTCGAGTCCTTCGCCCAGGCCGACGGTTCGACGACGCGCCGTTACGGAGGGACCGGCCTCGGCCTCGCGATCGCCCGCCAGCTGGTGACCCTCATGGGAGGATCGATCGGCGTCCGCAGCGCCCCCGACCATGGCAGCACCTTCTGGTTCACGGTCCAGATCGGACCCCGTTCATGGGTCCACCTGTTGTGAGAGCTGGTGGGTGGTTGGTATCTGCAGGGTAGGGCTGCCGCCGGCGTCGAACGGAGCCGACGCGTAGCGGCGGTGGAGTTCGACGCTGGCGGGCGCGGCCTGGTGGGCGGTCTCCCAGCCCGTCTTGAACGCCGCGGGGGTCATCATCGCGTGCGCTCGGTGCGGCCGGCAACGGTTGTAGTCCTCGCGGAAGTCCTCGATCATCACCTTCGCCTCGGCGAGACAGCTGAACACCTCGACGCTGAGCAGCTCGTCGCGGACGCGGCTGTTGAACGACTCCACGAACGGGTTCTCCCACGGGCTGCCGGGCTCGATGAACGCGGCGCCGGTGCGGCTGAACCGACACCAGTCCCGCAGCGCGTTGGAGGTCATCTCCGGCCCGTTGTCGCAGCGGACGAACACCGGGTGGCTGCCGCGCTCTGAAACGATCCTGTCGAGCACGTCGACCACACGGTCGCCGTCGATGCGTCGCTCGGCCTCCATCGCCAAGGCTTCGCGGGTGAACTCGTCGACCACGTAGAGCAGCTTCACCGCGCGACCGTCGTCGGTCACGTCGAACTGAAAATCGAACGCCCACACGTGATCAGGGCGCTGCGCTCGCAGCCGATCGCCCGCCACCGTCGATTCCCCGCGCCGCAGGCGTTTACGACGCTTCTGTGGCACGCGGAGCCCTTCCTCCCGCCACAGCCGCTGCACCCGCTTGCGATTGATGCTCCAGCCCTCACCGAGCAGATGCTGATGCGCTTGACGGTACCCCCACCTGGGGCGGTCGCGAGAGAAACGCCGCAGTTCTGCCCGCAACGCCGCGTCATCCTCCGCCACGACCGGCTCGCGCCGCTGCGTCGAACGGGGCTGGCCGACATACCGGCACGCCCGCCGCTCCGAGATGCCGAGACGGTCCTGGAGCATCAGGACCGCCCGGCGCCGGCGCTGCGGGCTCACCAATTTCCCCGGCTCACCTCCCGCAACGCCTGGTTCTCCAGGACCTGGTCGGCGACGATCCGCTTCAACCTGGCGTTCTCCACCTCCAGCTCCTTCAACCGCTTCACGTCCTCGGCCTTCATCCCGCCGAACTGATTGCGCCACCGGTAATACGTCTGCTCGGACACCTCCAACTGCTTGACCACCTCCGGCAACTCGATCCCCTCGCCAAGCAGCCGATCGGCCTCCCTCAGCTTGCGAACAACCTGCTCGGGGCTGTGCCTGCGTCGCGACATGCGATAGCTCCTTCGACCCAATCTCCAAGGTCATCGAAGCTCTCACAACCGGCGGACCGAACCCAAGGGGTCCGGCCAGGGTCCTTCTCTGGCCCATTCAACAGGGCCCGAAGGACTCTCACACGCACCGGACCGAACTCAAGGTTTCGGACCGAACTCACGGTTTCGGACCGAACTCACGGATTCGGGCCAGCGAGTCTTTGCCGGCAGCGAGTCTTTGCCGAGCGGGAATCCGCAACAGCGCTCTCGGTCTGCGCGACACCCCACGCCACTGGCGCTAAGCGCGAGCAGAAGTAGCGCTGTAGTTGGCGGGCCTGCGGCGCGTTCCGAATCTCGGTGACTGGGCTGGCTCGCGCTATACGCCGCGCGCAACGGAGGTGTAGTCAGTGCCCGTCGGAGTCCTCGATGTAGTGCATGAGCGCCGGACTGAGGCCGAGGTCTAGCGACACCGATCCGCCGGTCAAGCGCAGTCGAGCCGCGTCATCGGTGATCTCGGCCCACCAGTGGTGCGTGTTCACGTCCTTGAGGGCCGCCTGCAATACGCGCGAGGCGCGTTCCTCACGGGTCGCGCATTGCTCCAGGCTGTCGAGTTCGAGGCGAAGCTCGGCGACCGTTAGCTTGCGGAGGTGTTGGAGCTCGAGGTCGATCGCCGCTGCTACTGGGGCTAGGGAGAGATCTCTAGGAACTCGTGGCCGAAGTGCTGGTGGGCGCAAAGTTGGTGGCGGTAGAAGGGGGTCACCTGGTGCCGATGCTATTGACATGACGTCTCCCGGTTGCTTGCGTCGCGTTGCGGACTCCGACACTGCGAAGTTACGCCGCGCGCCGGGCCGGGCATATCCGAACAGCGCCGAGGAGACCGTCCGTAGTTCGGCACACTCAAAGCAGCTCGGGCGCCGGCTCGATCCGCGCGATTCGCTGCCGCGCCCCCGCTATGGCTGTTGCTCTGCACGAGGACCCGTGGTCGGCGCGCGCGAAGAGTCGCTCGTGTGTACAACGTTCGGGGAGCCACCGCCTCTACACTCCAGCCCGCGGCCGCAGGCGGGGCTCGGGCAAGTCCAGGTAGTAGCTGCCGTTCGGTGTGAGCGTCACGCCACCGCACGACATCCAACGAGCGTCCGCGCCCGTGGGTGGGCCGCGGTGGGCACAGCAGGTCGGATCTGCGCGACCCGTGAGGGTCAGGACATTATGCGTGGCATCGGCGCGCGCCGGAGAGACCTCCGGGTGGCGACGTTACCAGCGATTGTGGCCGTGGCCTGCGGGGGGCCTGCGCGGGTCGGCGTCGCAAACGTGCGGCGACGCGGTCGCGGCCGGTTTAGTGGCGCGCGATCGTGAAACCCAGGCTCCCGGACGGCGATGAGCCGGAGGCGGTGCTCGGCGCGAAGACCGCCTCGTACTTGCCGGGAGCCAGGGCACGGCCGCGAATCCGGCCGCTGAAGGCGACGCGGTTGAGGCCGCTGTGGGCGGTGCGGGTGAGCGTCACGACCTTCAGCGCGCGCGTGCATGGAGCGTGGGTGCGGAGCTTTGGGGTCGGCGCCCTGCAGGTGCGGCCAGAGCGGCGCCCGGGCCGCAGGCGGCGGATCTCGATCGTGACGGTCGCCGTGCGGTCGAGCTTGAAGGAGAAGACGGTCCCGCGCTTGTGGGCGGACGCGGTCAGGCCGCTCAGCGGGGTCGAGCCGCGACCGACCGCGAACACGACGTTGCTCAGCGCAAGCCCCGAAAGCGTGGCGGACGAGCTCGTCGTGGTGTTCCCACCGCCGCCTGTCGTGGTGCTCTTGGCCGCCGTCGTCGTGAACGAGCCGGTCGTGCCGAGCGACAGCGGGAACGGCGTGCCCGCGACCGCGAACGGACGGAACTGGAAGGTCGTCGAGGGCGTCACGCCGCTGACCTGTGTGGTGATCGCGACGTTCTCGGACCCGGCGGCGGCGACGGTGGTCGCGCTCGAGTCCTGCAGCGCGTTGCCGTACTGGAAGCCGATCGGGTAGGGGATGCCGTAGGTGTGCGCGTGCACGGTGAGCGTCGCGCTCGTCGTGGTCGGGGTGGCGGTCGCCGCGGTCAGCTCCGGCTCGAGCCGCGTGACGCGCACGCCGCTGTCCGCGCTGGCGACGAAGGGGACGCCGTTGACGGCTGCTATCACCGGCCCCGACTGGCTCGTGGTCAGAGCGGGGTCGATCGCTCCGACGGTCGCGCTGACGGAGGGCCAGGGCTGCTCCCAGCCGCGGGTCGTCGCGTTGAAGCGGGCGACTCGGACCACCGACTTGGTGACCGTCGAATCCTCGCTCTCCTGCCAGGCTAGGTACGGCGTCTGCACGCCGAACTGCCCGGCGTTCACGGCGGTCAGGCTGACGTAATGGGCGTTGATGTTCGGGGACTCGTTGATCCCCCCGTCGGTCGGGCTTGCCGCGGCGGCCACCTGCTTCCAGGTCGGGGCGGGGAAGGTGCTCGTATCCAGCCGCGCCACGCGGGCGTCCGAGTTGGTGCCGTCGGACTCGACCCAGGCGACGTAGGCGATGTTGTTGATCGAGGTGAGGCTCGGGCGGTTCCACGGGTCGTAGGAGGCGACCGATGACGCGCTGTGGTCCTGGGACTGATTGATCCCGCCGTAGTAGGTGCCGACGCCGGTCCACGGCTGCTCCCAGGTGTTGACGTTGAGGCGCGCCACGCGCAGCTGCAGGGTCGACGGCGGGTTGCTCCCGCCGAGCGGCGTCGACTCGAGGAAGGCCACATAGGGGACGCCGTTGATCGCCGCGATCGAGGGGACGACCGAGTCGTTGGTGGCGAGCCCACCGCGCGTGGCGCTGACACCGACCCAGGGCTCCTCCCAGGTGGCCGCCGGCTGGGTCGAGGTGTCGAGCCGAGCGACGCGAACGATGTAGGTGTAGGGGTAGGCGGCCAGCGACTCCTCCCAGGCGACGTAGGGCACCCCGCCCACGGCGGCGAGCTGCGGGGCGGAGGCGTCTGCCGCCGGATCCTCGTTGATCCCGCCGTTGGTGTCGCTGACCCCGCGCCATGGCTCGACCCAGCCGGTGCCCGCGGTGTCCAGGTGCGCGACGCGGATATCGCTCGCGTCGCCGCTGCCCCCGGGGCTCTCGGACCACGCGACCCACGGCACGCCGCCGATCGAGGCGATGGTGGGATAGCGCGCCTCGTGCGCCGGGTTCTCGTTGACGATCCCGCCGACCTTGACCCAGCTTGTGCCGTCGTCGCTGAGGCGGGCCACGAAGACCTCGGCCGCGTTGCCGTGGACCTCCG
>DASRKZ010000090.1:0-4101 GCA_035648675.1 Solirubrobacteraceae bacterium
CCCCCGGGATGCCCCCCGCCCCACCGCCGCGGACGAGCTCCCGCAGCGGCTCGGCCAGACCCTCGCGCTCGATACCGAGGGTCATCGTCGTCGACTCCCCCCCCGGGATCACGAGCCCATCGAGGCCCTCCAGATCCCCCGGCACCCGCACCTCGCGTACGCGCGCGCCGAGCCCATGCAGCATCCGTATGTGTGCTTCAAACCCGCCCTGCAAGGCGAGCACGCCGATCAGCGGCACGCCTACCAGCCGCGCTGGGCGAGGAGCTGCTCATCCTCGAGCTTCGAGCTCTCGAGGCTGACCATCGCCGGGCCGAGCCCGCGCGAGGCCTGCGCGACGCGCTCGGGGTCCTGCCAGTGTGTCGTCGCCTCCACGATCGCGGTGGCCCGCGCGGGCGGATCGTCGGACTTGAAGATGCCGGAGCCGACGAACACGCCTTCGGCGCCGAGCGCCATCATCAGCGCCGCGTCGGCCGGCGTGGCGATCCCGCCGGCGCAGAACAGCACGACCGGCAGGCGCCCGTCGACGGCGATCTCGCGGACGAGGTCGAGCGGCGCGGCCAACTCCTTCGCGGCGGTCGCGATCTCGCCGTCGTCGAGCGTCCCCAGCCGGCGGATCTCGCCGTTGATCTTCCGCATGTGGCGGACGGCCTCGACGATGTCCCCCGTCCCCGCCTCGCCCTTCGAGCGAATCATCGCCGCGCCCTCGCCGATCCGACGCAGCGCCTCGCCGAGGTTCGTCGCGCCGCAGACGAACGGAACCTTGAACGCCCACTTGTCGATGTGGTTGCTCTCATCCGCCGGCGTCAACACCTCCGACTCGTCCACGTAGTCCACGTCCAACGCCTGCAACACCTGGGCCTCGAGGAAATGCCCGATGCGGGCCTTCGCCATCACCGGGATGCTCACCGCCTGCTGAATCCCCGCGATCATCTCCGGGTCCGACATCCGCGCCACGCCGCCGTCGCGGCGAATATCGGCCGGCACGCGCTCCAACGCCATCACCGCGGAGGCGCCCGCGTCCTCGGCGACCTTCGCCTGCTCGGGAGTGACCACGTCCATGATCACGCCGCCCTTCAGCATCTCCGCCAGGCCGGCCTTCACCCGGAATGTCGCCTCGTCACGCATGAAAGGGAGGATAGCTTGCCTTCAGAGAACGCAAACGACCCGCAGATGCGGGCCGCTCACGAACCGAGGTTGCCGCCGAATTTACGGTGGCCCCGAACTCACACGTCTAAGTGTAGCGCCCCCGGCGGGAGTCGAACCCGCCGGGCGGGTGGGATTCGATTATGAGTTCGGGGCCCGCTTCCGGCGGCACCGATCGGAGATCGGCCAGCGCCGCCCGAAGGCGGTCTGAGCAGCGTACGCACAGCTTGGGACATTTCAGTAGATGCTGTTCCGGGTCCCACATGTGAGACCCGGTGACGTGCCACATGTGGCACGTCTTTCCGACCGGCACATGTGCCGGTCGGCCGGACCGTACATGTACGGTCCGGGACAGGGCCGCATGCGGCCCTGTCTTCCACGAAAGAATTACTTCAGGCGGAAGGCCTTGATGCGGTCGTCGTACTGCGCGGAGTCCTGCGCGTAGACGCCGTAGGCCAGAGCCTGGATCAGGCTGAGCAATGCCGTGTGCGAGCGCACGTAGGCGGGCGAGTTCGACGAGTAGTAGAGCTTGATCTGCGCGAGCTTCGCGACCTCGGAGAGCGTCGCGTCGGTGATCGCCGCGGTGCGCGCCTTGCGGTGGCGCGCCAGCTTCATCGCGCGCACCACCAGCGGGTGCGGGCGCCCGGCGGAGAGGCCGATCACGAGCGTCGACTGGTCGATCCTCCCGAGCCGGCTGAGCGCCTCCTGGGAGGGGCTCGCGACGACGTCGACGCGCAGGTCCAGGAGCATCAAAAGGTGTCTGAGGTAGCTCGCGAAGAACGCCATCTGGTCGGTGCCGGCGACGAGCACCTTCTCGGCGCTCACTATTCCCGAGATCAGCGCCTCCACGGAGCTGCGGGAGACCTTCCGCGCGGTCTCCTCCACGTTCAGGTGATCGGCCGTCAGGGCAGTCTCGAACTCGTTCTGGTCGAGCGAGAACAGCGGTGTGGAGCTCCCCGTGGCGCCGTTCTTCGGCTCACTCTTGGTGTGCACGCGGCGATATTCCTCGCGCGCGGCCGCCTGTAGCTCCGGGAAGCCTTCGAAGCCGAGCGCCTGCGAGAAGCGCACGACGGTCGAGCTGGAGGTGTTCGCGCGGCGGGCCAGCTCCTCCGCCGTCTGGAAGGCCGCCTCGTCGAGATGGTCGACGATGTACTGGGCCACGTCCTTCTGCGAGCGCGAGCACTCGTCGAAGCGGGCCTGGATGTACTTCGACAGGCTCTGATGGTCGCTCGTGCCACCGATCGGAGACCGGCCGGCCGGCGTAGGATCCTGGGTGGGAGTTGCGAGACGCTTCACGGCGCTCTTGTTCGACGCCACCGCCCCGCACTCCTCCCTGGCAATGATCCGGACTACCGCTCGGAGGCGACGCCGGTAGTGTCTCTCGCCGCATGAAGCGCACTCTGTACGAAGACGTCCACGAGGACTTCCGCGCGAGCTTCCGCACGTTCCTTCAGCGCGAGGTCCTCGGCGAGGAGGGCCGCTACGGCGAGTGGGAGCGCGACGGCATCGTGCCGCGCGAGGTGTTCGGCCTGGCCGGCCGCGGCGGCTTCCTCGGGATGTCCGTGCCCGAGCGCTACGGCGGCGTCGGCGCGGAGGACTTCCGCTTCAACCTCGTCATCGGCGAGGAGACCCAGAGCGCGGGCGTCGGCGGCTTCGGGCTGGGGATCACGCTGCACAACGACATCTGCCTGCCCTACTTCCAGAGGTACTGCGACGAGGGCCAGCGCGAGCGCTGGCTTCCCGGGATCGCCTCCGGCGAGCTGATCACCGCGCTGGCGATGACCGAGCCCGGCGTCGGGTCCGACATCGCCTCGATCTCCACGCGCGCCCGGCGCGATGGGGACCACTACGTCGTGGACGGCACGAAGACGTTCATCACGAACGGGATCAACGCCGATCTCATGATCGTCGCCGTCAAGACCGGGGCGGGCGGGCATCAAGACCGCCACCGCGGCATCAGCCTGCTCGTGATCGAGCGCGGCATGGAGGGCTTCGAGCGCGGGCGCAACCTCGAGAAGATCGGCCAGCACTCCCAGGACACCGCCGAGCTCTCCTTCGCGGATGTCCAGGTGCCGGTGGAGAATCTCCTCGGCGAGGAGGGCGAGGGGTTTCGCTATCTCGTCTCGAACCTCCCCCAGGAGCGCATCTCGATCGCGGCCTCCGCCGTGGCCGCCGCCGAGGCGGCGCTCGGCTGGACGCTCGACTACGTGCGCGAGCGCCAGGCGTTCGGTCAGCCGATCGGCTCGTTTCAGAGCTCGCGCTTCACGCTCGCCGAGGTCCGCACCGAAATCGAGATCGCCCGCGCCTACATCGACCGCTGCATCGAGGCGCTCAACGCGGGCGAGCTCACGCCCGAGGACGCGGCGATGGCGAAGTGGTGGTGCACCGATCTCCAGGGCCGCGTCGTCGATCGCTGTCTCCAGCTCCACGGTGGCTACGGCTACATGCTCGAGTACCCGATCGCCCGCGCCTACGCCGACGCCCGCGTGACGCGCATATACGGCGGCACGAACGAGATCATGAAGGAGATCATCGGTAGATCTATGGGGCTGTAGACGCGGCGCGGGACTTTGTCCTCACCCTTCGGGTACAGGCGGTCGCTCGCGTGCCTAGCACGCCACGGGGCGGGCGGGCTTCGATCATCGTCACGCTTGGTCTCCAGCCCCATAGAATTCAGAGGGCCTTGGCGAGCTGCACGAAGTAGTCGAGCGAGCGGGGGTCGGCCAGCGAGTCAACGCTTGCGGCCTGCTCCGGGGGGACGCCCATCAGGATGCGCTTGACGGGCACCTCGAGGACCTTCCCGGAGAGCGTGCGTGGCACCTGCTCGATCTGGAGGATCTCGTTGGGGACGTGGCGCGGCGAGCAGTCCTCGCGGATGCGCCGCTTGATCGTCTTCTGTAGCTCCTCGTCGAGCGTTGTGCCCTCGCGGAGGACCACGAACAGCGTCATCCATAATTC
>DASRKZ010000091.1:0-24058 GCA_035648675.1 Solirubrobacteraceae bacterium
GCCTTCTACGGTGTTCCCGTTAATCGTGCCGCTGTCAGAGGATTCGTAGCTCCCACCGGTTTCCTTGAGGACGAACACGTAAGCGTTGCCCGTCACCTGGCAGCCGGTGAGCGTGAAGCCTGTAACCGAAGTCCCAGTACAGGCACCGGAGGATTCCTCAGAGGCAATCGTGAAGTTCCCCCCCCGGTGCGTTTTCCCACGTCCCCACAAAATTCGCGTTCGCCGCGGCGACGCTCGCGGCGGGAAGAGCGAACACTCCCAGCAAGCTACCGGCCGCGACGGCCAGAGCGACTACCGTAAGGAAGCCATCACGGCGCTTCAGCAAGTGGGACGGCAACATGGACGGGGGACCCTAGCAAGTGCGAACCACATGAGCCCCCACGTGCTCAGCGCGAGCTTGCCGCGCGCGCAGGCGTCGGACAGCAGGAGATCGCTCGCTACGAGCGCGGTCGTGTAATCCCCTCGCTCGAGCGGCTGCGTCAGATCGTCGCGGCGTGCGGGCTCGAGCTCACATTCGGACTCGCCCGCGCTGACGCCTCCTACGACGATGCGATCACTCGGATGCTTGCGCTGGGACCGTACGACGTCGGCTTGGCGAGCCGTATCGCGCCGATCAACCCGACGAGCGGAACCAAGAGCCCCAAGAACACCATGCCCGGCTTGCCCTTGAGCCAGCAGACCACCAGCAAACCGATGTCGACCGCACAGCCGAAGATGAAGCCGGCCTGGTGGGGCACGACGGCGCCGAGCAAGATGACAAGGATCAAAGCAGCCAGTAACACCGCCATGCGGATTGTCCGCGCGTCGACTGTCACCATGCACGTCTCATCGGCGCCATAGCGCGCCGTCTTGACGGGACTCCAATCTTTGAAGTCCTCGAGAACGACTGATTAAGGACCCGGTAGCTTGGGTACGGCTCCCGGCATGAGACCACAGAACGCGAAGCGGGCGGATGAGGCACCGGCCGGCCCCGACGCCTACAATCGCCCGATGGATCTCTACACCTGTCCGGCCCGTACTCACGGAGCCAACACGCCGGTCATCAAGCACCCGTGCGGAGTCGCAGCTCAAGCCCTGGAGAAGGCCGGGCACTCCTACTCCGTAAAGGTCGTGGGCGGCTTCAAAAATGTGCCCTTCAGCCGTAGAGGCAAGCGCGATCAGATCATCGAAATGACCGGCCAGCAGGATGTGCCGGTCCTGGTTCTGGACAGCGGGACCGCGATCCAGGGATCCACCGCGATCGTCAACTGGGCAAGCAGCAATCCAGCGTCACGTTCCTGAGCCGGGTCGACGAAACCCGCTGTTACACCGCCATCGCGGTCGATATTGCGACGATCATTGCCGGCGTAGTAGCGCTTCTTGGACTCGGCGAATACACCCGATCAGTGATCCGGCGAACGATCGGAAGGCGTAGCGACCTCACGCGGCGCTTGCAGCGGCTCGGGACCAGTGCCCAACTCGATTTCTTCGAGTCGGTGCTCGGGGAACCTCCGCGATACGGTTCAAGAACCTCTGCAGCCAGCTCCGGCTGGGCGCGTCGCGCGCCGTCGTCTTCGGCGTCCGCGACGTCGGCAGGGGTGGCGCTCGTCATCGGGGGCTGCCGGCCGTGGCGGCGGTGTCGCCCAGGGTCTCGCGGGCGTCTACGGTCAGCTGCTTGGCGGGCGCGACTGCCTGCGGCCCATCAGCGCCCACAGGGCAGGGCGGCCGGGCCGGGGGATGACCTGGCCGGGGTCGTACCAGCGCCACGGTCCGGGCCAGAAGCGGCGGGAACCCAGGCCGCAGTCGCCTACTCGGCATCGAGCGGTACCTGCCGCGCGGCACGGACCTCCGTAGACCTAGCCCCACGCCACAAAGTCGCCCGGCGGTGCGTCCAGGTCCCAGGGTTCTTCAATGCGAAGGACGGTCGCAGATGTTTGGCATAGCGGGGGCGCGCGCCACCGGCTGTGCCCGTGGCCCAGGGACCCATTCCCGGGCCCAAACCCAGCCGGATTGAGCCGAAACCAGCCGGTTTCCAGAGATCGAGCAGAAGCCAGATCAGGCGCTTTGCAGGTCAAACTGGCTCGATCGGGCGGCGTGCGGTGGTGGATCGCACGCGAGAGGTCGCAGGGTCGAGCCCCCGCGTCCATCCAACGTTCGTCGGGCCGGCCGTGACACAGCATGAATCGCCGTTTCCACTGCGTCCTCGCCGCCGTGCTCGGCGGCCGCCGCCAGCAGCGCGGACTCCCTCGACGCCGTCGTCCGGGTCGATCTTCGGACAATGCTGAAATGCTCGGCCACACCGCAACGTCCCCCAGTGGACAGTCCAGTGGACACAAGTCGCCCTTCGGGGAGCGACCTCCAGCGGACCCATGCGGACCGTTCGAGTCCGAACAGACCGCAGTGTTAGCCCGTGATCACGCTCTGGTAGAGCGCCAAAAACCCGCAATTTGCGGGCTTCTAGCGAGCGGGGGACCCAGGAATCGAACCTGGCGTTGCGGTTTTGGAGACCGCCGTGTTACCGATACACCAGTCCCCCCGGAGCGGCTCCGGATTGTAGGCGCTACCGCCGGGCGAGCATCCGACGCATGTCGTCGCATTCGCGCTAAAGGCGGGGCTCGGCGATGCCGAAAACGTCTGTAGCCCCACACCTCCTTGTGATGATACGCACTTTCTCTGCCAAGCTCCGGATCTTGAGCCGATCTTCGATCGGTCGGCAGACGGGCGCCCTCACGCGCGCCTACGGGAGGCTCTCCCCCGCACGTCGATCGCTCGCCGCTGAGAACGGCGACACCCTGATCGAGGTGCTCATCAGCGCCGTCCTGGTGGCGCTGATCGTTGTCGGGACCCTCAACGGCCTCGACAGCACCAACCGCGTCACCTCGCTCGACCGGTCTCGCTCCCAGGCCGACGCTCTGGCCCAGCAGGATGAGGACCAACTGCGCAGCGAACCGGTCACAAAGCTCTCCGAATTGAACCGCACACACACGGTCGCGGAGAACGGCACGACGTACACCGTCACCTCGACATCCAAGTACATCGCCGACGCCACCGCCACCTCGAGCTGCACGTCCAGCTCCGCGAAAGCCGACTACCTGCAGACGACCTCCGAAGTGACATGGGCATCGCGGGGCGTCAGCAAGCCGGTGGTGGAGACCGGCATCATCAGCCCGCCGGCCGATTCCGCATTGATCGTACAGGTCCAGGAATCGGGAACAGCCCTGCCGGGTGCGAAGGTGGTCGCCACAGGGCCCTCGCCGGCCACGACCCCATACGAACTGGAAACCTCTTCCAACGGGTGCGCGATCCTCGCGGTGTCACCGGGCGAATACAACATCTACGTGAGCAAGCCCGGCTACGTCGATCCAAACGGCAAGCTCAACACCCACGAAGACCTGAGCACGACTCGCAGCGTATACCTACCGGCCGAGACCACCGCGAAGGAGGGCTACAACCTGGGACTGGCGGCCAAACTCGAAGTGAGCTTCACAGAAGGAGGAGCCGCCACCCAGGGGGACTCTTTCGTCGCGTTCAACACCGGCCAGGCGGCGATCCGCTCGTTCCCCGCACCTTTCACGCCCGGCAGCTACAGCACAACTGTGACATCGCCTACGACGATCTTTCCCTTCAAATCGAAGTACACGATCTACGCCGGCTCATGTGAAGCCGACCTCCCGAGCGCGAATGGCGTTCCGCTCGTCGAAGCCGAAGAAAAGGAAGTCCCCCGCGGTAGCACCACGCCCGTCACCGTGCGGCTCGCCCCCGTCAAGATCAAGGTGATGACCGGAACCGAATCTGGCTCGAACGAAGGGACTGTTGTTGAAAACGCCACCGGCAGCACAACCGACGGCTGTGGCGCCAAGCGTTCGTTTCCGAACACGCCCAGCGGTGCGCTGCATCCTGGTTTGCCGTTTGGGGAATACTCGATGTGCGTAGGAAGCGGCAACCGTGTATGGAAAGGTAAATTCGATAACAACAGCACGTCTGGTCCCACAACCGCCTGGACCAACGGTGGCACCGCGGGCGGCGTCGCCACTATCTATCTGGGTACCAACCCGACCTCCCCCGTACCCGCCAACACCAGTGAAGGAAGCTGTCCATGAGCTCGGCGGACACCTTCGGCATCCGCCTGCGTGGCGAGCATGGCTACACGCTGATTGAGCTGTTGGTCGCGATGGCGCTGGGACTGATCGTTTCGCTGGCGGCCTTCTCGCTGCTCGAATTCACGTCGAGCGATGTCTCGCGCATCACCGGCCGGGTGCACGTCGACCAGACGGGACGCGTGGCCCTGGAGAAGATCATGCTGCAGCTCCACTCCGCCTGCGTGGTGCAGTCGGTCGTCCCCATCCAGGCGAGCAGCACCGCCGAAAAGCTCAGGTTCATCAGCGAAACCAGCCCTTTGAACACAAAGAACGAACCCACGTCCTCGTTGTCGACCGTCAGACTGCACGAAATCGCTTATAGCAAAGCGAAAGGCACGCTCGTTGAAGAATCATGGCCAAGCACCAGCGCCAGTAAGCCACCTGAATACAAATTCAACGAACTCGAACCCACCAAACGTACGCTGCTGACCAGCGTGGAGCAGACGGAAGCCGTACCGATCTTCCAGTACTACCGGTACTGGAAGGAAGGCGATACGGGATTCCAAGCCAGCGAAGATGCCGGTAAGCTGAATCCCACATCGATAACGGCTCCGTTCACAGAAGCGGAAGCCAAAACGATCGCCAAGGTGACCGTGAACTTTACGCTTGCGCCCGAAGGTCACGAAAGCTCCTTTGCCAAAGGCGATCGTCCCGTTGCGCTGGAAGACTCAGCGATCTTCCGCTTGGCCCCGTCCTCAGAAGAAACCGGCGAATCCAACTTCCCCTGCTCGACTCCGGCATGACCGCACCCGTCACACAACCCACCCGCCGCGTCGCGTCGCTCTATAGGCAAGAGGGTTTCACGCTGATGCTCACGCTCGGCGTGATGCTTGTCACCTCGCTGCTCCTGGTCAGCGCATTCACCGCGGCAGACGGCGAAGTCCACCTCACGAACACCGACAGAGCTCAGAAGAAGGCCTATTACGCTGCCGAGGCGGGCATTGAGGACTACGAGTACCACCTCACCCAGGACGGCAACTACCTGAGCTACTGCACCAAACCGCCGACCGCAAATCCGGCGCTCAATCTATTTCCGTCGACCGCTAACAGAGCAACGATTCCCCCTAACAACGAAATCACTAAAGAACCCAGCGAAGAGCAGTACGCGATCCAACTGCTGCCGGCGGAAAGCGCGCCGTCGGGCTCTAAATGCGAAACCAACCATCTGATCGAAACCATGCTTGAAGAGAAGACCGGGGGACCGGTGGGGACCTTCCGCATCGAGTCCACCGGCTACTCCGGTGGCGAGGAACGCACGCTTGTGGCCACTTTCAGGAACGCTAACTTCGTCAGCTACGTCTGGTACACAAAGTACGAAACCGGCGACCCGACCATCTACGGCCCACCTCCCACTGGGAAACCGCTAACTTACTACACCGAATGTGCCAATTTCTACGAAGTACGGCCTGAAGACGGCGGGAGCCCGCGGCGTTGCATCGACAACTACTTCATCAACGGGGAATCCGTCAATGGTCCGATGCACACCGAGGACCACGCCGGCGTATGCGGCTCGCCCGTCTTCGGCCGCAACGAAAACGACCGCATCGAATTTGGTAACGGCGGCAAACCCTCAGGCGAAGGCTATTCTAACGAGCTATGCGGCGGAGCGGCAACCCCTAAATTCAAGGGCACTCACGTACTGCCGGAAAAAGTCCTGTCGATCGAGCCACCGCCCGGCGATGAAGAACTCGAGCACATTGTCGAAACCACCCCGACGAACTACAAGTACGAAGGTAAGACGGAAATCGTGCTCACCGGCAGTACGATGACGGTGACCAACAAAGGGGTTACAACGCCCAACGTTCCCTTCCCGCCCAACGGGGTCATCTACGTTTCCGGGGGCTGCGGGGAAGCGTACTCTCCGTTCGGCCCCAAACCAAAGTACACCAGCAGCGAAATCGGCACCACCACGGATACCGCGTGCGGGAACGTGTACGTGCAGGGCAAATACACCAGCTCGTTGACGATCGCCGCCGAAAACGACATCGTCATCAACGGCAACATCACCACTCCGACAAATCCCGAAAATTCGCCCACGGGCGTGCCCACGAGCAATGCCCTGCTGGGCTTGATCGCGAACAACTTCGTGCGCGTCTACCATCCGGTGGAACAGACATATGAGGGACACGCGGAATTTGAAACTGCTGCCCACAAAGAAACGATCAAGGTCGAAGCGAAGACCGCGGCGCTCGCCAGAGAATTAAAGCTCGAAATCAAAGAATCAGGCGGTGAATACGAAGTACGGGTACTCAATGCAAGTTCCGTGCTCCTGGAAACAACAGGACTACTCAAAGAAGCAAAGCAGCTCCCACTGTTGAAAAGCTCCCCATACGTGGTGTATAAGGAAGGAGCGAAATACTCGGAAGGCGAATCGGAAAAACTCAAGACACTTGCTGCAAAAGGACTCGAAAAGTGCAACAAATCCGATAAATACAGTTCCTCGAGTCCCACGCTCAAAGAATGTGAATACACCGATACACCCGCTGAATGCGACGCTCCCAACTCGAGCTTGGACCTGAAAGAACCGATCATCTACGCCGCGATGCTGGCGGTCAAACACGCCGTGATCGTCGATAACTTCGATTGTGGTCTCCCCAGCCTCGGCAACCTGAACGTCTACGGCGCCGTCGCCGGCCTCTTCACCAACGGCTTCACGGGCCAATTCTCGGGAAGCTCGATCATCCACGGATATCCGTATAACGCCAACTACGACAACCGCCTGCAGGTCGAGGAGCCGCCGCACTTCCTCAACCCGATCCAGGCCGCCTGGTACGTTCAGCGCCAGACGGTCGCGCCCAACCCGTAAGCCACGGCGCGGGCCACCTACGCCTCGGCCACGCGCGCCCCCGCTCCCGCCCCCGCTCCATGTGGGTCCATGTGGGAACGGCGATGCGGGCGAAGGGACTCGAACCCCCAAGGGCTTTACGCCCACTGGCTCCTAAGGCCAGCGTGTCTACCAATTCCACCACGCCCGCATTCGCCCCGGATACGCCGCTGACGCACACGGGGACCGCTGGAGATTGTATGGTTTCCCACGATGTCCTCCACACTTCGTAGCCGGGAGCTGGCGGACCGCCGCGCGCGCGGCGTGATCATCACGCACCCCAATCGCGACAAGCCGGTCGTGCAGAGCACACGCGTGATCGTGATCGTGCTGCTGCTCGTGACGGTCCTGCTGATGCTGATCAACACGGTCGGCGGCTGGACGGTGCTCGAGGGCGCGCTCCCGGTCCAGCTGGGCTTCATCGTCGTCTATCTCTTGATGGCCTTCTACGCCGCCCGCTGGAGCCGGGGCGTGTTGCCGCTCGCCGCGGCGCTTGCGGTGCTGCTGGGCATCTTCGCGCTCGTGGCCGGACCCAGCTGGTTCGATCGCGACAAAACCGGCTTCATCCAGCCCGCCCTCAACGCCGGACTGATCGGTGTGGTGACGCTGCTGATCATCCCCGTGCAGATGCTGCTCATCGCGTTCGCGATGCGCGGCTTCCAGCAGGGCTGGAACGTCGAGCTCGAGCGGCGCGACCCGGCGGCGGGAGCGGACGTCGGCGACTACCCCGACGCCCCGCCGTTCCCGGCCTGAGCAGCCCGGTCGAGCAGCCTGGATATCCTCGTACGGTCCGGATCAGCGGACCCCTTATGCGGCGGTGGCGGAACGGTAGACGCGGAGGCCTCAAAAGCCTCTGTCCGCAAGGGCGTGTGGGTTCGACTCCCACCCGCCGCATCGATCGACCCCGGGGCAAACGCACGCTCCGGGAATGGCCCCGAACAGGCACGTCCGCCCGCCACGCAGCCCCAGGCCAGTCCGGGCCCTACGCGGCCCCCCCGGCCAGCTCCAGCAGCGGCTCGGCGAGGGCCGGCGAGGCGACGAGGATCCCCCAGGGCAGGTCCTCGTGAATCGGCAGCTCGAGCACGCGCAGTCCCGCGCGTTCGCAGATCAGCGCCCCCGCCGCGATGTCCCACGGCTTGACGGTGCGCTCGAAGTAGGCGTCGTAGCGCCCCGCCGCGGTCCACGCGAGGTCCAGCGCGGCGCTTCCGAAGCGACGGATATCGCGCACCTCCGGGGCGACCCGCGCGAGCACCTTCGCCTGCGCCGCGCGCACCCGTGCGTCATAGGCCAGGCCGGTCGCCACCATCGCCGTGGCGAGCTCCTCGCGCGCCGGCGCCCTCAGCTCGACCACGCCCTCGGGGCCGCTAAGCGTCGCGCGGCTCTCGCGCGTGGCGACGAACAGCTCCTCGCGGTTGGGGTCGTACACCGCGCCCGCCACCGCTCCCTCGGCGTCTCTGACGGCCACGCTGACGCACCACTGGGGGATCCCGAACAGGAAGTTCACCGTCCCGTCCAGCGGATCGACCACCCAGCTCAGCCCGCTCGAGCCCGGCTCCTCGCCGCCCTCCTCCCCCACGAAGCCGTCGTCGGGCCGCCGCTTGGCGAGCAGCGCTTTGATCGCCCGCTCGGACTCGAGGTCGGCCTCGCTCACGAGGTCGGTGGGCGTGCTCTTGCTCGTCACCGTCCGCTCGCGGCCGCTGCGGACGCGCTGGGACAGCAACGCCCCCGCCATTCGCGCGGCCTCGACCGCCACCTCCAGGAGCGCGTCGGCTTCGCTCACGAGAAGCCGGGCGGCCGAGCCTCCGCCCAGGGACGCTCGGCTTCGATCTGCGCGGCAAGCGCGACCAGCGTCGCCTCGTCGTTGGGCTTGCCCACGAGCTGGACCGCCCGCGGGAGACCGTCCGCGGCGAATCCCGCAGGCACGGAGCACGCGGGCTGACCGGTGAAGTTCCAGCACGCCGCGTAGGAGACCGTCGCGGAGGCGGCGAGCGTCGTCCGCAGCCACCCGCGGCCCTCGCAGGCGCCGATCCTCGGCGGAGGGGCCGGGGTGACGGGCGTCAGCAGCACGTCGTGGTCGATCAGCGGCTCGTTCAGCCGCGCGGCGTACTCCGCTTGGCGCCCGAGCGCCCACTCGACGGCGCTCGCCGGGAGCGCGCCTCCGAGGCGGGCGAGCGCGCGGATGCGCCGTTCCACGCGCTCGGGGTGGGCGAGCGCTGCGACCTCCTCGTGGAGGCTGCGCAGGTAGAGGATCGTGAACTCGGGCGCGGGCGCCAGCGGCCCATGGTCGACCTCGTGCTCGTCCACCTCATGGCCGAGGCTCCGCAGGAGCGTCACCGTCTCCTCCAACGCACGGCGGTTCTCGGGGTGCAGTCGCGTGAGCGGCGACGGCGGCAGCTTGCTGGCGAGCGCGATCCGCAGTTTTGCGCCCCCACCGAGGGCCTGCAAGAAGGAGCTCCGGGGCACGACCGGCGCGTCAGGGTCCGCCGGCCCATCGGCGATCGCGTCGTAGAGGAGGGCGCTGTCGCGCACCGAGCGCGTGAGCACGCCGTTGACCACGAGGCCATGCCAGGCGTTCACGTGCGGCGCCATCGGCACGCGCCCGCGCTGGGTCTTCAGCCCGAAGAGGCTGCAGTAGGCGGACGGAAAGCGGATCGATCCCCCGCCGTCGCCCGCCAGCGCGGCGCCCACCAGGCCGGCGGCGACCGCCGCGGCGCTGCCCCCGCTCGAGCCGCCGGGGCTGTGGTCGAGCTTCCACGGGTTGCGCGTCACCCCCCAGGTGGGGGACTCGGTCCAGGGGAAGGCCCCCAGCTCGGGCATGTGGGTCTTACCGATCACGATCGCCCCCGCCGCGCGCAGGCGTCGCACGATCTCGGCGTCCGCGCGTGCCGGCTCGCCGTAGGCGTTGGTGCCGAAGGTCGTCACCTCGCCGGCGACGTCGTGCTCGTCCTTGACCGCGAACGGCACACCCAGCAGCGGGCGTTGACTCGACTCCCCACCCGCCCCGCGGCGGGCGTCGGCCTGGTCGGCCTCCATCCGCGCGCGCTCGGAGAAGACGACGCGGAAGGCGTTCAGCCTGGGGTTGAAACGCTCGATCCGCTCCAGGTAGAGATCGACCAGCTCGCGCGAGGAGACCTCCCCAGCGGCGATCAGCTCGGCCTGCTTGGCGATGCCGGCGTAGGCGAGGTCGGTGGCGTCCATCGGACACAATCTATTGAATCTGCTCGTAACGCCGCCGCGCACCGTCTTACTAGGAGCCGATGGGCGGGGCTTGCTGATTGATCGACCACGCCCGTGTCCGATGGCCGGTAGATGACGATCTCACCAGATGTGTCCGGGCTAATGCGGTGGCGTCGGACTGTCGATACGGTCCCATGGACACTGCACGCACTGGAATACAGGAGCAGGAGGTCCGGCCCGCCAACGAGGGGCGTGTTCGCCTTCAGGACGGCGAGAAAGTCATCCTGGCGCTCAGGCGAACGAGCTGGAACGCGACGCTCGACAAGATCGTCACGGTGGGGCTCTACATCTTTTGGTGGAACGTCGCGTGGTTCGTCGTAACCGACCGTCGCCTCATCACCAAGAAGGGCATCCTCAACAAGACGGAAGTCGCCCTGCCGCTTCACTTCGTTCAGGACGCCGGGTTCCACCGCTCGTGGATCGGCATCGCAGACGTCCGCATCTCGACGGCCGGCGGCGAGGCGAGCATCTCGAGCATGGGACCCCTGGCCGCAGAGGATGCGAGGCGGCTCGCGGACACGGTTATGGCGCAAGCCAAGCGCGTGATCTCGGACGCCGCACCGAGCACCGATCACGTTACCGAGGCTCTGGCCCGCATCGGTGAGCTGCGCGAGAAGGGCGTCCTGACAGAGGACGAGTTCGCGCAGCAAAAGGCGCGGCTCCTGGCATAACGTCCAGGCCTCTGTGCGTCTGGCGCCGGGGGCGATTACGAAGCGCCCGTCCTACGGGGTTTTAGACGGGGGTCACAGGGTTGCGCTTGGCCGGCCATTCGCGCTGCTTTGACTGCGCGTGCGCGAACCTGCGGATCAGATCCTCACGCAAGTCATCGGGCTCGACCACCGCGTCGATCACCAGTTCGGACGCCAAATGCAGGATGTCGATGTCCTCGCCGTATTCCCTGCGCAGCTCCTCGGTCTTCGCGGCGCGCTCGGTCTCGTCCTCGATCGCCTGGAGCTGGTTGTAGTAGACGGCGTTGATCGCCGCCTGCGGGCCCATCACCGCGATCGAGGCGCTCGGGAGCGCGATGCAGCAGTCGGGATCGAACGCCGGGCCGGCCATCGCGTAGAGCCCCGCGCCGTAGGCCTTGCGCACGACCACCGAGATCTTCGGGACGGTCGCCTCACTGACGGCGCTGATCATCTTTGCGCCGTGGCGGATGATCCCCTGGCGCTCGACCTGGGTGCCGATCATGAAACCGGGGACGTCGGCGAGGAACAGCAGCGGGATGTTGAACGCGTTGCACGTCCAGATGAAGCGCGCGGCCTTATCGGCCGAGTCGCCGAACAGCACGCCGCCCTTGTGCTTGGGCTGGTTGGCGACGATCCCCAGCACGTGCCCTTCCAGACGCGCGTAGCCGACGAGCAGCTCCTTCGCCCAGCGCGGGTGGATCTCCATGAACGACTCGCCATCGACGAGCGCCTCGATCAGCAGCTTCATGTCGAACGGCTTGTTCTCGTCCTCGGGGATCAGCTCGCCGATCGAACGCGCGGCCGCCTGCTCGCCCCCGGCGGCGCCTGCGGGGCCATCCTCCGCGGCGACATCTGTCCCCCCCTTCCCGGCGATCGGCGCCGGCGGGACGGACGCCGCCCGCGGGGGCTCGTGCTCCCACGAGGTCGGCATGTAGGACAGGTAGCGCTGCGCCGCCACGATCCCCTCCGCGTCGCTCTTGACGAGTTGGTGGGCGCAGCCGGAGACGCTCGTGTGCATCCGCGCGCCGCCCATCTCCTCGAGGGAGACCTGCTCGCCGATCACCATCTCGGCCATGCGCGGCGAGCCGAGATACATCGAGGCGTTGCCTTCGCGCATGATCACGATGTCGCAGAACGCCGGGATGTAGGCGCCGCCGGCGGCGCTCGGGCCGAATAGCACGCACACCTGGGGGACGACCCCGGAGAGCTTCACCTGGTTGTGGAAGATCCGCCCGGCGCCGCGCCGGCCGGGGAACATCTGCACCTGCTCGGTGATCCGCGCCCCGGCGGAGTCGACGAGGTAGACCATCGGAATGCCGAGTGACTGCGCGCGTTCCTGGATGCGGAGGATCTTCTCGACGGTCTTTGGTCCCCACGAGCCGGCCTTCACGGTCGGGTCGTTGGCCATCAGCGCGACCGGCCTGCCGTCGAGGGCCCCGACGCCGGTCACCACCCCGTCGGCGCCGAGCCCGTCCTCCTGCCAGTTGGCCAGGAGCGCCTCCTCGGCGAACGAGCCGTCGTCGAGGAGCAGCGCGACGCGCTCGCGCACCGGGAGCTTGTCCTGCTCGCGCGCCTTCTCGCGGTGGCGCTCGGGACCGCCGCCGAGCGCGCGCTCGCCGGCTTTGCGCAGATCGCTCATGCCGCCCCCGGCTCAGAACGCCGGATTCGGCTGCGGAGCCTCACCGGAGTAGTCGTAGAAGCCGATGCCGGACTTACGCCCGAACCAGCCTGCCGCGAGCATCTTGCGCAACATCGGCGGCCGCGCAAAGCGCCGCTCTGAGAACTCCTCAAAGAGCACGTCGCAGATCGAGCCCATCGTGTCCAGGCCGACGAAGTCGGCGAGCGTGAGCGGCCCCATCGGGTGCCCGGCGCCGGCCTTCATCGCCTCGTCGATCTCGCTGACCGAGCCGACGCCCTCTTCGTAGGCGCGGATCGCGTCGAGCATGTAGGGGACGAGTAGCCGGTTGACGATGAAGCCTGCTTTGTCCTTCGTGGGAATCGCCAGCTTGCCCTCTGACTTGGCGAACGCGAGAGCCGTGTCGAATGCCTCCTGGGAGGTGGTCACGCAGCGCACGACCTCGACCAGCTTCATGACCTGCGCGGGGTTGAAGTAGTGCAGGCCGACGAACTGCTCCGGACGGCCGGTGGCCGCCGCCTGGTCGATCACCGAAAGCGAGGACGTGTTCGTGGCGAGGACCGCCTCTGCCTTGACGATCTGGTCGACCTCCTTCCACATCTCGAGCTTCAGCGGGAGGCTCTCGGTGATCGCCTCGATCACCAGGTCGCAGTCGGCCAGCTCGCCGTAGTCGGCCGTGCCGTGGATCCGCGCGCGCACGCCGTCGGCGTCCTGGAGGCTGGACTTGCCCTTCTCGACGGCGCGCGCGAGCTGCTTCTCGACCTTGGCGATCCCCTTCTGGAGGGTGGCGTCGTCGACCTCGCGGAGCACCACCTCGTAGCCCGCCTGCGCCGCCACCTGCGCGATGCCGTGACCCATCAGTCCGGCTCCAAGTACGCCCACCTTCTTGATCTCGGCCATCGTCCCCTCGGTGTTGTCGATTTTTTGGGAAGCAATTCCGCGACGCTCCCGCATGACGGTCCGTGTCGCCGGCTACATCGCGGGCCGGACGAGCCCGGAGCCTACTAGGACGAAGTAGAGGTAGCCTGCAGTGATGGCCGCCGAGGAGAACCTCGACATCGACCTTCCGGCTGCTGCCCTGCGCGCCGACGGGGCAGAGCTCGGGATCTCGATCGAGACGCTGGCAACCGCGCTCGAGCAGGCGCTGCCGGGGATCGCCTCCGTGGAGCGCCGCAAGGTCGGCGGCTTTCGCTCCAAGCGCCGGGAGGTGCGACGGATCGCCGTGCCGCTGGGGGATGAGCAGTTCGAGCTCCTGCGTGAGGGCGGGGGCATCAGGTGCACGCGTCACAAGGTCGTGCGCGGCATCACCCTCAGCCGCGACGAGCTGGCGATGGCCGACTGGATCGCGGAGCTCGTCGGCGGCGTCGCGCGCCGGGCGGAGGTCAGCGATCGCGACCGGGTCGCCCTCGAAGGGCTCCTGCGATGAGCCCGCTCTTCCACCGCCGAAGCGAGGAGGAGAAGGCGGCCGATCAGGCGGCCGCGGAGGAGCGGCGCGAGGCGGCACAGCGCTCAGACGAGCGGGCCGCCCGGTCGCTGGAGCTGATCGAAGCAGGCCACATCCCCGTGGCCGCCGCCGAGCGGCTGGCTCAGTTCACCGAGGCCGGCGGGGGCTCCACGGTATTCAGCAGCGATCTCGCGGTGAGCGAATGGAGCGCCCTCGCCCGGATCGGCGTGACGCCGATCACACAGGTGATGGGCTCCTCGATCTACCACGTCGGCTGGCAGCCGACCTACTACAACGTCCCGACCGAGGTGCGCGTGCTCTCGGACGCCTACAACGAGAGCCGCCGGCTCGCGCTCGGACGACTACTGGAGGAGGCCCAGGCGTGCCGCGCCGATGCCGTGGTCGCGGTGGACATCATCCAGGGCGCCCATGACTGGGTGGCCGGCGCGATCGAGTTCGTCGCGATCGGCACCGCCGTGCGCCTGCCGGAGGGAATGCGCGATCCCGCTCGACAGACGGTGCTCAGCGACCTGACCGGTCAGGAGTTCGCGCTGCTCTGCGAAGCGGGGGTGCGTCCGGTGGGGATCGCGGCCCACACGAGTGTCCACTACGTCCCGGCCTCGGGCCAGACGCAGATGGCCCAGAGCTCCTTCGGCGGTGCGTGGGGTGGCGGGGGCGGGGGCGGCTCGTGGGCCAACCAGGAGCTCGTGGACTTCAGCCAGGGCGTCTACGAAGCGAGGGAGAAGGCGATGGGCTTCGTCAACGCGCAGGTGCGCGAGCTCGGCGGCGACGGGGTGATCGGCGTGGAGATCGGCGAGCAGAGCCGCACCCACGCTGTGAGACGGGGGATGTACGAGTCGAAAGATCTCGAGGTGACCTTCCACGTGATGGGCACCGTAGTCCGTGAGGACCCGGCGCTCGCCTCTCAGTCGGTCCAGCCCGTGCCCTTGAAAATCCTCTCGCTGAGCTGAGCCCCTCCGATGGCGCACTCTCACCCTCCTCCCCATCCCCTTCTCCTTCCGGCCCTTCCCTCCAGGCACTCCTCACCTTCCAAGCCCTTCCCTGCAACCTTCGAGCGATAAAGGAACCAGACCATGGCCTATGACCCCAGCAGCACCGAGGGCGTGCCCGAGGCGGGCACGGCCCGCCTGCAGCAGAACCGTTCGGGCCTCTTCACAAGCGACTTATCCGTCAACGAGTTCCTGCTCGTCCGCCAGGCCGGGTTTCAGCCGCTGGGGCTGGTGATCGGGAGCTCGATCTACCACATCGGCTATCAGCAGGCCCAGTGGAAACAGAGCCAGGAGATGGAGGTTCTGTCGCAGGCGATGTATGAGGCGCGCGAGCTGGCGATGACGCGGATGGAGGAGGAGGCCGAGCAGCTCGGCGCCGACGGCGTCGTCGGTGTGCGCCTGGAGATCGGCCGCTATGACTGGGGCGAGAGCATGGCGGAGTTCATCGCGATGGGCACCGCCGTGAAGCACCGCGGCGGCGAGCTGCACCGCGCGCCCTCGGGGCGCCCGTTCACGAGCGATCTCTCGGGCCAGGAGTTCTGGACGCTGCTGCAGACGGGGCACCGCCCGGTGGGGATGGTGATGGGCTCCTGCGTCTACCACGTCGCCCACCAGGGCTGGCGTCAGTCGATCGGGAACACGGGACGCAACGTGGAGCTGCCGAACTTCACCCAGGCGCTCTACGACGCGCGCGAGCTGGCGATGGAGCGGATGCAGGCGGAGGCGCTCCAGGCGAAGGCCGAGGGCATCGTCGGCGTCCACATCAGCGAGAAGTCCCACGGATGGGGCAGCCACGTGATCGAGTTCTTCGCGCTCGGCACGGCGATCATCCCCTCCGAGGGCATCGAGGATCACGTCATCCCCGCCCCCCAGACCGTGCTCGACCTGAGCTGAGGGACCACCGCCAACCGATCTCATGCTCCCGAGCGCACCCCCATCACCTGATCTCGTCGACGACAGTAGGAAGGAGCCACCATCATGAGCCTCGTCACCACCGAAGACCGCGGCCCGGTCCGCCACGTCGTGTTGAACCGCCCGGAGAAGCGCAACGCGATGAACCAAGCGCTGCTGTCTCAGCTCGCCGAGACCCTGCGAGCGGCGAGCGACGACGCTTCCGTGCATTGCGTCGTCCTCCGCGGCGAAGGAGCGGCCTTCTCCGCCGGCGTGGACCTCGGCGAGCTCGCCTCCTTCGCCGGCGACCCGAGCGTGCTGCGGCCCTTTCGGAACGTGTTCCTCGACTGCGCGAACCTCTGTGAAGCGATGCCCAAGCCGGTCATCTGCCAGATCCATCGCGCCTGCTTCGGCGGCGCGCTCGAGGTGGCGCTCGGCTGCGACCTGCGCGTGGCCTCCGACGATTCGCAGCTCGGCCTGCCGGAGGTCAAGTTCGGGATCATCCCCGACGTCGGCGGATCCTCCCGGCTGCCGGCGGTCGTCGGGTTGGGCCGCGCGAAGGAGCTGATCATGACCGCCGCGACGATCGACGCCTCGGAGGCGCACCGCATCGGCCTCGTCAACCGCGTCGTCACGCCCGAGGAGCTCGAGGGAGCCACGCGGACGTTGGTGGACGAACTGCTGGCGAACTCGCACGTGGCGGTCGGCCGCGCGAAGCGCGTGATGGACGCCTCCGCCCGCCCCGCGCTCGCCCAGACGTTGGAGTTGGAGGTCTCCGTGCAAGAGTACTGCGTCGCCGCGATGCGCGAGAGCGCACGTCAAGCCGACGGAGCCCTCGCCCGCTAGCCCCCACGCGACTTCAGAAGCAAGCTCAGTGCCAGTCGACCGGGCCGGCAACCAGCGTGTGACTGCCCAGCGGACGACCGAGGATCTCCTGGACACGGCCGGCGCAGGTAAGCAGCGCGGGGAGGTCGATGCCGGTCGAGATGCCCATCTCGTGGAGCATCGAGACGAGATCCTCGGTGGCGATGTTCCCGGTCGCGCCCGCCGGGACCGGGCAGCCGCCGAGCTCGCCGAAGCTCGACTCGAAGCTGTCTACCCCCGCCTCGAGCGCCGCGAGCACGTTTGCGAGGCCCTGGCCGCGCGTGTTGTGGAAGTGGCCGGTCAGCTGCACCTCCGGAAGACCTTCTTTCCAGAGGGCGAACAGCTCGCTCACCTGGCGCGGGTTGGCCATCCCCGTGGTGTCGCCGAAGCCGATCTCCCGGGCGCCCGCTTCATGCAGGCGCCTGGCGATCTCGAGCACGCGCTCGGGCGGGACGTGGCCCTCGTAGGGGCAGCCGAACGAGGCCGAGATCACGCCCTCGCAGCGCAGGCCCTCCGCGTCCGCTCGGTCGAGCACGCGCTCAAGGCCCACCAGCGACTCCCAGATCGTGCGGTTGACGTTCTTTTCGTTGTGAGTTTCCGACGCCGAGAGGAAGACGTTTACCTCGTCGAACGCCGCCCGCTCCCCTGAGTGGGCCTCGCGCAGCGCGAGCGCATCGTCGAGGCCGCGCTCGTTGGGAATCAGCACCGAGACGCTGACCTCGGAAGGCACGTCGATCTGCGCGAGCACCTCTCCCGCGTCGGCGAGCTGCGGAATGATGTCGGCGCGGACGAAGCTCGTGACCTCCAAACGCTTCACACCGGTGCGCGCGAGCGCGTCGATCAGCTCGACCTTCCGCGCGGTCGGGATCGTCTCGGGCTCGTTCTGAAACCCGTCGCGCGGACCGACCTCTCTGATCTGGACGGTTTCCACCATCTCTATATCCCTATCACCCGGGCGGCGCATGCGCCGCCCGGCGGGGTCGCACATGTGCGACCCCGAGGCAGGGTCGCATGCGACCCTGCCCACCTGGCCGCATGCGGCCAGGTGAACATCACCACATCGACAGGCCACCGCTCACGTTGAGCGTCTGGCCGGTGACGTAGGAGGCATCGTCGCTTGCGAGGAACGCGATCGCCGCGGCGACCTCCTCGGGCTCGCCGGCGCGGCCCATCACGGTCGCGTTCACCATGCCCTGCTTCAGCCGCTCGCCGAGCTCACCCAACACCTGCGGCGCGGAGTCGAACAGCGGCGTCTCGATCGGCCCCGGGGCGACGGCGTTGCAGCGCACGCGGTAGCGCGCGCTCTCGCGGGCGATCGCCTTGGTGAAGCCGATCACACCGGCCTTCGCGGCGGAGTACACGGCCGAGCCCTGGGAGCCGACGCGCCCGGCCTCGCTGGCGACGTTCACGATCGCCCCGCCGCGACGCTCCTGCATACCGGGGAGCACCGCGTGGGTGACCGCGAGCACGCCGCGCAGGTTGACGCCCAGCACGAAGTCCCATAGATCCTCGTCGGAGTTGACGAAGTAGGAGAACCTGTCGGTGCCGGCGTTGTTCACGAGCACGTCCACCTCCCCGAGCGCCTCTCTCACGGCCGCAACCGCGGCGCCCACCGAGCCCGTGTCGGTCACGTCGAGCGCGCACCCGAACCCGTCGAGCTCACCCGCGACCGCGCGAGCGCCGTCCTCGTTGACGTCGCCGATCGCCACGCGCGCGCCCTCGGCCGCCAGCCGCCGCGCGGTCGCCGCGCCGATTCCAGAGGCGCCCCCCGTTACGAGCGCGTTCTTGCCCTCGAGCCTCATTCCCGACAGCCTAAAGGTCGGGCGGGCACCGCGCGAGGGACCGGAATCGGCGTGAGCGGCGGCAGGCCGCCGGCCGGCTCCTATACTCAGCCGCCGTGCCGTCCTCTTCGATCGATCCGGTCGCCATCGTCGGAGCCTCTGGCGCGCTCGGGTTCGGTCTTGCCGTGCGACTCGCCCGCGCAGGGGTGCCGATCGCGATCGGCTCGCGCGATCGGGCAAGGGGACAGGAGACCGCGGAGCGCGCGAGCGCGATCGTGCCGGACGGCTCCTTCTCAGGCTACGACAACGCCGGTGCCGTACGCGCGGCGGGCACGGTGATCCTGAGCGTCCCGTTCCGCAACCAGTCCGAGACGCTCGCCAACCTGAAGGACGTGCTCACCCCCGGTCAGCTGCTGATCGACGCGACCGTCCCGCTCGCGGCCACCATCGGCGGGAAGGCGACGCGCATGCTCGGCGTCTGGCAGGGCTCCGCCGCCCAGCAGGCATTGGAGATGGCGCCGGAGGGCGTGCGCGTGGTCTCTGCTCTGCACACGGTCAGCGCCGCCTCGCTCAGCGACCCCGACAATCCCCTCGACCAGGACGTGCTGGTGTGCGGCGACTCGCGCGAGGATAAGCGCGCGGCGGCGCTCGTGATCGAGCGGATCGAGGGCCTGCGCTGCGTGGACTGCGGCCGCCTGGAGATGGCGCGCACGACCGAGTCGCTCACCGCGATCTTGATCGCGGTGAACTCCCGCTACAAGGCGCACGCGGGCATCCGCCTCACGGGCCTGCCGGATGGGCTGTGGGAATAGTTGTCCTACTTTTCTAGAGGTGTGTTACTATAGTTACACACCATGCTCAAAGAGTAACAACTTCCGGGCCGCCTTTAGATTCAGCCCACCTCGCCGAGACACAAGCGACTGATCGCCGCCCTCGCCCGCCGGACATACTCTGGGAGTGATGAGCACGGATATCTCAGACTCAGACGTCGTGGTTCTCGCCGGAGGCACCGGCGGAGCGAAGCTCGCGCGGGGGATGGCGGATGTCGTCAACCCCGCCGGCCTCGCGGTGATCGTGAACACGGGCGATGACATCGAGATCTACGGCGCTCACGTCTCGCCCGATCCGGACCTCGTCTCGTTCTGGCTGGCCGATCAGATCGACGAGCGCGGCTGGGGGCTGCGGGATGACACGTTCGCGGTGATGGACGCGCTCAGGGCGCTCGACGTGGAGGTGTGGTTCAACCTCGGCGACCGCGACCTCGCATGGTGCCTGGAGCGCGCGCGGATGCGTGAGGAGGACGGGCTCTCTCCGACGGCGGCGCTCGCAAGGCTGAACGAGGCGCTCGGCGTGCGGACGCGCGTGCTGCCGATGAGCGATGACCCCGTGCGCACGTGGGTGCGCACGACCGCCGGTTGGCGCTCGTTCCAGGAGTTCATGATCCGCCGGCGGGCCGAGGGCATCGTCGAGGGTCTGGAGTTCCGCGGCGCCGAGCAGGCGACGCCCAGCGCGGAGGTGCTCGAGGCGATCAGAGGCGCCCGCGCGATCGTGATCGGCCCCTCGAACCCGCTCGCCTCGATCGCCCCGATCCTCGCCGTGCCGGGCATCCACGACGCGCTGATCGAGGCCGCCGCGCCCGTGGTCGCCGTCAGTCCGATCGTCGGCGGCGAGGTGCTCAAGGGACCCACGGCCGCGTTCATGGCGTTCGCGGCGCTCGAGCTGAGCGCCGATGGCGTGGCCGACTTCTACGGCGAGCTGCTCGACGGGATCGTCGCGGACGAGAGCGTCAGCGGACTGCCCACCCTCCAGACCGACACCCACATGGACGACGCCGCCGCCCGTGCGCGAGTCGCCGAGCAGGTGCTCGACTTCGCCGCGGCGCTCGCCGGGTGTCGGTGAGTCGGGGCGGTCGCGGGCCGGACTCCGTTCTCCGGATACGCTCGTTGGATGCGCACCGCGGCGATCCTGCCCGTCAAGCACTTCGCCCAGGCCAAGCAGCGCCTCGGCGCAAACGTCGCCGACTCGCTGCGCTTGGAGCTGGCCCGCGCGATGGTCGGCGATGTGCTCGCCGCGCTGGCCGAGACCGCTTCGATCGAACGCACGATCGTCGTCACCGGCGAGCCGTCGGTGGCCGGGCCGGCACACGCAGGGGGGGCGATCGTGATCGACGACACCGCCCAGGACGGCCAGAGCGCCGCCGTGACCCTCGGCGTCGAGCGCGCACTCGACGAGGGGGCGGAGCGCGTGCTGTGCATCCCCGGGGACTGCCCGACGCTCGATCCCGATGAGCTGGAGGCACTGCTGAGCGCACCCGGAAGCGGCGAGCCCGAGGTCGTGATCGTCCCGGACCGTCACGGGAGCGGCACCAACGGCCTGCTGCTCGCGCCCCCGGACGCGATCCCCCCCAGCTTCGGCCCCGACAGCTGCGAGCGCCATCGCGCGCTCGCGCTCTCCTCCGGGGTCCGGTGGCGCATCGAGCGGCCCGCGTCGCTGCTCCTGGACATCGACACCGGCGAGGACCTCACCGCGTTGCGCGCGCGGCTTGCCGGCGAGCATCTCAGAGCCCCCCGCACCCGCGCGGTGCTCGACTCGGCACGAACGCCGTGGCAAGCCTTTCCGCCCGCGGCCTGAGCGGCCTCCCGGAGGTGCGCTCCGGCGAGGACCTCGCGGGGTTGATCCTGCGGGCGCTGAACGCCGAGCAGCCGGTCTCGCGGCTGAAGGACGGGCAGATCGTGGTGCTCGCCCATAAGGTCATCTCCAAGGCCGAGGGCGCCGTGGTCGAGCTGGCGACGGTCGAGCCCTCCGCGCGCGCTCGAGCGCTGGCCGCCGAGCAGGACAAGGACCCGCGCGCCGTCCAGGTCGTGCTCGACCAGTCCGCCGAGATCCTCCGCGCGAGCAACGGCGTGCTCATCAGCCGCACCCACCATGGCTTCGTCTGCGCCAACGCCGGAGTCGACGCCTCAAACGCCGCCCACTCCGAGACGCTGATCGTCCTCCCCCGCGACCCCGACGCCTCGGCGCGGCGGCTGCGCGCGCGGCTGCGCGAGCTGACGGGGGCATCGCCGGCGGTGCTGATCACCGACAGCTTCGGCCGCGCCTGGCGGCACGGGCAGTGCGACGTCGCGATCGGCTGTGCCGGGATGACGCCTCTGGAGGACTGGCGCGGACGCGAAGACAGTGTCGGCCTGGAGCTGCGGGCAACCTGGCTCGCCGTGGCCGACGCAGCCGCCGCCACCGCGGACCTCGCCCGTGCCAAGGACTCGCGCGAGCCCGTCGTACTGATCGACGGCCTGGAGCGATTCGTCACCGCCGAGGATGGCCCCGGCGCGGCGGCGCTGCTGCGGCCGCTCGACGAAGACCTGTTCCGCTAGGCCGGCGCGGCAACTTTCAGCTGCTCGCGGAGAAACGGCAGCACGGCCTGCGCCACACGCCGCGGATCGTCCTGGAACGGCCAGTGTCCGCTCTCCCCGAGGATCACCACGTCCTCCACCTCGAAGAACTCCCGCTGGCGCTCGGCGTACTCCACTCCGACGAACGGGTCCTTTGCGCCCCACACCACCAGCGCCGGCTTGTGCAGTTGGGCCGTCGCCGCTCCGAGCTTCCCCGCGGTCTTTCCCGACTCCGGTGTCGCTCGGTAGAGTTTCAGCACCGTGCGCCGGGTGCCGCGGTCGTAGTCGTCGTACATCTTCTCGACGAACTCCTCAGGGAGACCCTTCGGGTTGGCCTTCTGCATCGCGCGCCGCCACGCCGAGCGCGGGATCCAGGCCTGCGTCAGCTCGCCGAGTACCGGCGTGCGCAAGCGTTTGGCCATCGTGTGCCATTCGTAGCCGGGCATGATGCCGATGTTTATAAGCACGACGCTCGCCCACATCTCCGGGTGCTGGAGCCCCCAGATCAGCCCGAACGGACCGCCGAAGTCGTGGACCACGAGATGCACGCGCTCGATCTGAAGCTCGGTCAGCGCGCCCTGCAGGAAGTCCGCGTAGCCGGTCACCTGGTAGTCGAAGTCTCGCGGCTTGTCGGCTTTCCCGAAGCCGGGCATGTCCATGGCCACCGCCCGACCGAGCTCGCCGGTGGCGTCGACGAGCGCCGTCCAGTCGCTCGAGGAGCCCGGGTTGCCGTGCACGAACACCACCGCCTCGGTCGCGTCCTGTGGACCGGCTTCGATGACCGGCGAGCCGACCCCACCGATGGTGATCCTCCGCGTGCGGGACAACTCAGCCGCTCGGCATCTGCAGCGTCATACGGCGGTCACAGCCGGATCGTAGCGGCGAACGATGTCGTAGAGCGTCGTGCGCTCGGCCGCGGGACGCCCCGCCTCGTGCGCGGCCGCCACGAGCTGGTCGGGATCCAGGCGCGTGCCGTGATAGGAGCCCGCCAGGCGGCTGATCGACTCCTCCATCAATGTGCCGCCGAGGTCGTTCACACCCCAGCGCAGCGACTCGGTGGCGGCATCCAGGCCCATCTTCACCCATGAAGCCTGGAGACTCGGGATCGTGCGGCCGAGCGCCAGCCGGAAGACGGCCGTGTGCTTGAGATTCTCCTCGCGTGAGATCTCCTCCACCCCGTGCGTGCGTCCGAGCAGCGTCTGGAACGGGATGAACGACAGCGGCACGAACTCGGTGATCCCGCCCGTGCGTTCCTGCAGCTCGCGGATTACGCGCATGTGCTCGGCCAGCTCCCACGGCTCCTCGATGTGGCCGAACATGACCGTCGCAGTCGAGCGCAGCCCGGCGTTGTGCGAGGCCTCGATGATCTCCACCCAGCGCGCCACCGGCAGCTTGTTCGGGCTGATCCGCTCCCGCACGCCGTCGTGGAGCACCTCCGCCGCGGTCCCCGGCGTCGAGCCGAGTCCCGCCTCCTTGAGTTGGGCGAACACCTCGGCGGGCGCCAGCCCCGAGATGTCGCACATGTGGGCGATCTCCATCGGGCTGTACGCGTGCAGGTGCAGGTCGGTCCCGGCCTCGCTCGCGGTCGCCTTCGCCAGCCTCAGCCAGCCGAGGTAGTCCGCCAGCTGCCAATCGGGATGGATGCCCGACTGGATGCACAGCTCGGTGGCGCCGTACTCGATCGCCTCGTTCACGCGGCGGGCAAACTCCTGCTCGTCGTGCTCATAGGCGTCCGGCGAGCGCTTGCCCTGGCCGAAGCCGCAGAAGGCGCACCCGACGACGCAGACGTTCGAGACGTTGATGTTGCGGTTCACGACGAACGTCACCGTCTCCCCCGCGAGCTCCGCGCGCAGCTCATCCGCCGCCTCGCGGATCTCCTCGATCGCCTCCGGCCTCCTCTCGGCGAACAGCGCGGTCAACTCCTCCGCGTTCAGCGCGAGCCCGTCGCGGCCCTTCTCGATCGCGCCCCCCACCAGCTCGGGGCGGATCGGCGCCGGGGGGTCGGTGCGACCGGACCCACGCCGCGGGATGAAGCTCCAGTACCTCAGCTTGATCGTGTCGAGCACGCCCGGCGCGAGGAACTCCGGGTCGATGTACTGCGGGTAGACGCACAGCCGCTCGGTCAGCGCGACCCCGTCCGCCTGCAACTGCTTGCGCACCTGATGGGGCGAGGGG
>DASRKZ010000092.1:0-35157 GCA_035648675.1 Solirubrobacteraceae bacterium
CGGCCGCCGGTGGGATGGAAGCGCCGCCCGGCGGTGGGGCGGGAGCGCCGGCCGCCGGTGGGATGGAAGCGCCGCCCGGCGGTGGGGCGGGAGCGCCGGCCGCCGGAGCGACAGTGGGAGCCACGCTCGCCGCAGGCGCGGACGCCGGGACGGAGCCCTCGCCGGGGGAGGTCGCAGATGGCGGGACGACGCCGGCCAGCCGGTCTGCCGGGTCGCCCGGACTGGAGAGCGAGCTACCCTCGGCCTGCATCTCCAGGTATCCGCCATAGGTGATCGCCAGCGCCGCGATCAGACCCAGCCAGATGCCGATCTTGATGCCGTAGGAGTAGGAGAAGTGCTCGAGGCCGACGCCGCCGCTCGAGCCTCCGCTGGGGTGGTGGACGATCCGGTAGAAGATCAGGAGCGACGACAGCGCGCCCAGGCCGGCGATGATCGCGCCCGGCTGCACCGGCAGGCTCAGCTCGCGCTGGCCGGCGCGCAGCGCAACCGCTCCGAGCGCCACGATGATCGTGATCAGCCAGATCCAACGGCTGTTGGTGAAGGTGTGCCAGCCGTTCAGGCTGCTCCCGAGGTTGATCCCGCCGACAGAGGAGCTGGCGCTGCCGCCATACCACTTGAAGAAGAACAGGAAGATGAACAGGGCGATCGCACCGCCGCCCACGATCTGATCGGCCCTGCGCAGTCGGTTCATGTCGAAGCTCATTACTCAATTCCCCCGTGATTGGTTACGAACGTGATCTTTCCCGCCACCTTGCTCCAAGCCGGTAAAGATTGCAACTGTAATCACAAGTTCCTCACGTCGAGCCCAAACCCTGCCGCCCGAAGACGTATCTATGCTGAGAGCTGATGCCGGAGAACCCCCACGCCGAGCACCTCCGAGAGCTCCTGGAGGGGCTGAACGAGCCCCAGCGCGAGGCGGTCACCCACGGCGAGGGGCCACTGCTGATCCTCGCCGGCGCGGGCAGCGGCAAGACGCGGGTGCTCGTCCACCGGATCGCCTTCCTCATCTACACCGATCAAGCCCGAGCGGGAGAGATCCTCGCGATCACCTTCACGAACAAGGCCGCCAAGGAGATGCGCGGACGGGTCGAACGATTGTTGGGAAGGGGGATGAGTGCCCGCCCACCCATGTGGCTGATGACATTCCACGCCGCCTGCGCACGGATCCTGCGCACCGAGGCCGAGCGCCTCGGCTATACCCGCCAATTCACGATCTACGACCAGGCGGACGCCCGCAGGCTGACCAAGCGCTGCATCGACGAGCTGGGGGTCGATCCGAAGCGCTACACGCCCACCGCCTTGCACAATCAGATCTCGGCCGCCAAGAACAAGCTGCTCGCCGCCGCCGAGTACCAACAGGCCGCGGGCTCGCCCTTCGAGGAGATGGTCGGCGAGGTCTACCGACTGTACGAGCGCGACCTGCTCCGCTCCAACGCGATGGATTTCGACGACCTGCTGTTCCGCACCGTCAACCTGCTCGAGCTGTTCGAGCAGGTCCGCGAGCGCTACGCCGCGACCTTCCGCCACGTGCTCGTCGACGAGTACCAGGACACCAACCACGCGCAGTACCGGCTGCTGCAGCTGCTCGTGGGCGGCGGACGCCCGCCGCGCAGCGAGGCAGCCGAGCCGGGCGATCGTCCCGTGTATGCCGGACCGGTGGGACATCGGAACCTGGCGGTTGTGGGCGACGACTCGCAGTGCTTGGTCGAAGGAACGCTGGTCACGATGGGTGACGGAACCCAGCAACCGATCGAGGAGGTTTGGGCCGGAGACATGGTCCTTGCCGCTCACGGGAGCGGCGATTTTCGGCCCGCAATGGTGATGCGTCGCCACGAATCACGTAGCTCGCAGGGGATTGCGCTCACAACCCGGTCGGGACGGCAGTTGGTAAGCACAGCAGAGCACATCCACTTTGCCGGCTTTGTGCTCGGCAGAACTCCTCAACTGCATATGACTTACGTGATGTGGAAGCGCGGCGTCGGATTTCGCGTCGGGACATCTCGGACATACACCGCAAGTCAAGTCAAGCCAGTCGTCGGAGTGCGCTTGAGGATGAGACACGAGGGCGCGGACGCGGCCTGGATCGTCTCGGTGCACGGCAGCGATGCGGAGGCCCGCGTAGCTGAGCATGTGCTATCGGCGCAGTACGCTCTTCCGACCCTCCCCTTCAATGCTCGGCCGTCAGGTGCCGAGTGCGTGGATAGCTTGGTTGGTAATCAGGCGCTGATCGATCGTGTCTTTGCCGCCCTCAATACTGAGGAGACCGGGCAGCAATTGCTCGCCGACGAGGGACTCAGCCTCCGCTTTCCGCACTTCACCCCGATGGCTCACACCTCCGGTAGACGTGGTTCGCCCCGTACCCGTCGCCGCATGGTGGTGACGCTCTGCGGCGACCGGCGAGGCGCCTCACCGATGCACCGCATCGCCATGTTCGGTTACGACAAGTCCGGAAGGGAGGCGCTCGAACGTCTCGGCATCAGTGTAAGGCCGGCACGCCGCGGATCGGCTGGATGGCGCTACGAGTCGGCGTCAATGGACATGCGTTCATTGCTCTCGACTGTTGAGCGAGTGCGAAGCGAGCTCGACTTTCACCTCCAGCTCAACGCTCGCCTCGTTCGCAATCCAGATGGGGTCGCGAACGCTCTCCCCTTCATGCCGGCGTCGTCATTGAGACCGGGGATGGTGATGGTGGATGCCGATGGAGGCTTCGATCTGATCGACAGCATCGAACCAGTATCGATCGAAGCACCCGTATATGACCTCGACGTTGACGGTGTCCACAACTTCATTGCCAACGGGCTAGTCACCCACAACTCGATCTACAGCTTTCGTGGAGCCGACGTGCGCAACATTCTCGACTTCCAGGAGGACTTCCCCGACGCGCGCGTGGTGAAGCTCGAGCAGAACTACCGCTCCACCGAGACGATCCTCTCGGCCGCGAACGCGGTGATCGCGAACAATCGCGGCGGGATCGCCAAGCGCCTGTGGAGCGAGCTCGGACAGGGAGAGCAGATCCACCTGCGCGAGCTGGACGACGAGCATGCCGAGGCGCGCTTCGTCGTCGGCGAGATCGAGCGACTCGTGGACGAGGGCGCGAGCCGCGCGGAGATCGCCGTCCTGTACCGCACGAACGCAATGTCGCGGGTACTCGAGGACACGCTCGTCCGCCGCGAGATCGCCTATCAGGTGATCGGCGGGACCAAGTTCTACGAGCGCGCCGAGATCAAGGACGCGATCGCCTACCTCTCGCTGCTGGCCAACCCATTCGACGTGGTGAGCTTCACGCGCGTCGCCAACTCGCCGCGGCGTGGACTCGGACAGACTTCCCTGTCGCGGATCGTGGCCCACTCGGCCACCGTCGGCGTCTCGGTCTGGGAGGCCGCGTCCAGCCCCGGGCAAATCCCCGGACTCGGCGCCGCCGCGGTGAAGGCGCTGCGGCGCTTCATGGACACGATGGACGACCTGCGCATGCGTATCGAGCAGCATGTCCCCGTGGGGGATCTGCTCGAGGCCGTGCTCTCGCAGACCGGGTACGTCGAAGCGCTGGAAGCCGACCGCACGATCGAGGCGCAGGGGCGTGTCGAGAACCTCGAGCAGCTGGTGCAGGTCGGGCGCGAGTTCGACGCCGATGCACCGGCCGACGAGGACACGCTCGAAGTCTTCCTCCAGCAGATCGCGCTCGTCGCCGACGCCGACTCCCGTACCGAGGACGAGGGGCTGGTGACCTTGATGACGCTGCACAACGCCAAGGGCCTGGAGTATCCGACGGTGTTCATCGTCGGCTGCGAGGACGGGGTCTTCCCCCACTCTCGCGCGCTCGACGAAGGGGCCCTCGAGGAGGAGCGGCGTCTGTTCTACGTGGGAGTGACGCGTGCCAAGCAACAGCTGTATCTGACCCATGCACGGCGCCGCTCGGTGTTCGGCGCCCAGACTCACGGACTGCCGAGCCGCTTCCTCGACGAGATCCCGGCGGAGCTGCTCGACCGCGTGCAGGCTCCCGCGCTGCACTCATGGGCCGGCGCCACCGCCGGCGTGGGTGCACCCAACGGCGGGGCCGGCCTCCGTGGCTCCTCACCAGGTGCCTGGGCGGGCCGATCGGGAGCAACCGGTCAGGAGGGCCAAGTCGGCGGGCGGGGGCGGGCGGTATCCGCCGGGTCGTCATTCCGCCTGGGTGAGGATGTCCTCCACGCCGCCTTTGGCGAGGGAGTCGTCACCGGCGTCGAGCCGGGCGGGGTGATCGTCGTGCGCTTCGCGGACGACGGATCGGAGCGCAAGCTGATGGCCGAATACGCCCCCGTCACGCGGCGCTAGCATCCGGCTCGATGTCCGCCACGATCATCGACGGGAAGGCGATTGCCGCGCGCGTGCGGGGCGAGGTGGCGCGCGAGGTGGAGGCGTTCACCGAGCAAGTCGGTCGTCCTCCGGGGCTGGCGACCGTGCTCGTCGGCGAGGATCCCGCCTCGGCCGTGTATGTGGGCGGCAAGCAGCGTGCCTGTGCGGAGGTCGGCATGGTTCCGTTCGACCGACGTCTCCCTGTGGATGCCTCATTCGAGCAAGTAGCCGAGGAACTGCAGAGCCTCAACGCCGATGCGAAGGTGAGTGGCGTGCTGTTGCAGCTGCCGCTGCCCGACCACCTCGATGGAGCGACGCTGACGGCGATGATCGACCCGCAGAAGGACGTCGACGGTCTGACCCCGGTCAACGCCGGGTTGCTCGCGCTCGGACTGCCGGGACTGCGGCCCTGCACCCCCTCGGGGGTGATGGAGCTCCTGGCGAGCGTCGATACGCGGCTGGAAGGCGCCGAGGCGGTCGTGATCGGGCGCTCGAACCTGTTCGGCAAGCCGATGGCGCAGCTGCTGCTCGCGGAGAACGCGACTGTGACCACCTGCCATTCGCGCACGCGCGAGCTGCGCGAGGTGTGCGCCCGCGCGGATGTGCTGATCGCAGCGGTCGGTCGACCGCGGCTCGTGACGCGCGAGTTCGTCAAGCCGGGCGCGGTCGTGATCGACGTCGGCATGAACCGATTGACACCCGCGCAGGCCGGCAACAAGAGCGGCCTGGTCGGTGACGTCGACTTCGCGGCGGCGAGCGAGGTCGCATCGGCGCTCACCCCGGTGCCGGGCGGCGTCGGTCCGATGACGATCGCCTACCTGCTGGTGAACACGCTGCACGCCGCGCGCCTGCAGGCGCAAGCGCCGGCCTGATCGCCCCGGCTATGCACGTCGACCCGGCCCCCTGCGGGCAGGCGCGTGTCGATAGGCTCCCCGAGCGCCGATGAGACTCACACGAATCCGCCTGGGAGAGCTGCTTGCCGCGGCAGGCGCAATCTGCCTGATCGTCTCGCTGACGCTGCCCTGGTATGAAAACGCCGCCGGCAAGCTCGACGCGTGGAGCACCTTCGGCCCGGCGGTCGTCCTGTTGATCGCGGCTGCGATCGCCGCGCTCGTGCTCCTCCTGACCACCGTCACCGAGCGCACTCCCGCGCCCCCTGTCGCCGCCGCGGTGTGGACCGTCCCGTTTGGCCTGCTCGCCGTGCTGGCGGCGATCGTGAGGTTGCTCGAGCGGCCCGATCACGCCACGTCGCTATGCGCGGGCGCCTGGGTGGCGCTCGTGGGCGCCGTGGCGGTCCTCCTCGGCGCGTGGCAGTCGATGCGCGACGAACGGACCTCGCTGTACGAGCCGGCGACGCCTGAGCCGCGCCGGCTCGACTGAATCGGTTGGACTTAGCCGGCTGGACTTAGCCGGCTGAACTAGCCGCCGGCGGGATTCGGGCCCTTGACCGTGCGCAGCGGCCTGACCTCGGCCACAGGGGCCTCGGACTCCTCGCCGGAGAGCTCTGAGACCGTCCGTTCCAGCGTTCCGATGCGGCTCGCCAGGCCTTGGATCGCCTCGGCGATCGGATCTGGCAGGTGGATCCAGTCGGCGTCTGGACCCTCGGGGCGCCGCCCGTCCACGCGCACCGGGTGCCCGGGGTTGCCGACGACCGTGGAGTTCGGCGGCACGTCGGTGATCACGACGCTGTTGGCGCCGATCTTGGCGCCGTGGCCGATCGTGATCGGTCCCAGGAGCTTCGCGCCGGAGCCGATCGTGACGTTGTCCTGCACCGTCGGATGGCGCTTACCCGTCGCAAAGCCCGTGCCCCCGAGGGTGACCCCCTGGTAGAGCGTCACATCGTCACCGATATCCGCCGTCTCGCCGATCACAACACCGGCGCCGTGGTCGATGAACAGGCCCTCGCCGATCCGCGCCGCGGGGTGGATCTCGATCCCGGTTACCGCGCGCGTGAGCATCGAGAGCGTGCGCGGCAACACCCGTACCCCGGCGCCGTGCAGCGCGTGCGCGACGCGGTAGGCCAGCAGCGCGTGGATCCCCGGCCAGGTGGCGAGGATCTCCCCCTGTCCCACCCCGCGCGCGGCTGGATCGCGGTCGCGCGCGGCTGCCACGTCGCGACGCAACTCCCCCGCGACCTGCGCGAATGTGCCAAAGCCGGGCATGGAAAGAGCGTAGCGGCCCGGTCAGGGGGCGAAGAACGGCTGCGAGACGTAGCGCTCGCCCGAGTCGGGCATGATCACGACAATCCGCTTGCCCTTCGACTCGGGTCGGGCGGCCACCTGGAGCGCTGCCCAGAGCGCCGCCCCGCAGGAGATCCCGGCGAGCAGGCCGACGCGCCGGGCGCAGGTCCAGGCGGTGTGGATCGCGTCGTCGTCGGACACCGCGATCACCTCGGAGAGTAGCTCGCGGTTGAGCACCGCCGGGACGAATCCCGCGCCGATGCCCTGGATGCGATGCGGACCGGGCTGAGCACCGGAGAGGACCGCGGAGCCCTTCGGCTCGACCGCGACTATCTGGAGTTGGGGGTTGCGCTCGCGCAGGTATTCGCCCACGCCCGTGATCGTGCCGCCGGTGCCGACACCGGCCACGAGGATGTCGACGCGACCGTCGAGCGCGCGCTCGATCTCCGGCCCGGTGGTGCGCCGATGGACGGCGGGGTTGGCGGGGTTGGAGAACTGGTCGGGCAGGAACACGTCGGGCTCACGCGCCATCGCACGGGCTGCCGCGACGGCCTCCCCCATCCCACCGAGCGACTCGGTGATGTCGACGCGCGCGCCGTAGAGACGGAGCAGGCTCTCACGCTCACGACTCATGCCCTGGGGCAGCGCGAGCACCAGTTGATAGCCGCGCGCGGCGCAGACGAAGGCGAGCGCGATCCCGGTGTTACCAGAGGTCGCCTCCACGATCGTCGTGCGTCCTGGCTCGATCCGGCCTTCCGCCTCGGCCGCCTCGATCATCGCCACGCCGATCCGGTCCTTGACGCTCCCCCCCGGGTTGAACGCCTCGAGCTTGGCGAACAGCTCCACCCCGTCCGCCGCCGGCGCCTCGTCGAGCATCCGCGGTAGCCCAACCAGCGGGGTGCCACCGACGAGCTCCGCAATGTTGATCGGGATTTGAGGCATCTGCCTCCCGAGAATAGAGGGCAGATCGAACGGGGGACGTTCAGATGTAGTACATGCTCGCGCCGGCCTCGCGGGACTCGCGCTCGATCACGTCGGCGATCGTAGTCTGTGCGAGCACCTTCCGAGCGGCCTCGGCGGCGTCCGCGAACACGCCCTCGGAGTCGCGTCCAAGTGGGCCGTCGAGCAGCTCGACGATCTCGAGCACGCTCACCGACGAGGGCTCGCGCGCGAAGCGGTAGCCGCCCTTCACGCCGCGTTGCGAGCTGATCACCCCCGCCCGTCGCAGCGCCGCGAACAGCTGCTCGAGAAACTGCACCGGCACGTCGCGCTTGCGCGCCAGCTCACCGATCGGTATCGGCTCGGAGCCCGCGGAGCGTCCGAGCTCGGCGAGCGCGAGCACGGCGTAGGGAGACTTGCTGGTGATCGAGATCATCGGCGCGTTACCACAGACGCGATGCTACGGAACAAAGCGGTAGGGCGTTCGCTGAGCGTCCTACAACCAGCCGCGCTCGGTGGCGATCAACACTGCCTGGGCGCGATCGACCGCGCCGAGCTTGCCGTAGATGTTGTGCAGGTGGGTACGGACGGTGCTGGTCGAGAGCGTCAGCTCGTGGGCGATCTGCTTGTAGACCTTGCCTTCGGCCAGTCGCTGCAGGACCCCGAGCTCGCGGCCGGACAGCGGGCAGGGATCGACGTGACGCTGGCGCTGGTTGGAGGAGCTGGGCAGCTCATACATCACCCGTCTGAGCTCCTGCGGGCCGATGCCGACGATCTTCGCGGTCTGCAGCATCTCCGTCGAGGAGACCTGGGCGCCCTGCTCGTAGTGGGCGAGCATGTCCGCCAAGCGGATGAACGCGGCCTCGCCCTCGACATCGGGGTTGTGATGGCGCTCGATCGCGGTGGCGATCGTGGCCGGCAGTCCCCAGCGGCGGGCGAGCACGCCGCCCACCAACGCGTGGTCGACGCCGAGCTCCCGGCGCTCCTGATGGATGCGTTCCTCCGGCGTCTTCGCCCCGAGGTGCACCTGCGCGGGGTAGCCCGGGTAGGCGTGGAGCAGGACGAGCTTGCCGATGTCATGCAGGAGGCTCGTCACGGTCAAGCGGTTTCGATGCTCATAGCCGACCTCCGCCGCCACGCGGTCGGCCGCCCGCTGGGTCGCCAGCGCATGCAGGCGGAAGCGCTCGGGCGCCGCGTCCCACACGCTCGAGCGCTCGAAGAATTCAAACGTACGCACGCGTCCCGCCAGCGCCTGCACCATCTCCGGGCTGAGCAGCTCGACAGCGCCCACGACGGTGTCGACACGCACACGCGAGCTCTGCGTCTGGTTGGCGACACGCAGCACGGCGATGATCAGCGCGACATCCGACTCCACGGCGGTCACGATGTCGGCGGTGGCCACGTGGTCTCCGGAGATCACCGCGAGCAGGCGGTTGCGCGACTCGGCGAGCGCGGGGAAGGCCTCCAGCGCCTCGAAGGCCATCGTCAGGCGCCGGCCGTGCCCCTCGTTCTGATGGCGGGCGCCGGGTGTCCCGGCCGATCCACCTGACCGTCGCTCGACCTCCGCGGAGCGGCTCTTCGTGGTCGCTGCTCGCTTTGGCTTGGAAGCTGTGACCTGCATGCGTCCCGATACCTACCTCGCGATCGCCGGCTACCCGAGTGGGCGGTGCCGTGTCGGGGTCCTATCGGCAGATCTGGACGAATGGTTGAGGAGATCTTGGCCGGCCATCCCACGCTGGGATAGACGGCGGGTGAGAGGCGCGGAGACTTTTATATGTCCCGTTGGGCGTGGTGTTTAACCATAGTTACACACCTCTCGATTTTGCAAACACTTCTCCAGCCTCGTCGCATTCTCGTCACACCCGCCTAGCCTCGAGCACCCCGTCGATGCGCCGCAGCGTCTCCTCGCGCCCGAGCAACGCCACGCTCTCGAAGATGCCGGGCGAGATCGGAGTGCCGGAAACGGCCACGCGCAAGGGTTGGTAGACGGCTCGAGGCTTCACCGCGCGACGCGTGAGCACCCCCTCGAGCGCCTCACGGATGCTCGCCTCATCGAAGTCGACGACCTCGGCCAGCGCCGTACGCGCATCGGCGAGCACCGCGCGACCATCCTCGCCCAGCCACTTCTCCCGCGCCGGGGGATCGTCCTGGGGACCGTCGAGGAGGAAGCCCGAGAGCGGCCAGAAGTCCGCGAGCGTGTGGATCTTCTCCTGGCTGATAGCGACCGCACCGGCGAAGCGCTCATCCTCCCGCGCTCCGGGATGGCCGCCGGCGCCATCGAGAAACTCTCCCACGCGCGTGGCCAGCTCCTCGGTGGGCAGCTCCCGGATATGGACGCCGTCGAGCCACTTCAGCTTGGTCTCGTCAAAGCGCGCCGGGTTGCGGCTGACACGCTCGAGCGTGAAGCGCTCGATCAGCTCCTCCGTCGAGAGCACGGTCGTGTCGTCGCCCGCGCCCCAGCCGAGCAGCGCCAGGTAGTTGCGGACCGACGCCGGCAGGTAGCCGGCGTCGCGCAGCTCCTGCACCGAGGCGGCGCCGTGGCGCTTGGAGAGCTTCTTGCCGTCGGGCCCGTGGAGCAGCGGCAGGTGCGCATACAGCGGGAGCGGCGAGGGTGGGCGGGCCTCCGATCGGTCCAAGCCGACCGCCCTGGCCGCCTCCAGCACCAGCAGCTGCTTGGGGGTGTTCGAGAGGTGATCCTCGCCGCGCACGACGTGCGTGATGCCGGCATCGAGGTCGTCGATCGCGACCGCGAAGTTGTAGAGCACGGAGCCGTCCGCACGCGCGATCACGGGGTCGTCGAGGTGGACGTGCGCGAAGCGCGTCTCGCCGCGGATCGCGTCGTGCACGACGGTCTCGCCCTCCTCGGGCACGCGCAGTCGTACCGCGCCCTCGCCCTCGGGCTCGCCCCGGAACCCGCGCTCGTCGCCGTGGCGCTGCTTGTAGGACTTCACATCTTCCGCGGTCGCGTTCGAGCGATAGGCGTGCCCCCCGTCGAGCAGCGCTCCGAGCGCCTCCCGGTGGCGCTCGGAGCGCTCTGTCTGGAGAATCGGGCCCTCGTCCCAGTCGAGCTCCAGCCAGCGCAGCGCGTCGAGGATCTGCTCGACGTTCTCCGGCGTGGAGCGCTCGCGGTCGGTGTCCTCGATGCGCAGCACCAGCTTTCCGCCGGCGTGACGGGCGAGCAGCCAGTTGAACAGCGCCGTGCGCGCGCCACCGATGTGCAGCGCCCCGGTCGGCGACGGCGCAAACCTCACCCGCATGGATCGACCCTGACGGTCTGGGTCTGGTCGGTCGGTCTGTGGGGCAACGGAAACCATAAGATCGCCAGCATGCTAATCGGAGCGCACGTCTCGCCCGCGGGCGGGCTGCCAAAGGCGATCGAACGCGGCGTCGAGCGCGACTGCCGCGCGATCCAGATCTTCAACCAGTCCCCGCGCATGTGGAAGCCGACCGTCTACCGCGAGGCGGACGTCGCGGCGTTCCGGGAGGCGATGGCCGCGAGCCAGATCGACGCCGTGCTGATCCACGCCGTCTACCTGCTCAACTGCGCCAGCGACGATCCGGAGATCCGTGCGAAGTCACTCACCTCGCTCACGCATTCCCTGCGGGTCGGACACGAGATCGGCGCCGCCGGCGTGGTCCTGCACCCAGGCTCGGCCAAGACCGGCGACGTGCCGAGCGCGATCACCCGCGCCGGAGAGACGATCGGGGAGGCCCTGAAAGAGAGCGAGGGTTGCGAGCTGCACCTCGAGAACACGGCGGGCACGGGCGGCACGCTCGGGCGCTCGTTCGACGAGCTCGCCGCGCTCCTGGACGCATCCGGCGGGGGGGAGCGCCTCGGGGTGTGCCTCGACTCCTGCCATCTGCTCGCCTCCGGCTTCGAGATCCGCACCGCGACCGGCATGAGCTCGGTCCTGCGCGCGGCGACACGCAAGCTCGGGCGCGGCCGGATCCGCTCGCTACACCTCAACGACTCCCAGACCCCACTCGGCTCCAACCGCGACCGCCACGCCAACCTCGGCGCCGGCGAGCTCGGCGAGGAGGGCTGTATGGCGTTCCTGTCCGCACCGGGCCTGCAGAAGCTGCCCTGCATCCTCGAGACCCCCGGCGAGAACCGCGCAGGTCCGGGGCGCAAGGAAATCGCGCTCGCGGTCGAACTGCGCGAGCGCGGAATCGCCGCCCGCAAGTAGGGAAGAGCCGTTCGGTTCAGCCGGTGGCGGTGGCCGTGGCCTGCGCAGCCGGGGCAAGGGCGTGTTCGAGCTCGGCGCGAAGCGTCGGGGTGTGCTGCACCCGGTAGGTCTCGCCGAGGCGCACGCGGCGGGTGCCGGAGCTCGTGTTGATCTCGAGCACGACCTCGGCGGGGCCGGGGTTTTCCTCGATCAGCTGCTTGCAGTCGTCGATCGCGCTCGTGGCGAGAGACGATGCGTCGACGCGCAGGCGCACCGGATGAGCCAGCGCGGTGGCGGTCTTGGCGGCTGTGTCGGCCCGCGTGCGGGCGCGCTCGATCTCCTCCGGCGAAGGTGAGAAGGCCTCGACCGACTGCACCACCAGACACGTCTTGCCGGCTTCCTTGTGGTCGACCCGCCCACGCACGAGCACCACCTTGTCGACGGCCAGCACAGCCTCGTGCTCGGTGATCGCCTTGCCGAACACAATCATCTCGACGGAGCCCGCGAGGTCGTCGAGCGTCGCGAACATCATCGGATCGCCGTTGCGGGTGCGGATGCGCTTGGCCTCCGTGATGATCCCGCCGACCGTCACCAGGTCCTTGTCGCGGCGATCGGAGAGCGCGGACAGCGGACAGTCGACGCGGGCGCGCAGCGCCTCGCGAAGCGGCTTCAGCGGATGCGCCGAGACGAACAGCCCGATCGCTTCCTTCTCCACGGCCAACAGCTCGGCCTGGTCGAACTCCTCGGCGGGAATCGCTGGGTGGCTCGGGCGCGCGAGACCCATTCCCAAGCCGCCCGGTACCGCACCCGGCCGGGCGCCCTGCGCGCCGCCAGGTCCCGCCTGCTCGCCGGATGAGACGCTCGGCGTCGCGGGCGGGCTATCCAGGTCGAAGATCGAGCCCTGGCCGATCAGCGCGTCCTGCTGGGCCTTCTGACCAGCCCCCTGGGCCTGCTCGAGCACCGCGAGCATGCCCTTGCGGGTGGCTCCGGTGGTGCCGAAGGCCCCGCACTTGATCAGCGCCTCGATCGCCTTCTTGTTGACCGTGCGGTTGTCCACGCGCTCGCAGAAGTCCCACAGCGAGCTGAACGCTCCGCCCTCCTCGCGCGCCCGCTTGATCGCCTCGACTGCCTGGTAGCCAACGCCCTTGACGGCGTCCAGGCCGAAGCGGATGTTGCCCTCGACAACTGTGAACTCGTGATCTGGGAGATTCACGTCGGGGGGCAGGATCTCGATCCCCATCTCCTCGCAGCGCGCCACGAAGAACGGGACCTTGTCCTTCGTCGACATCACCGAGGAGATCAGCGCCGCCATGTACTCGGCGGGGTAGTTGGCCTTCAGCCATGCGGTGCGGTAGGCGATCAGCGCGTAACAGGCGGCATGGCTCTTGTTGAAGGAGTAGTCGGCGGACTTTTCATTCGTCTGCCACAGGGATTCGGTCACGGCCGAGCTCGTGCCCGAGGCGCGACAGCCCTCGACGAACTCGGGCTTCAACGCGGCCATCGCCACGCGGTTCTTCTTGCCGATCGCCTTGCGCAGATCGTCCGCCTTTGCGCCGGAGAAGCCGGCGATCTCCTTGGAGATCTGCATCGCCTGCTCCTGGTAGAGGATCACCCCATTGGAGGACTCCAGGATCAGGCGCAGGCGCTCGTCGGGGTAGGAGATCGTCTCCGGGTTGTGCTTGCCTCGGGCATAGACCGGGATCTGGTCCATCGCGCCCGGGCGATAGAGCGCGTTGAGCGCGACGAGGTCGTTGAACTCGTCGGGACGGACCTTCTTCAGCGCCTCGCGCATGCCCTCGGACTCGAACTGGAAGACGCCCGTGGAGTCCCCGCGAGCGAGCATCTCATAGGTGCGGGGGTCATCGAGCGGGAGTGTGGTCATGTCCGGGCGGGCGACCCCGTTGCCGTCGGCGTCGACGCTCGAGCGCTCGATGATGTCGAGCGCGTCCTCGATCACGTCGAGGTTGCGCAGGCCGAGGAAGTCCATCTTCAGCAGGCCGATGTCCTCGATCGGCTTCATCGAGAACTGGGTGACGGTGCGGTAGACGCGCTCGCCGTGCTCGTCGGTGCCACCGTCGGCGAGCTGCAGGGGAACGATGTCGGTCAGCGGCCGATCGGCGATCACGACCGCGGCGGCGTGGATCGAGGAGTTGCGCACGATCCCCTCGAGGCCCTGGGCGACGTCGATGATCTGCTTCGCGGTGGGGTCCTCGTCGCAGGCCTTGCGCAGCGGCTCGCCGCTCTTCAGGCATTCCTCGAAGGAGGGGGAACGACCCATGATCGGATCGGGGATCAGCTTCGCGAGGCGATCGCCGGCTCCATAGTCGAGACCGAGCACACGCGCCGCGTCGCGCGTGGCCGCCCGCGGGAACATCTTGCCGAAGGTGACGATCTGCGCGACCGACTCGCGCCCGTACTTCTCGGTCACGTACTTCATCACCCGCTCGCGCCCGCGCACGGAGAAGTCGATGTCGATATCGGGCATCGACACGCGCTCGGGGTTCAGAAAGCGCTCGAACAGGAGGTCGTACTGCAGCGGGTCGACGTCGGTGATCGCCAGGCAGTAGGCGACGATCGAGCCGGCCGCCGAGCCGCGGCCGGGTCCGACGGCGATGCCGTTCTCCTTGGCGAACTTGACGAAGTCCCAGACGATCAGGAAGTAGGCGTTGAAGCCCATCCCGTCGATCACGTCGAGCTCCATCTCCATGCGCTCGAGCGCCGCGGCGGGCGGCGGATCGCCGTAGCGCAGGCGCAGACCCTCCTGCACCCGCGCGCGCAGGTACTCCTGCTCGGAGGCTCCGTCGGGCGTGGAATAGCTGGGGATCAGCTGCTTGCCCAGCTCGATCTCCACCGAGCAGCGCTCGGCGATCTCCAAGGTGCTGGCGATCGCTTCGGGCCACTCCGCGAAGGCGGCCGTCATCTCGGCCGAGTCGCGCAGGTAGAACTCGTTGGTCTCGAAGGTCATCTTCGGCGCCGCGAGCGTGCTCTTGGTCTGCACGCAGAGGAGCGCCGTGTGGTGGCCGTGATCCTCGCGGCGCAGGTAGTGCACATCGCCGGTTCCCACCAGCCTGCCCCCAACCTCGCCGGCAATGCGGACGATGCCCTCGTTGCACTTGTCCTGCGCGGCCAGGCCGTTCTTCTGGACCTCGAAATAGACGTTCTCCTCGCCGAAGACCCCGAGCAGCTCGTCGGCATGCGCACGCGCATCCTCGGGCCGGTCCTCGAGCAGGCGCTGACAGAAACGCGACGCCAGACAGCCGGTGAGCGCGATCACTCCCTCCGAGTGGCGCTCGACCTGGGCGAGATCCACCGTCGGCTTACCGCGGTGCAGACCTTCGAGGAAGCCCGCCGAGGAGAGCTTGACGAGGTTGCGGTAGCCGGCGTCGCTGGAGGCGAGCAGCGTCAGGTGGTTGCGCTCGACGCGGGTGGGTGGGCTCCCGATCCTCCCGGTCGCGGCGGTGTGGTCGTCGACGAAGTAGATCTCGCAGCCGACGATCGGCTTGACGCCGTGCTTGGCGCAGGCCTTGTGGAGCTCGACCGCGCCGTTCATCACGCCATGATCGGTCAGACCGAGGGCGGGTTGACCAAACTCCGCCGCGCGCGCCGCCAGCGCGTCGATCTTGCACGCTCCGTCGAGTAGCGAGTACTCGGAGTGCACGTGCAGGTGGGCGCAGGAGGGGGTGCTCACTGGGACTGCATGGTAGGCGGCTCCGCGGCGGCTGAGCGGCGCGCGCGTCGCTGTTTGCGTCTTATCCCTATGCGGGTCAGCAACGACATGCTGTGCTTGTGCGCCGGGCGTTTGGGGACAGGTGCGGCGAGCGGCGCTGAGGGCGCTGCAGCGGGTTCCGAGGGCTCTGTCGGGGATTCCGGGGGAGATACCTCGGTGAGCTCCTCGGGCTCCAGCGCGGACGCCTCGGCGCGCGCGCGAAGCCGTTCGACGGCGGCCGCCAAAGCGTCGGCCAGCTCCTCGCGCTGCTCCCCGCCGACCGCCGGCTCAGACCGCTTTGGCTCGGCCTCGCGCTCACGCGCGGCGGCGGCCCGCAGCTGGGCCATGACACCCTTCAATTCCGCGACGAGCAGCTCCATCCTCCGGTAGGCCTCGCGCATCGCCTGGAGCTGGCGCTCGGCGCGCTCGCGCGCGCTGCGCTCGGAGTCGATGCCGCCGCGGATCTGGAGCGCGCGGCGCTCCAGATCGGCGAGCCTGTTCTGTAACTCCCGCTCGCCGCGCCCGATCGTCGCCCACTCGGCCGCGGTAGCCTGTTCGGCCTCGGCGAGGTCGCGCTGGACGCTCTCCAGCCCCTCGGCCAGCTCACGCGCGCGATGCTCGCTCGCGCCGAGACGACGGGTGAGCCGCTCGATCTCGGCGCGACTGTCGCGCTCGAGGTGCGCGCGGCGGTCCTCTGCCTCGACGCGCAGCTGCTGCTCGGCGTACTCGCGCTGCTTGACACGACGCAGCTCGTGCTCACGCTCGGCCACCGCCGCCTGCTCGGAGGACAGCCGCTCGGAGAACACCGCGCGCTCCTCGACGGCCTCCCGCACCCGTTGCTGGAGGCTTGCGAGGTGGGTCTCGAGCGTCTGCACAGTCGCTTCGGCCGCCTCGGCGCGGCGGGTGAGCGCGTCATCGCCGGACTCCACCGCGCGGCGAGCGCGCCGCTCAGCGAGCAGATCGCGGTCGGTCGGGCGCGGCGGCTCTCCAGGTGTCTCTGATCCCTCGACCATCACAGTGATAGATCAGGCTATGGGTGAGGCCGGACGCGACTTCAGCTTGGGGTGCGACGCGCGAGCGTCGCTACGACAGCTCCAGCGGTGGCGGCGGCGAGCCCGGCGGCGGCGACCGCGCGAGCGCTGGGCAACCGGTTGAGGTAGCGATGGCGGACGTACCACTTCCCACCTTGCCACACCGCATAGTCGAGGAGCTTGTCGGCTGGTCCGCTCACCAGCCCGATGATACCCGCCCGGCCTACTCGTTATGCAGGCGCCAGGCCATGCGCGACTGCAAAGACCACAGCTCGATGAATCCGGGGGAGGCGGTCTGGGAGAAGAGGCCGCCGGACTCGGCGAACGAGGCGAGGCTCGCGTCATAGACCGCACCTGGCGAGGAGCGGGTGACGACCCGGGCGTGGCCCTTGTAGAGCTTGATCCCGATCATCCCGGTGACGTGCGCGGAGACGTGCTCCATGTAGGCGTCGAGATCGGCGCGCAACGGCTCCCACCACAGGCCGGCGTAGACGAGGTAGGCCCACTGACGGTCGAGCTGGGCCTTGAACTGGTTCTGGTGGATCGTGCAGACGAGCCGCTCGAGCTCCTGGTGGGCGGGCAAGAGGATCGCGGCGGCCGGCACCTCATAGATGTCGCGCACCTTCAATCCGACAATCCGATCCTCGATGTGGTCGAGAATCCCCACGCCGTTGCGGGCGCCGATCTGGGCCGTCCGTTCGAGCAGCTCCACGAGATCCATGCGCTCGCCGTTCAGGCCGACCGGCACGCCCCGCTCGAACTCGACCTCCACCACCTCTGGCTCGTCGGGCGCCCGCTCGGGGGGCGTGACGAGTTGGAAGACGTCGTCCTCGGGCGCGTGGTCGAGGTCCTCGATCCAGCGGCCCTCCGAGGAGCGCCCCCAGAGGTTGTCATCGATTGAATAGGGAGCGGTCTCAGGGGTGGGTGGGGATCCAATCTCAGTCTGAGACGACTTGATCGGGATGTTGTGCTCGTGTGCGTAGGCGATCTCCTCCTCGCGGCCCATCTGCCAGGAGCGCACCGGAGCGATCACCTTCAGCTCGGGCGCGAGCGTCGCGACGGTCGCCTCGATGCGGACCTGGTCGTTGCCCTTGCCGGTGCAGCCATGGGCGATCGTGTCACAACCAGTCTTGCGCGCATAGTCGACCGCAAGCTTGGCGATCAAAGGCCGGCCGAGCGCGGTGAACAGCGGGTAGTTGCCATACAGCGCGTTGGCCTTGATCGCCGGCGCGACGTACTCGCGCGCGAACTCCTCGCGCGCATCGACCACATGACACTCCAGGGCGCCGAGTTGCCGCGCCTTGCCTTCGATCACCGCGTAGTCCTCGCCCGGTTGCCCGAGGTTGACCGTCAGGCAGACGACTTCGGCGGAGTACTCGTCCTGGATCCACTTGAGCATCACGCTCGTGTCGAGGCCACCGGAGTAGAGCAGCAGCACGCGGTGCACCTCGGCGGGGTCGGCCTCGTAGGAGGCGGTTCGCGGCGGGAAGCTGCGGGTGGAGTCCTCGGACACGGCGGCGAACCCTATCTTTCGTCCTGCCCGGCGAGGGCCGCGCCCAGGCGCGCGAGCGCCTCGTCGACTTCATCCAGGCCGACCGTGAGCGGCGGCATCAGCCGGATCGTCGTGGGCCCGGTGGCGTTCACGATCAGCCGCTGCTCCAGCAGCGCCCGGCGCACGACCGCGGGCGCCGGCACGTCGACCTCACAGGCGAGCATCAACCCCCGACCGCGTACCGCCGTGACATGCGGCAGTGTTTCGAGGCCGGCCGCGAGTTGCCGCCCGAGCTCGCGCACGCCGGCCAGCAGCGCGGGATCCTCGGTCACGTCGAGTGCCGCGAGCGCCGCCGCGGCGACGAGGGGTCCCCCGCCAAACGTGGAGCCGTGGTCACCCGGGGCAAGGACATCCGCGAGCCGCTCGCCGGTGATCAGCGCGCCGATCGGCAGCCCGCCCCCGAGCGCCTTCGCCACGGTGATCGCGTCGGGGATGACGCCGGTCTGCTCGTAGGCCCAGAGCGTGCCGGTGCGGCCCATCCCGCACTGGACCTCGTCGAAGACGAGCGCCGCGCCGTGCTCGTCGCAGGCGTCGCGCGCCGCCTGGAGAGTTTCGTCGGAGAGCACGTGCACGCCGGTCTCGCCCTGGATCGGCTCCAGCAGCACTGCGGCGGTACGCCCGTCGACCGCGCCGGCGATTGCCTCGGGCGTGGGATCGACCGCGCGAAAGCCCGGGACGAGCGGCGCGAACGGCGCCTGCTTTGACTCTTGCGGGGTGGCCGACAGCGCGCCGTAGGTGCGCCCGTGGAAGGCGCCGTACACGACGACGACGTCCCCACCCGAGCGGGCCTTGCGGACGAGCTTGATCGCCGCCTCGCTGGCCTCCGCGCCGGAGTTGCAGAAAAACACCTTGCCGCCGAGGCTCGACTCGGTCAGGCGCTCGGCCAGGCGCATCGCGGGCTCGGTGTAGAACAGGTTCGACGCGTGCATCAGCCGCCCGGCCTGCTCGCGGATCGCCGCCACCACGTGCGGGTGACAGTGGCCGACGTTCGTGACCGAGATGCCACAGAGGAAGTCGAGGTACTCGTTGCCGTCCTCGTCCCACAGCCGCGGGCCCTCACCGCGCACGAACTCCACGGGAAAGCGCGCGTAGGAGTGGATTACGTGTGCGTCTTCGATTGCCTGGAGGGCTAACAACGACATTTTTAAATGGCTCCGCTCCGCTCCGCTTTTGCGATCACGCAGTGGAGATACAGGCGTGGTTCCAGCGTCACACTGGGTGTGGAGCTCATGGCGCGGCCTCGATCTTGGTGCCGACGCCGGCATCGGTAAAGAGCTCCAAGAGCAAAGAATGTGGCGTGCGCCCGTCGAGGATGTGGGCGGCGCTGACGCCCTGGTGGATCGCGTCGAGGCAGGCCTGGAGCTTGGGGCGCATACCGCCCTCGAGACTCGATAGTGCATCCTCGACCTGCTCTGCGGAGGCCTGGCCGATCAGGCTCGAGGGGTCGGCCGGATCGCGCAGCCAGCCGGGGACGTCGGTGAGGAAGATCACCTTCTGCGCGCCCATCGCGCCCGCGACCGCGCCGGCGGCCTCGTCGGCGTTGACGTTGTAGGAGCGCCCGTCGCGGTCGGCGCCGACGGAGGCGATCACGGGAATGTAGTCGCTCGCGACGTGCTCGATCACGCCGGCGTTCACGCGCTCGATGCGGCCGACGAAGCCGATGTCCTCGCCGCCGGGGCCCTCGCGGCGCACGACCCGGAAGAGCGAGCCGTCGTCGCCGCAGAGGCCGACCGCGGGCTGGCCGTGGCCGGCGAGGCGCAGGACGATTTCCTTGTTGACCTTGCCGACGAGCACCATCTTCGCCACCTCGACGGTGTCCTCGTCGGAGACACGCAGGCCACCGACGAACTCGACCGGCAGCCCGAGCCGCTCCATGTAAGCCGTGATCTCCGGGCCACCGCCGTGGACGACGATCGGGTTGAGCCCGACGTACTTGAGCAGTACTACGTCGCGCGCGAACTCCTCGCGCAGCGCGGGATCCTCCATCGCGGCGCCGCCGTACTTGATGACCACCGTCTTCGAGTGAAACTCCCTGATGTAGGGAAGTGCCTCCAAAAGCGTGCCGACGTCGCGCATCAGTGTGTCCTCCGGTTCGTATGAGCTCTGGAGAGCGTCATGTCGTGTAGTCGGCGTTGATCGTCACGTACTCGTGGGAGAGATCGGAGAAGAAGACCTCGGTCTCGGCGTGAATGCCGTCCCGCCCGCCCAGGGTGATCTCGTATTCGACTTCCTTCGCCTTCAGGGCCTCGGCGAGCGCGTCCTCGTCGCAGGGGATCGCGGCGCCGGCAGAGCAAACGGGGATGCCCTGCAGCGCGATGTCCACAGCCGGCGGGGCGGTGCCAAGCAGCGCGGCGCCGACGGCCTGGACGATCCGCCCCCAGTTGGGGTCGCCGCTGTGCAGCGCCGCCTTCACCAACGGCGAGTTGGCGACCGAGCGCGCCACCGCCTCGACGCCCTCGAGCTGCCCACCACGGACGACCACGCGCGCGATCCGCGCGGCGCCCTCGCCGTCGGCGACCATCAGGATCGCCAGCTGGCGCAGCAGCGCGTCGAGCGCCTCACCGAAGCGCAGCTCGTCCTCGCTCTCCGGTGCAATCCGCACGCCGGAGGCGCCCGAGCACATCAGGATCGCCGTGTCGTTCGTCGAGAGCTGCCCGTCCACCGACGCGCGGTCGAAGGAGCGCTTCACGCACACACCGAACAGCAGCTCGGCGGTCTCGGGCGCCAGCGCGGCATCGGTCTGGACGAAGCAGAACATCGTCGCAAAGCGCGGCGAGATCATCCCGGCGCCCTTGCATTGCGCGGTCAGACGCACCGGGCCGGAGGACAGCTCGACCTCCAGGCAGGCACGCTTCTCGAACGCATCCGTCGTCTGGATCGCCTGCTGAAAGTCGGCATCGCCCTCGCGGCGAAGCTCGCCATTAGCGGCGAGGATGCCCTTCAGGACAGCCTCGACCGGCAGGTATTGGCTGATGCCTCCGGTCGATGCGAGCGCGACCGCGGCCTCCTCCACTCCGACGGCCATCGCCGCGGCGCCCTGTGTCTTGGCGGCATCGTCCAGGCCGCGCTTGCCGGTCGCGGCGTTCGCGCAGCCGGCATTGGCGAGGATCACGCGAAGCGCATCCAGCCGGCAGCGCTCCTGGCTGACGAGCACGGGCGCCGCGGGCGTGCCGGTGGCGGTGAAGCGCGCCGTGCTCACGGGGTCCTCCGCGTCGCACACGAGCAGCCCCAGATCGGGGCGTCCGCTGGGCTTGATCCCGCACGCCACCCCCGCGGCCCGGAAGCCGGCGGGGAGGCCGGCGGACGGTCCGAGGTCGCGCACGTGCTCGGGCGCCGGTACCCAGCGCGAGCGGAAGAACGGCTGCGGCGGGGTGGGCGGGGTCGATTCAGGCCGATCACCAAACACGTCTTTACCCGCGCTCATGCCAGGCATCCCATCTCGATGACCGCCCTCATGACCGGCCGGCGGTCTTTGACGCCAGCACTCACGAGAGTCCCTCCGTCTCCGGCATCCCGAACATCACGTTCAGGTTCTGCACCGCCTGCGAGGAGGTGCCCTTCCAGAGATTGTCGATCGCCGACAGCACAACGATCTTGCCCGTGTGCTCACTGAGCGCGAGGTGCAAGCGACAGATGTTCGTCTCGCGCACGTCGCGTACCTCGGCCGGCTGCGGTGCTAACTCGACGAACCGCTCGGCCATATAGGCACCCTCGTACATCGCGTTCAGCTCGTCCTGCGTAACCGATCGCGTGGGCGTCACATAGCAATCGACCAGCTCGCCCTGGTCAAGCGGCACCAGGTGCGGCGTGAACTGCACGCGCAGGCCCGGGTGGGCGGGGTCCAGCGCATCCAGCTGCTCCTCGATCTCGGGCGTGTGGCGATGGTGGACGATGTTGTACGGGAGGATGTTCTCGCCGATGTTGGAGAAGTGCGTCTGCCAGGTGGCCGCGCGCCCGGCGCCCGAGAGGCCCTGCTTGGCGTCGATCACGAGGTCGGCGATCAGCCCGGCGCGAGCGAGTGGCGCGAGCGCCAGCGTCGAAGCGGTCGGATAGCAGCCCGGCGTCGCGACCAGCCCGGCATCGCGGATCGCCTCACGGTGCAGCTCGGTGAGCCCGTAGACCGCTTCGGCAAGCAGCTCGGGGTGCGGATGGACGCCGTACCACTGCTCGTAGGTGGCGAGCTCGCGCAGGCGGAAGTCGGCGCTGAGGTCACACACACGCACCCCGCGGGCGCGCAGCGCGGCCACGACCGGGGCCGACGCGGCGTGTGGATAGGCGACCACGGCCGCATCGATCCCTGCACCCGCCTCGGATTCGTTGGTCAGCCGGTCAATGTCCAGCTCCTCGATCGTCAACGGCACCCGATAGCGGGGATAGACCTCTTCGAGTGAGCGTCCAACCTCTGAGCGCCCGGTCACACCCGCGAGCTCGAAGCCGGGGTGACGCCACAGCAGATGTGCGGCAAGCGCACCGGCGAAGCCGGTCGCGCCCGCGACGAGCACCCGCGGGGAGCCCGCGGCAAAGCCCTGCTCAGCCACGGAGCTCACCCCCCAGGTCGCCCAGTGCCGCGACGATCCGCTCGCGCGCGGGAGCAACGTCCTCGTCGGTGAGGGTTCTGTCCGACGCTCGGAAGGACAGAGCCAGCGCCAGCGAGCGCATCCCCTCCCCCACCTGCGGACCTGTGTAGACATCGAACACGCTCACATCGTCGAGCATCTCCCCGCCGGCCTCCCGTACCCCCACCAGAACGTCGGCGGCGGAGAGGTCCTGTGGCAGTACAACCGCGAGGTCCTGATGCAACGATGGCACCGACGCGAAATGCTTGAAGGCCACCACCGGGGGGGATGCCGCCGCCAGCTTGCCGAGGTCGATCACGAAGACGGCGGTGCGCTCCAGATCCCATTGGCCGGCCACCAGCGGGTGCACCTCCCCCACGAATCCCAACCTCTCTCCACCGGCGAGCACGGCGGCACTCCGGCCGGGATGCAGAAAGGGCCAGTCGCTCGCCGCCTGGACCGTCCAATCGACGTGGAACTTGTCGAGCACCGCGCCGAGCAGCGCCTTGGCCGCGAAGAAGTCCACCTCACGGGTGGGCGGGCCTTCCGATCCACGCCAAGATTTGGACGCCCCCCCACCCAGCGCGCCGGTCAGGAGCGCCCCGAGCGCGTGGTGTTCGTCCGCAAGCGCGCCGTTGTGCTCGGCGCCGTTGTGTGCGGCGCGGTAGACGGCGCCGGACTCGAAGATCGCCACATCGGGGCCGTTGCGGGAGACGTTGTGCCGCGCGGCGTCCATCAGCGAGCCGAGCAGCGTGGGCCGCATCGTCGACTGGGTCTCCGACATCGGGTTCTCGAGCCGCACCACCTGGCGCATCACGTGGTCCTCGGGAAGGCGCAGCCGGTCGAGTAGGCCGGGGTCGGTGAAGCTCCAGCCGATCACCTCGTGCAAGCCCCGGCCCACGAGCGCGTCCTCGGCCGCGCGGCGCACTCGCTGGGAGTGGGTGAGCAGACCCGCGGCGCCACGACGCGCGGGGAGTGTGGCGGGCAGCTTCTCGAGGCCGTCGATCCGCGCGACCTCCTCGATCAGATCCACCTCGCGCGTGACGTCAACGCGACGCAACGGGGGCACCGTCACATCGAGGCCGTCCCGCTCGGGCGTCGCCGGATCCGATGCCTGCACCGCCTGAAAATCCAGCGCCCGCAGGATCTCCGTCTGGCGCTCGCGCGACACAGGCAACCCGAGGATCGCCTCCACCCGTGCCTCACGCAGACGGATGACGAGCGGGGGCGCTCCGTCCCAGCCCAGATCGATCGTTCCGGGAGTGACCCTCGCGCCGGCGCACTCGATCAACAGCCGGGTCGCCACGGCCTGCGCGTACATGCACTGCTCGGGCGCCAAGCCCTTCTCAAAGCGCGCCGACGCCTCACTGCGTAGACCCAGGCTCCATGAGGTGCGGTGGATGTTCGGGCCGTTCCAGGTGGCGACCTCCAGCAACACCCGCTTCGTCTCCGGCCGCACCTCCGAGCGGGCGCCGCCCTTCACGCCCGCGATCGACGTCGGCCCCTCGGCGTCGGCGATCACGACCATCTCTGCGTCGAGCGTGCGTGTATCGCCGTCGAGCGTGTCCACCTGCTCGCCCTCCCCCGCGCGGCGCACCGTCAGGCGGGCCCCGGCGACGTGGTCGAGGTCGAACGCGTGCAGCGGCTGACCGGTGAGCAGCATCGCGTAGTTGGTGATGTCGACCACGTTGTTGATCGGCCGCTGGCCGGCCGCCATCAGCCGCGCCTTCAGCCACAGCGGCGAAGGCGCGACGGTGACGTCCTCGAACACGCGCGCTGTGAAGCGCGGACAGAGATCGGGGCACTCGACGAGCACCTCGGCGAGGGCGCCACCCGCGGCCGGAGTCCCGGCGCCGGTCTCCTCGCCGCCGTCCAACGGGCCATCGGATCCGGGGTCCTCACTCCACGGTGGTTGCGCGAGCGACGCTCCAGTCGCCGCGTGCAACTCGCGGGCCACGCCGAACACACCGAGGCAGTCCGGACGGTTCGGAGTGATCTCGAGCTCGAGCACCTCGACCGCGATCGGCAGCACCTCGCTCAGCGGCGTGCCAGGAGCCAGCTCGATATCTGCCGGCACGTCGTCGAGCACCATGATCCCGCGGGTGGGTGGGTTCGAATCAAGCTCGAGCTCGTTCTCGGCGAGGATCATCCCCTCGGAAGGCACCCCGCGCAGCTTCGCGCGCTTGATCTTCGTGCCGTCTCCCATCACCGCGCCGGGCCTGGCGACCGCGACCGTCTGCCCAGTCGCCACGTTGGGCGCACCACATACGATCTTCGCCGGGTGGGCCGGGTTCTCATCATCGGCGGCGCCGAGATCGACCTCGCACACCCTCAACCGGTCCGCGTCCGGATGCGGCTCGACGCTCAGCACGCGACCCACGACGAAATGCTCAACCGCATCGACCCCGTGGTGGCGGATCGCCTCGACCTTCGTGCCGGTCATCGTCAGGCGCTCCTCGATTCCGTTCACGTCGAGCGCGGGGTCGCAGTATTCGCGCAGCCAGTCCAGCGGCACCCGCATCAGAACTGCTCCAGGAAGCGCATATCGTTCTCGTAGTACAGCCGCAGATCGGGGATGCCGTGCTTGAGCATCGCGATCCGCTCCACGCCCATCCCCCAGGCGAAGCCCTGTACCCGCTCCGGGTCATACCCCGGGGCGTTCGCCTCGGTGGTGGGCACGTAGGAGTAGACGTTCGGGTCGACCTCGCCCGCGCCGAGCACCTCCAGCCAGCCCTCGCCCTTGCACAGGTAGCAGCGCGCGCCGTCCTTCAGGAAGCCCCGTCCGTCACAGTGAAAGCACGACACGTCGACCTCGACGCTCGGCTCGGTGAAGGGAAAGAAGTGCGGGCGCAGCCGCACATCGCGCTCGCCTGTGCCCTCACGGGTATCCCCGAAGACCGACCGCGCGAACGCCAGCAAAGTCCCCTTCAGGTCGGCGAGCGTGATGTCCTCGTCGACCGCCAGCCCCTCGATCTGGTGGAACTGGGGCGTGTGCGTGGCGTCCGAGTCAGGCCGGTAGACACGCCCGGGGATCACCACGTACAGCGGCGGCGGATGTGCCTCCATCGCGCGCACCTGCATCGGCGAGGTGTGGGTCCGCAACACCAGCTCCTCCGCTCCGCCCCCCGCCGCCGCGCCATCGGATTGGGTGGAGTCCTGGACATAGAACGTGTCCGTACGCGCCCGCGCGGGATGCGTCGAGCTGTGGTTGAGCGCGTCGAAGTTGTAGTGCACCGTCTCCACCTCCGGCCCCTCCATCACGGTGAAGCCGAGGCCCAAGAAGATGTCTTCCAGCTCGCGCATCGTCGCGGTGAGCACATGCAGCCGGCCGATCGGCTGTGGCGGAGCGCCGGGAAGCGTCACATCGACGCGGTCTGACTCCAGACCGCGCTCCAGCTCCGCCGCGCCTAACTGCGCGGTGCGCGCCTCGATCAGCGCCTCCAGCGCCTGGCGGGCCTGGTTGGCGGCCTTACCCACCGCGCCTCGCTGAGCGGGCTCGAGCTCGGCCACCCCGCGTAACAACTGCGGCAGCTCGGCCTTGCGGCCGAGGTAGCCCACGCGCAACCCCTCCAGCGCCTCGCTGGTGCTCGCCGCGGAGATCTCTCCCTCGGCCTGCGCGCGCAGCTGCTCGATCCGCTCGATCATGCCGGTGTGACCGTATCGTGGTCCCGCCCGCCCCGCCTGGTCATCTCGTACAGCGCCACCGTCGCGGCCATCGCGGCATTCAGCGACTCGGCTTCGATCGGGATGTGCGCCACCCGTTCACACGCCGTCACCACATCTGGCGGCAGTCCCTCGCGCTCGGCGCCCACGACTAGCGTGACCGGACCGGAGAGTCCCTGCAAAGGCTCTCCCGCGTGGGCAACCAGCGCCACCCGCTCGCCTGGCAGCTCGGTGATCGACTCCACGCGCGCCACCGCCACACCGAAGATCGCGCCCATGCTCGCCCGCACCGCCTTCGGCGAATACGGGTCGGCGCAGTCGGGACCCAACACGACACTACTCGCGCCGAACGCCTGGGCCGAGCGCAATACGGCGCCGATGTTGCCGGGGTCGCCGACGCCGTGCAGATATACGCACAACGGCCCCGCGGGCGCCGTCGCCCAGCGCTGCTCGTAGACGCCGATCACGCGAGTGCCCGAGCCCAGCGCCGACACGGCCGCCAGCGCCGGCTCCTCCACATCGGTGAAGTCCGGCCCACCGAGTCCGCTGCCCGCGACGCGATATCCCTCCACCACCGGCCATTTCGCCATCAGGGCAGCGGCGATCAGATCCTCGCCCTCGGCCAGGAACCGACCGCTGCGCTCGCGCTCGCGCTTGTTCTGGAGGCGACGAACGGCCTTCAGACGGGGATTGTGGGGGGATGCGATCTGGGTCATCGGTTCGTTCTCGAGATCTTCCTCACTGCTTGGGACACAAAAAAAGCGCCGTCCTTTTCAGGAGCGACGCCCGGGAGGTCTTCGATGCCGGGTGCCCTCTAAGCAGCCGACGCCTCACGGGCGGGGGCGGAGGTGGCCGACGAGGCAGCGGACGCCTCGCGGGAGACCTCCACAAAACGTCGGAACGTGTCGGCGTCGCGCACGGCGATATCCGCGAGCACCTTCCGGTCGAGCTCGACGCCGGCCAGCATCAGGCCGTGCATGAACGTCGAGTAGCTCATGCCGTTGATCCGCGCGGCGGCGTTGATGCGGGTGATCCACAGCCTGCGGAAGTCGCGCTTGCGGTTGCGCCTGTCCCGGTAGGCGTAGGCGTCCGCCTTCATCAGCGCCTCCTTGGCGCGCTTGTAATTCGAGTGCGCCTCGCCGCGGAAGCCCTTCGTCAGCTCGAGCGTCGCGCGGCGCTTCTTACGCGCGTGTACCGAGCGCTTGACCCTGGTCATTTGCCGACTCCCAACATCCGCTTGATCCGCGGCGTGTCGTCGTCGGACATGATCTTCGGCCCGCCCAGCGCACGCTTCTTTTTCGGCGACTTCTTCTCGAGGATGTGGCTCGTGAAGGGGTGCCGGCCGCGTACCTTGCCGGTAGCGGTGACTTTGAAGCGCTTCTTCGCGCCGGAGTGGGTCTTCATCTTGGGCATCGCGCGCTGATTATGACACGGCGCTGCCGGCGGCGTCCGTGCCATCCTCAGCCGGGGCATCGCTCGCAGCCGCCTCCGCGCCGTTCTCTGCCTGTGCATCAGGCGCGTTCTCTGCCTGTGCATCAGGCGCATCAGGCGCCGCGACCGGAGCATCGGCATCATCGCCGGGCGCGTCCCCGTCGGCCAGACCCGCCAACACGGCTTTAGAGGGAGCCATCATCATCGTCATGTTGCGCCCTTCCTGCATCGGACGCTGCTCGACCACGCCAATCTCCGCCAGCTCCTCCGCCAGCCGGTCGAGGATCATCGTGCCGCGCTCGGGATGGGTCACCTCGCGGCCGCGGAACATGATCGTGACCTTCACCTTGTCCTTGTGCTTGAGAAACCGCTCGACGTGGTGCTTCTTCGTGTCGTAGTCGTGCTGGGCGATCTTCGGACGGAACTTGATCTCGCGGACCGTGATCTGCTGCTGGTGCTTCTTCGCCTGCTTGACCTTCTGCGCCTGCTCATACTTGTACTTCGAGTAGTCCAGCACCCTGCAGACGGGCGGGCGCGCCTCGGGCGCGACCTCGACCAGATCCAGGTCGCGGTCTTGCGCGAAGGTCAACGCGTCGGGGGTCTTCATCACACCGACCTGATTGCCCTCGTCGTCGATTACCCGGACCTCGGGCACGCGAATACGCTCGTTGATCCTCGTCGTGTCCCGCTCAGGCGGGCGCCGGTCGAACCTGCGGGGAACCGGCACTAGCTGTCTCTACCGTGCGTCAAGCTGGGTTTACGCGCGGTGCTTTGAATGAAGGGGCCTCAACGCGGCCGAGTATAGCCGCTGACCGAGCTCTTCCACCGAAACGCTGCCCGTATCTCCCTTGCGATGCTCGCGCAATGACACCGTCCCCTCCTCCGCCTCGCGCTCGCCGACGACGAGCATGTGCGAGATCTTGCGCAGCTCCGCCTCGCGGATCTTGCGCCCGATCGACTCGCTGCGATCGTCGAGCTCCACGCGCAGCCCGTTTCCGCGCAGCGTGTCTCTCACCGAGGCGCCGTACTCGTTGAAGGGATCTGAGATCGGCAGCACGATCGCCTGCACGGGGGCCAGCCACAGCGGGAACTCGCCGCCGTAGTGCTCGATCATGATCCCGATGAAACGCTCGTATGAGCCAAATGCCGCGCGATGGATCATCACCGGCCGGTGCTCTTTGTTATCCGCTCCGGTATACGTCAGATCGAAGCGCTCGGGCATCGAGTAGTCCAGCTGCACCGTCCCCAGCTGCCAGGAGCGCCCGAGCGAGTCGGTCATGTGCATGTCGATCTTCGGTCCGTAAAACGCGCCGTCGCCGGGGTTCAGCTCGTACTGAAGGCCCTCCGCGTCGAGTGCGTTCTTCAGAGCTTCCTCGGCCCGGTCCCACATCTCCTCCGAGCCGATCCTCTGCTCCGGGCGCGTCGAGAGCTCGAGGCGCACATCGAAATCGAACAACTCGTAGGTCGAGAAGGCAAACTCCAGACAGCCTCGCACCTCCTCCTGGACCTGCTCCTCGGTGCAGAAGATGTGCGCGTCGTCCTGCGCGAAGTGTCTCACCCTGAGCAGCCCATGCAAGACGCCGGAGGGCTCGTTGCGGTGTAGCAGCCCCGGCTCGGAGTAGCGCACCGGGAGATCCCTGTAGGAGTGGCGCTGACCGGCGTACAGGTGCGCGTGTCCGGGGCAGTTCATCGGCTTCACGCCCATCTCGCGCTCCTCCACCTTCACCGTGAACATGTTCTCCCTGTACTTCCCCCAGTGGCCTGAGGTCTTCCACAGCTCCGCGTCGTAGATCAGCGGCGTCTTCACCTCCGTATAGCCGCGTTCCTGGCCCATCTCCCGCGAGAGCGCCACCAGCGCGTTCCACATCGCCGTCCCCGGCGGCAGCCAGAAGGCGGCGCCGGGGGAGACGTCGGAGAACATGAACAGGCCGAGCTCTTTCCCGAGCTTCCGGTGGTCGCGTTCCTTCGCGCGCTCCACCCGCTCCAGGTACTCCTCCAGCTGGGCCTTGGAGAAGAAGGCAGTCCCGTAGATGCGCGTCAACATCGTCCGCGTCGAGTCCCCGCGCCAGTAGGCGCCCGCCACCGACAGCAGCTTGAACGCACCCACGCTCCTCGTGCTCGGCGCGTGCGGGCCGCGGCAGAGGTCGGTGAAGGGGCCGTTGGTATAAAGCGACACGGTCTCCAGCGGGCTGCGGTTCACAGGGGGGGCCGGGCTCGCGTCCGTCGGGTCCGGGTCCGTCGGGTCCGGGTCCGTCAGGTCCGGGTCCGTCAGGTCCGCGCCCCGGACGAGGTCGTCGATCAGCTCGACCTTGTAGTCCTGTTGCTCTCCCGCGAAGAGCGCGCGCGCGTGCGCCGGAGAGACATCCTGGCGCTCGAACGCCTCCCCCGCCTTCACGTGCGCACGCATCTTGGCTTCGATCTCCGGGAAGTCCTCCTCGGAGATCGCCACCCCCTCGGGGAACTCGAAGTCGTAGTAGAAGCCATTCTCGATCGCCGGCCCGATCGAGATCTTCACGCCCGGCCACAGCTCCATCACGGCGGCCGCCAACACGTGCGCGGCGTCGTGGCGAATCAACGCCAGCGCCTGCTCCCCGCTCCGATCCGTCACGATCGCCACCTTCGCCCCGTCGTGCAACTCGCGCGAGAGGTCGCGCAGCTCGGGTGATCCCTGCCCCATCCCCGGGTCGATCTCCGATCGGTCGCTCACCTCGATCGCAAGCGCGGCGCGCGCCAGGCCCGGCCCGATCGCCGCGGCGGCGTCGGCGCCCGTGGCGCCATCCTTCAGCTCCAGGGCCTTTCCGTCGGGGAGTGTCACCGTGACCGCCATCTCAGCGCTGGAGGCTACCCGCCTGCCCGCGAGGGAACAGGCCGGTGGATCTCCTGTGCAACCTCCGGGCCTTTTCGGAAACGCGGATTGGCGAGGGAAGATGCAGACAATCGTCTACATCTGCCATGATCGCGTATATGGAAAACAGCAAGCAGCTCTCCATCGCCATCACGCTATCCCCCGCTCAGGTCGACGAGGTGGTGCGCGCCGCCTCACAGAGTCGCGCTCCGAGCATCTCCACAATGATCGCGGACACGCTCAGCGCGCCGCTGCAATCGGAGGACGCCGCTCGATCCTCCCCCTCCGCCGACGGGGACGATGAGTCCCAGATCGGCGGCTATATGCCGCTCGGCGCGACCGATCCACGACTGTCCCGGTCGCTGCTGCGAGGCCTCTCGCTGCTGACCTGCTTCGGTCCCGACGGGACCGCGCGCGGGATCGTGGAACTCGCCGAGGACGCCGGCATGAGTCCCAGCACCGCCCACCGATATGCCTCCACGCTCGTGGAGATTGGCCTCCTCGAGCGCCTCCCCCAAAGTCGCAAGTACCGCCTGCGGGGGAGCTGAGCAAGACCGCCCGCGCCATATCCGTCCCAAACGCTGTCCGGCGGGCACGCGAGCATCGAGGCCATGAGACTTCACAGCGCCTCTATCGGGCACGCGCCTATGGACACCGAGCGGGAGCGGATCGCGCGCCCCGCTCCCGCTCGGGCGTCGATCCTGTGGAGGGTCTTCACGATCAACGCACTTGTCTTCGGGACTGCCGTCTTCATCCTGATCGTGAGCCCCGCGACGATCCATTCGCACATCAGGTTCACGGAGCTGCTGGTCCTGATCGTGGGCCTCGTGGTGACGTTGATCGTCGATCTGGTGCTGCTGACCCTTGTCATGTCCCCGCTGCGCAAGCTGGCGGCGTTGATGGGCGACATCGACCCGATGCGCCCCGGACAGCGCGCCCATGTGGTGGGTTGGGCCAGCAGCGAGGCGAGCGCCCTGGCCGAGGCGCTCAACACGATGCTCGATCGGATCGAGACCGAGCGCCGCGAGAGCGCGCGACGTGCCCTCGCGGCACAGGAGTCCGAGCGGCTGCGGATCGCCCGTGAGCTACACGACGAGGTAGGCCAGACGCTGACCGCCGTCGCGCTGCAGGCCGAACGCGAATCCGAGCAGCCCCCCGCAGACGGAGAGTCCTCTCCTCAGGCAAGGGCCTTGCGAGAGATCGCTCAAACTATCCACCACAGCCTGGACGACGTGCGGCGAATCGCGCGCGAGCTGCGCCCCGAGGCACTCGATGACCTGGGACTCGTCGATGCTCTGATCTCGCTGTGTCTGCGGATGGAGCGTCAGGGCGCCATACAGGTGCTGCGTGAGCTCGACGGGTCCCTACCGGCCTTGAGCTCCGAGGTCGAGCTGGTGATCTACCGTGTGGCCCAGGAGGCAGTGACCAACGCGTTTCGCCACTCGGGAGCCTCGCAGGTGCGCGTGGCGCTCAGGCGCGGTCCTGAGGGCGTGGTCGTACTCAGCATCATCGATGACGGCCACGGCCTGCCTGCCCCGATGCCTGCCTCGACCAACGGGCTGGCCGGCATGCGCGAACGGGCGATCCTGATCCAGGCCGAGCTCGAGATCGACTCCCCCATCGAGCAGGGCGTGGAGGTTCGTCTGACGGTCGCGGCGAATGACGAGGACACATGACGACCCCGTTGAAGATTCGCGTGCTGCTCGCCGACGACCACGAGATGGTCCGTGGCGGACTGCGAATGGTGCTCGAAGCGGAGGCCGACATCGACGTCGTGGCCGAGGCGGGCGACGGAGCGCAGGCGCTGGAGCAGGCGCTCGCGGATGAGGTGGATCTGACGATCCTCGATGTCTCTATGCCTCGTATGACCGGTCTGCAGGCGGCCGCCGAGCTACACCGCCGCAACCCCGAGATGCGGATCCTGATGCTCTCGATGCACGACAACCAGCAGTACTTCTTCGAGGCCCTCAAGGCCGGCGCCTCGGGCTATGTGCTGAAGACTGCCGCCAACCGCGACCTCGTCGAGGCGTGCCGCGCGTGCATGCGGGGCGAGGCGTTCCTGTATCCCCCGGCGGTCGCCACGCTCGCGCGCGACTACCTCGACGGGGCGCGCCTCGGTGAGGCACCACCCAAGGATCCACTAACCGTGCGTGAGCTCGAGGTCGTCAAGCTGATCGCCGAAGGCCACACCAGCGACGAGATCGCCGCGGAGCTCGTGCTCAGCAAGAAGACCATCGAGCGCCATCGCGCCAACGTCCTCGGCAAGCTCGGGATGCGCAATCGGGTCGAGCTGACCCGCTACGCGATCCGGCGCGGGCTCGTCGAGCCGTAGCGTTGCCGCTGCGCGATTGCACATCCGACGCTCCGTTCCCGGAGCGTGCACACAGGCCTGTGGAGAAGCGAACGCCTACCATCTCGTAGGGCCGGGGCCGCCCGAGCAACCCGTTTTGGGGCTGTTGCATGTGCGGGTGATCACTCCGCCCGCAGCTCTTTTGATCGAGAATTTATCGCCGGTGTTCGCTGCTTCTGTAGTCACGGTGTAGGTTTCGGGACCCGGCGTGACAGACGAGAGACATGCGTTGGCTTTGCTTTCCGCGCAGGTCGGCAGGCCCGTTTCGTAGGTGTGCAATTCGACGGCCGTCATCGGCGTGTATTTCCCTTCGTGGTCGGTCGCGTACGTCTCCGCCGTGGTCTCAGCCGTACGGGCAAGCTCCTTCGCCGAGGCGTCATACGCCTTGTCCTTCTGGTTCAGGAACGACGGAATCGCGATCGCGGCGAGGATGCCGATGATCAGGATCACGACCAGCAGCTCGATCAGCGTGAAGCCACGCTCATCTTGTGCACGTCGAGTTGAAATCTTTAGCATCGAACCGCTCCTGTCGTACCGTCGGGGTCAACCTCAGTAACGGCAGAGAAGCGGTGCGAGGATATGGGTGTTAGCACCCATATCCTGGCGCGATCAGATAGGCCTGCGCGCGCGGATCTGATAGACGGCGGTGATGCTCGTATCGAAGCCATGCCGGGCGGCGCGTAGATACAGCCTCCAAATACGCGTACGCTCGACGCCCGCCAGCCGCTCGGCCTGCTCCAGGTGCTCATCCAACCGCGCGGTCCAGTCACGCAGCGTGCGGGCGTAGTCCTCTCTGAAGGCCTCGACGTGATCGACGTGAAAGCCGGCGCGTTCCAGCGCGAGTTGGACCCGGGAGAGCGGCAGCGCCTCGCCGTCGGGAAACACATAGCGCATCGAGAACTCGTCATCGAGCGAGTCGTACTCCGGATCGAGCGCGGCGATCGCGTGGTTCAGCAGGACTCCCCCAGGGCGCAGAAGCGCGAACAGCGACTTCGCGTAGCGGTCGATCTGGCTCTCACCGACGTGCTCGGACATACCGATGCTCGCAATCGCGTCAAACGACCCCCCCGGCAGCTCGCGGTAGTCGGCCACGCGGATCTTGACCTGCTCGCTCAACCCGGCCTCAGCGACCTTCTCGCGCGCGAGCTCAGCCTGGGACGGCGACAGCGTTAGGCCCGTGACCGTGACTCCGTAGTGCTTGGCCGCATGGATCGCGAAGCTGCCCCACCCGCAGCCGACATCCAGGACGCGCATTCCCGGCTCCAGCGCGAGCTTGCTCGCGACGAGATCGAGCTTCGTTCGCTGGGCCTCCTCCAGCGTCTGTGCGCCGCGCGAGAAGATCGCGCAGCTATAGGTCATCGACTCGTCGAGGAAGAGCGCGAAGAACTCGTTACCGACATCGTAGTGGTAGCGGATCGCGGCAGCGTCGCGCTCGAGGCTGTGACGCTCGCCATGCAGGATCAGCTCGAGGCTCGGGCGGCGGGGCAATCCACCGGGCAACGCGGCGGCCGCGATGCCCAACCCCAGACGCACGCGGTCCCCCACGCTCAGCTCCGGCGGCTCCCACTCGTCGACCACGATGAACGCGTCGTCGAGATCGTCGACGGTCAGCGAGCCATCCACGTAGGCGCGCCCGAGACCGAGTGTCCCGGGCGCACGCAGGAAGTGCGACAGAGCCGATGGCTTCCTCACGAAGAACGTCGGCGCACCGTCGCTCGTCGCCTCGACCACCCCGCCGTCCCAGAAGCGCACGTGGAACGGCCGCTCCGGAAAGGCGCTTCTCAATGCTCGGCTGAGCGGGCCGCTTGCTCGGATTAGTGCCATCTCTGGTCCACCTTAGCCAGGTCTGCGGGCGAGCCAGGGTGAGATCGTCTGCGAGATACGAGAGACCTCAGCCGCGAGATACGCAGGACCCGAGAGCCCTCTTTTCGGCCTATCAGGGCGAGGATGCCCTTCGGCTATAACCACCCTATGGCCGATCCTCGCCCAGCCGACCCTCAGGGTGGGCCCCAAAGCGCTCGGCCCGGCTGGCTGCTGGATGCGGTCCGCTACGTGCTCCCGTCCATCGTCGTGCTCGGCGGACTCGTGGTGATGGCACTCGGTGGCGAAAGCCGGCTCGAGGGCGGAGCCGGGATCGTCAGCGCCGGCCTTGCGATCTTCTTCCTCAACTGGCTCTTTCGCACGGGCGTGACCGGCGAGCGCGAACGCGACGCCGAGGAGGCCGCGCGCGACTACTTCGATCGCCACGGCCGCTGGCCTGATTAGACGGAAGTTTTCACTGGTGCGAGCCCGATTCGCCAGCCAATCCGGGGGTTTGGCCGCTTGGGGGCTGGTGGTGCTTTGGCTACGTTCCGAGTTTCACGCCGAGCAGCTCGAGCGCGTCGGCCTGTAGCGCGGTTGTCTTCG
>DASRKZ010000093.1:0-10587 GCA_035648675.1 Solirubrobacteraceae bacterium
AGCAGGCTCGTCGCGGCGGTCGCGGGCCCGCCGCCGCGCGTGCTGCCGGTGGGCTCACCCGGCGAGATGCCGCGTGCGCCGTCGTCGATCGCGCGTCCCATCTCGCGGGCGGTCTGGTAGCGGTCGCGGGGATCGAGCGCCAATGCGAGCGCGACCGCGTCGGCGAGCTCGGGGCCGACGGCGGCGACGAGCGTGTCGAGCGTGGGGGGCTCCTCCCGCTGTTGCTTGAGCGCGAGCTCGGTCAGCGAGGTGGCCTCATAGGGGAGCCGCCCGGAGATCAGCTGGTAGGTGACGACCCCGAGCGCGTAGAGGTCGGCGCGTGGGCCGGCCTCCTCACCGCGTGCCTGCTCGGGAGCCAGATAGGCGGCGGTGCCGAGCACGGAGCCGACCTGGGTGATGCTCGACTGCTCGGTCGCCTTGGCGATGCCGAAGTCGGCCAGCTTGACCTCGCCTTCGCGCGCGCGAAGGAGGTTGCCGGGCTTGACGTCGCGGTGGACCACGCCGTGGCGGTGGGCGTAGTCGAGGCCCTCGCAGGCCTGCTCGATGATCGAGACGGCCTCGTCCACCTCGACCCAGCCGTCGTCGCGGAGGATCTCCGCGCAGGAGTGGCCCTGGATGTACTCCATCACGATGAAGTGCCGGCCCGAGGCCTCGTCGAGGCCGGAGTCGAAGATCTGCACGATGTTGGGGTGGACCAGGCGCGCGGCGGCCTGCGCCTCGCGCTGGAAGCGCGAGACGAACGTGGGGTCGTCGGCGAGGTGCTCGGCGAGCAGCTTGACGGCCACCTGGCGCTCCAGGCGCAGGTCGAGGGCGAGATGCACGGTGGACATCCCGCCGAAGCCGAGCCGGCCCTCCAGGCGGTAGCGCCCGGCGATCTTCACCTCGCGCTCGTTCATCGGGCGCCGGCCAGTTCCGTGCGGACGCCCCTGTGGCGCGCTGCGAAGACGTCGCTCATTTGCCGCCTTCCTGGGGGACGCCGCTCGCCCCCGGTGTGCCTCCACCCGCGCCCGAGCCAGAGCCGTTTTCGCCGCCGATGCCGGTGCCCCCTCCCGGTCCGTTTTCCACCCGGGGCGAGCTTTCGTTTCCGGGAGCGGGTGTCCCACCGCCGGGACCGCTCGATGTGGGGGTGCTCGTCGTGGGCCTCGTCTGGGTGGTGGTCGTTTCGGTGGTATTCGTCGTCGTCGTGGGGGTTGTGGTGGTGGTAGTAGTCGTCTTTGGGCTGCTCGTCGTGGAGGTCGTCTGCGGAAGTGGCTGCGCGCACAGTGCGAGCGCGCGAGTGCGCAGGTTCGAGATGCCCTGGCTGAGCGTCTTGTGCAGGCCCTGGTCGACCGTCGTGGGCAGCGCCGCGAAGTCCTGTTCGGTTTTGGCGATCGCGGCTTCGGTCACGGTGCAGTTCCCTTCGCCGCTCTGCGCCGCCTGGGCGACGGCTTCGAAGTCGCTCTGCAGCGGCCCGGCGTTGGCGGTCGGGATCAGGCCCTTGCCGGAGCTGCCGCAGGCGACCAGCAGCGCGGCGGCGGCGACACCGAGGAGGCCGGCGCAGAGGAGACGGATCAGGCGGTTCACGGTCATTGACCGTACTCCAGGCGCTCGGCGAGCGAGTCCGGGAGGCGCGCCGCACGGATCGCTCCGGCGGCGCCGGCGACGTCGTAGCTGGTGCGGCGGAAGGACGCGGTCTCCTCGTCGAGGTCGAGCAGCAGCCAGGAGGCGCGTGGGTCCCCGTCGCGCGGCTGCCCGACACTGCCGGGGTTGAGTAGCCATTCGCCGGCGGAGAGATCGAGCTGGGCGCCCTCGCGGCGGGGTTCGCCGGTGGCAAGCTGGCCCTCGTGGCGGACGAAGGAGAGCGCCACGTGGGAATGACCGATCAGGCAGATGCGGTCGGGCTGGCGGTCCAGGCACAGCTCGGCGAGGAGCGCCGACAGCACGTACTCCCATACGGGATCACGCGGACTGGCGTGGTAGAGGCCGATCGGTCCCTCCTGTCCCTGCGGGCGCAGCCCGGCGAGGAAGGCGCGATTCTCGGGCGCGATCACCTCCTGGGTCCACTGCGCCGCGAGGCTCGCGCCGCGGGAGAACTCGTCGAGCGGTATCTCGCCGGTGACGGCGAGGTCGTGGTTGCCGGCCAGGCAAACCGCGGCGTGCTCGCGGGCAAGCTCCACGCAGATGTCGGGGTCGGCTCCGTAGCCGACGAGATCGCCGAGACACCACAGCTCGGAGGCGTCGCTCGCGGCGACCGCGTCGAGCACCGCCTCGAAGGCCTGCCGGTTGCCATGGATGTCGGAGATGACCGCGACCTTCATTGCTGTCGCTGTTCGTGGCCGCGCCGCCCTACTCCTCCTCTGACCCGGCCTCCGTGCCGCCGTACTCGGGCAGGTTCTTGATGCCCTCGCGGGTGCGCCACTTGGAGTAGTTGTCCTCCATCGCGTCGATCAGCTCGCGCATGAAGCGCGGGGAGAGGTTGACACGGGAGACGACCACGCCCGGAACCTCGTCGGACTCGACCTCGTGGTCGACACGCGCGAAGGTGACGGTGAACTCGTAGTCGGAATGGCTGACGTTGGCGAAGTTCGCGTATACGCCCCCCATGATCTCGGGGGAGAGATGGATGTTTATGTGGCGCTCGGCGCCTGAGTCTTGATCGTTCACGCAGCTAGTATCGCAATCGGTGAGCACGGATCAATGACAGAGTCTCTTTGCGGCGCCTCATGAGCGGCGTCTCGACGCCGCTGGACGACTTGCGTGAGGCTGTGCTGGCGGTTGCCGGAGAGTTGGCGGGGGGCTCACCCGGCACGGGGGGGATCGTGCTGGAGCGTCCACCGCGCGCGGATCTCGGCGACTATTCGACGAACGCCGCATTGCTGCTTGCACCGGTCTTGGGCGCTTCGCCGCGCGAGGTCGCGGAGCGTCTGGGGACGGAGCTCGAGCGGCGGCTCGGAGGGAGCCTCGAGCACTTCGAGGTGGCGGGGCCGGGCTTTCTCAATCTGTTCCTCGCCGACCCCTGGCTCGTCGGCTCGCTGGCGGAGGTGCTCGCCGCCGGGGAATCCTACGGCGCGGGCGGCGCCGAGATTCCCGAGCGGATCGTGGTCGAGTTCGTCTCCGCCAACCCCACCGGGCCGATGCACGTGGGACACGCGCGAAACGCCGCCTACGGCGACGCCCTGGCGCGGTTGCTGGCGCTGTACGGTCACGAGATCACGCGCGAGTTCTACGTGAACGACGCCGGCTCGCAGGTGCGCAAGCTCGGCGAGTCGATCAGCTCGCTGGCGCGGGGTGAGGAGGTCGCCGAGGACGGCTATCGCGGGGACTACGTCGCAGAGCTCGTCGCTCGTCTGGCGAACGCCTCGGCGATGGAGCCGGCCGAGCTGGGACGTGCCGCCGTGGCGGTGATGATGGATCAGATCGCCGCCTCCCTGGAGGAGTTCCGCGTGAGCTTTGACCTGTGGACCTATGAGAGCAAGCTCCACGAGGGCGATCCGAGCCCGGTCGCGCACACGCTGGCGATCCTCGCGCAACAGGGGCACACCTATCGCAGCGAGGAGGCGCTGTGGCTGCGCACGAGCGACTACGGCGACGACAAGGACCGGGTGTTGGTTCGCTCGAACGGCGAGCACACCTACTTCGCCTCGGACATCGCCTACCACCAGGACAAGCGCGAGCGCGGCTTCGACCGCCAGATCGACGTGTGGGGCGCCGATCACCACGGTTACGTCGGGCGGATGAAGGCCGCCTATCAGGCGCTCGGCGGAGATCCGGAGCAGCTGGAGCTGCTGATCATGCAGCTCGTCCACCTCGTGCGCAGCGGGGAGCGCGCGCAGATGTCCAAGCGGGCCGGGGAGTTCGTGACGCTTGACGACCTGCTCACCGAGATCGGCGCGGACGCGGCGCGCTGGTACCTGCTGGCGCGCTCCCACGAGACGACGGTCGACCTCGACCTCGACCTGGCGCGGGAGCAGTCGAGCGAGAACCCTGTCTACTACGTCCAATACGCGCACGCGCGGATCGCCGCTGTGCTCGCGAAGGCGGGCGGGGAGCGTGTGCGGGAGGTGCTTGCCGGTATCGCCGACGGAAGTCAAGCGCCGTTGCACGCGGCCGAGCGTGCGCTGGTCAAGCAACTGCTCGCCTTCCCGGGAGAGGTCGAGGAGGCGGTCGCGCGGCGCGCTCCCCATCGGATCACGGCCTACGCGCTGCAGCTGGCCCAGGACTTCACGGCCTTCTACCGCGACTGTCGCGTCGTCGGAGCCGAGCCCGAGACGGTCGAGTCGCTGCGCATCGCGCTGTCCGTGGCGACGCAACATACGATCGCGCGTTGCCTGGACCTGCTCGGGGTGAGCGCACCGACGGAGATGTAAGCCTCGAGCGGCGCCTGGGAGGTGTCGGCGGCGAATCTCCCGGGGAAGACGTGGGTGGCGAATATGCCGGCGGTGCCCTGGCCGGCGGTGCCCTGGCCGGCGAGCGCGTCAGTCGAAGTGCGCCAGGTCGGCGTCCAGGCGGGCGGCGTCGGTGGAGCTGAGGTGCGGCGCGGTCGTCACCGCGGCAGTGTCCTGGTCACGGGCGTGGCGGCGCCAGCGCGGCAGGAGGAGGGCGAGCGTGGCGAGCAGCGCCAGAATCGCCGCGAGCGGGACGAGATAGACGGTGAGGTCGAAGCCATGCGCACTCGGGAGCGCGAGCACCGTCGGTCCGTATTGCCCGACGAGCGCACGCTTGATCTGCGCTTCGGTCTGTCCTTCGTCGATCAGGCTCTGGATGAATGCGCGCTCGCGATTGGCCTGCTGGGATTGCGCGACGTTGAGCGGGATTTTGCAGGTGACGCACATCACCTGGCGCTCGATCACCGGCAGCGAGGTGCGGGGCGTGGCTGCGGCGGCGGCAGTCTCTACGCCAAGGGCGGCGGACATACTCAGGCAGAGCAGTAGAGCGACGAGAACCGTACGGGCTGCGTGAGCCGCGAGAGCCGCGCGATGGCACGGGGGTGAGCGCCGAACGGGGAGCGATTCGCGCGGGCTCACGAGCTCTTCGCCAGCGCGATCGCGCGGTTCAGGAACGCCTGGTCGATCTCCCCGCGGGAGATCGCCACGATGTGGCCGTGGCGGTCGATCACGAAGCTCTCCGGGAGTTGGTCGGTGCCGTAGGAGTGAGCGAAGTCGCCGTTGTTGTCGCGCAGGTTTGGGTAGGTGAGGTGATAGCGCCGCACGAAGCCTTCCGAGTCGGGCGACGCGTCGAGATAGGTGACGCCGAGGACGGTGGCGTCGTGACGTTCCAGCCGGCTCTGGGCGCGCTCGAGCAATGGAGCCTCGACCTGGCACGGTTCGCACCAGGAGGCCCAGAAGTTCAACACGACCACCTTGCCGCTGAACGACGTCAGCGAGGCGGTGCGAGCGCCGGAGAGTCCCGGCAGCGAACGCGCCGCCTCCGGCGCCAGGGGGCGTTGACCCTGCGCCACCGCTTCGTCGAGCGTGCGGCTGGCCGACCGCGCCGAGACGCCGTAGATCAGCAGCCCGATCAGGCAGGCGCCGAGGAGCGAGACGAAGATCGGCAGTAGACGGCGCACGTCTCGGAAGGGTAGACCCAAGCCGCGTATTGGAGTCGAGCGAAGCCGCGTAATATCTGCGCCAGCGCGGCGATAGCTCAGTTGGTAGAGCGCAAGCTTCCCAAGCGAGCTGGCCCGCCGTACAGAGAGCCCGTAGGCATTACGCCTGCGGGCTTTTTGCGTTCTGGAGCGTTGCCTCGTCACCCCTGTTGCGGACCGCTGGGGACCCGGTTCTGGCAGTAGCCGCCAGTGCGCCAGTGGAAAATCAACCCTTGCGTTCGTACGCTGCGATCTCGGCGGCGGAGAGCATCCGGGTCGTCACGGGACTAGGGCGGCGGGCTTCGCGGCGGGCCTTCTCGATGTCCGAGGTCTTTCTCCTCCGACGCTTTCTGGGTGAGGCTGGCCGCGTGTGGTGGCCGCGTGTGGTGGCCGCGAGGCGGGTACGGCATCTCTCTATCCACCGTTCCCGTATCCTTGTGAACTCACGAGGCTGACAGGCAGCAGGAGGGTGGGGATTCTGCTCAGTGGGGGTAGGCCGACCAAACGCAATCTCCGCATCAAACATCTCGATGGTGAATAGAAGGCTTGTGATTAGAGCCTCCGCCAAACGCCTCTCAGCAGCCTGCTCCTCCTCCTTTGAAGGTTCGATCGGCTCCAGATCATCAATCGCGCGGGGCCGGTCGCGGGTGCCGCGGTAGCTAGTGACCCCGCCGTAACGGGCGAGGTATCGAGGTTCGGGCTTGGGTGCCTTGGGCGACATAACGTTCTCAGCATACCGGATTTTGTGTGGTATGCTGTAATCGCTTTCGTGTAGTTCCTTGAGCCTTGAGTCACACCCTCGCCACATAACGCGAGGCGACCAGAGAAAGCCTGGCGACTCACCTCGGCTCCGATTTACCCGTGCGCTTTGAACCAGAAGCGCGCTTCTCTAAATAGGAGGTACTAATGTCGCTCGACGACGCACTCGTCATCGCGCGGGCACGCGAACTACTCGCAAGCGGCGAGGGGCGTGTGTTGCGTAAGAAGCACCGCATGTCCCAGCCGGCGATGGCCGACGCGATCGGCGTCACGGCGGCAACGATTCACAATTGGGAGACAGGCACCCGGAACCCACCGTCCACCAGCATCCCCTTCACTCGGTACGCGCATCTGCTGGCCGAGCTGGCGAGCCTCGGCGATGAGCAGCCGTCACTTGCCCACATGCCCTCGCAAGAGGTTGTGGGCAAGTGAGGCCCGCATCGGACATCGAGCCCCGCGCGGTTCGCTGGCTTTGGCGCGACCGTATTCCGGTCGCCATGCTGAGCATGTTCGCCGGCCGGCCGGGAGCAGGCAAGTCGCTTGTCGCCATGCTCGCCGCAGCCGAGGTCAGCAAGACCGACAACGTGATTTATCTGGACGGCGAGCAGCCGGCAGCCGAGGTCTTGCGTCCTCGCCTAGAGGAGGCAGGCGCAGTTCTCGATCGCGTTCATATCGAGACCGACTGGAGGTTCCCCGACGACCTCGACAAGCTCGAAGAGGCGGCGGCCAAGCTCGACGTGAAGCTGATCGTCTTTGACCCAATCGCCAGCCTGCTCAACGCAGGCGTCCGCCGGACTGACGATTCCATCCGCGCCGTCTCCTCACCGCTCGCCCGCCTGGCCGAACGGCTCGACCTGAGCGTTCTCATTATTGACCATGTGCTTAAGAGCTTCACGCGCGGGAGCGATCCCTTCCTGGCGATCGGTGGAGGATCGTCCGGCCTGCCGGCGGCCACCAGGGCGGCGTACATTGTCGGCCGCGACGATCAAAACGCGGATCGGCTAATCCTGGCGGCAGTCAAGAGTCTGGAGCAGACGCCGCTTGCGCTCGGCTTCGAGCTGGACGCGGGCGTCTTCTTCGACTCGCGCGGTCGGGAAGGGTGCGCCGCAGCGTTGGTCCCCGAGGACGACCCATTCCCGTACTCAGCAGGACGCCTCCTGATCGGTGAGTCAACCGGCTCCAAGGGACGCCCCGCGCATCAGCGCGAGGAGGTCGCAACATGGTTGACGGGCTATCTCTACGCCGCCCCCGACCACGAGCGCCCGAGCAAAGAGGTCGAAGAGGATGCTCGCCACTGCGGGTTCACGAAGAAAACGCTCCAACGTGCAGCTGATGAGATCGAGGTCGTGAAGACGCAACGCGAAAAAGCACATCACTGGAAACTGCCCGATGCGCTCGTCACCATCCTCGACAAACAGGAATCCAATAATGATTGATCGGGAAGCGGTCATCGGCTGGCGCTCTTGGGACATTGGCGAGGACGGTTTCCTCACGAGCGTTTGGCGAGATGACGTGTGGCCTATCGGGACCAAGATGTGCGGCGAGTGCGACCAGAACCACCGGGTTGCTCACGGGAAGTGCTCCTGTGGGATTTACGCTTCACTCAGCCCGGAGCAAGCCATCGACATAAACCTGCGCTACGCCGCCGAAGATCAACCGCGCGTTTTTGGGACGGTCGCGTTGTGGGGCAAAGTCATCGAGGCAACGAAGGGCGCTCGCGGGGAGTTCGCCTACCCGCAGAGCCTCTATGTGCCGACGCTCCGCTGGCGTGAGGTCGAGCTGCTGAGCCGCTACGGCGTCCCAATTGAGGTCTGCAATCCATATGCACTAGGAGGCAAGTCATGGCGGTAAAGGATGTTGAGATCGGCAAAGAGGTACGAGAGGTGGAAATCATCCCCTTCAAGAATCCGATCACGCAACCGATCGAAGTCGAGCCGGCGCACGAACCCGCAGTACCCGAGCCGGTGAGAGTGCCAGCACGCGAACCCGTGCCCGCGTGAAACGGCCACCTAAAGCGCGTGCCGTCCGGCTGCGCCCCAACAGCAAGAAACCGATTTCAGGTGTGACCTGGAAGACCCCGACGAGCGAGCAGCAATATCTCGCACATCAAGGCAATTTCGGCTGTCGGACAGGTGACGGATTAGTCGTGCTCGACTTCGACGTCAAGCACGACCACCTGACTGTCCTTGCGGCCTGGGAGGCCGAGCACGGCCCGCTGCCGGCGTGGTGGATTGAAACTGGCAGAGGAGGGCGACACGCCTATATGAAAGGCGACGCGAGGACGTGCCTAATCCCCGTCGAAGGCTTCGAGCCGGTCGAGCTGAAGGGCTCAGGCGCGTACGTCGTGTGGCCCGGCGCGGTTGTCGAAGGGCAAAAGTACAAGCCTCTGAACAAACGCCCTCACCCTCTACCCGAGATTCCGGGCTGGTTGCTGGCGATGATCCCGAACACCTCTCCCACGGCCGTCGCCTCCTTGGGAGATGGAGGACAGATGCCTAGTGAGCGTGAGCGCTTCGGAACACCCGCGGAGTACGTCGAACGTCTGGGTCTCGGCCCGATCGAAAACGGTTGCATCTCCTGCCCGGCGCCAGATCACGAGGACGCCACACCTAGCTGCCAGGTGCGTGGACACAACCTACGCTGCTGGACGCACCCCGGAGGCCCTTTGACTATGCGTGCCAGGCAACTGGTGGCGATCGTGCTCGGCGTAGGTAGCTACCACGCTGGGTCGTGGTGCTTCGACGCGCCTGCCGATCGAGCCGCGGTCGCCGTAGAGCTTCAGAAGTTATTTCCAAACTAGTGATGGAGGTCACGATATGAGCGCAACAACCACACTCGGCCCGTTGACGGATCAGGCGCTCGCGCTTGAGCTTGGGGGCGCGAAGCGAAAGAAGCTGCTAGTCACGATCGCCGCTGCTCTTGATGCCGGGATAGAACCTACCGCGGAGGAACTGCTCGACGCCTGCCCGGAGTTGCTGGCAGAAGAGGGGCGCTCTCCCTTCTATACGTTCGACCACATCCTCCGGCGCCTTGAGCAAGACGGCTGGGTCAAGATCAACCGCCGCCGGTATCACTACACGCTCAACCTGGACCAGCGCCCAGAGTCGAGCGGCTAACAAGTTTGCCCGGCTACGGCCGAGCAATACACGACGCACCCGGCGGGCCGTCAGTGGCCTTCGTCTGCCCGGTTTGCGGCCTGCTGGGCGCGTCACTATAAATCGAAAGACGGGTAAACAATGAAAAAGAAAACAGAGAGGCGGTTACACGGCGATCTGCTGCGCTACGGCGAAGAGATCGCTAAAGCGGGAGGTCAGCATCTCTGGATCGAAGGCGTGCCGATGGACCCGGCGGCAGAGCCAACGACTCCGATGCCGACACTCCCCGGCATTCCCTATCTTCACGCCGGGCTCAGCGCTGTCATCGTCGGCCCGACAGGTAAAGGTCGCTCCTCGCTCGCACAGGCGAATCTTTACGACGCCGCACTCGCCGACCTCGGCTGTGCCTATCTTGGCGCCGAGGTCACTGTCGGCGAGTTCAACACACGAGCAGGCGTTCTAGCAGAGCGCCGAGGCGATGTGGTCGATGCGCGGTTACGAGCCCAAATCGCGGGCGTCTCGTACCTCGACCTTTCAAGCGCCATCGTGTACGCATGGGATCACCCCGACAAGTGGATCGAGCAATGCATTCGGCACTACGACGTGATCGTGATTGATCCCCTCTCAGGCGTCGCCTCCGCTCTCGATCTCGACTTTGACACAAAGAACGTGGAGTTCGTCCGATTCTATGACCGGCTGATTCAGCCGCTGCTTAGCGGCGGCGTGGCGGTCGAGCTGATCGACAACGTTGGACATCGGGAGAGGACACGCGCGAAGGGTGCATCGGCGAAGAGCGAGAAGGTGGACCTCGCGTTTTCGTGCTCCGGTAGCGCGTCCCCTGCCGGGCTGTTTATCAAGACGACGAAGGTTCGCCCGATCTGCGCTGCCTTCAAGCGTGGTGACAAGTGGCTGTTCACACGAGATGACCAGCGCATCACGCAGGTCGAGAGTGCAGTTGACTCCGAGGGCAACTTCCGGCCGACCAACATCATGCAGAAAGTCTCGGAGGAGCTGGAGCTTGGCGGAGGGCTGGGCGTGAACGAAATCGAGGAAGCCGTGACGAGCAAGAAGGACCACGTAACGACGGCTCGCCGGTTGCTGGAGGATGAGGGCTACATCGAGAACCGGCCCGAGGGTCAGAAGCACCACTATTTCTCCCTCAAACCCTAC
>DASRKZ010000094.1:0-7648 GCA_035648675.1 Solirubrobacteraceae bacterium
CCAGCCCAATCAAAAACCCTACACACGCCCCACGACCCGAGTCATAGATCGCCTCAGCCTCAAACCGCTCCACACCCCAACAATTCGCCGACCAACCCAAACGCACCTTGTTATGGAAAACCCGCAGGACTGAACGCCTACTAAAACATGCTCTTTAGCAGGGCTTTCGTGATTATGCCCCCGCCAGGAGTCGAACCTGGATCTACCGCTTAGGAGGCGGTCGTCTTATCCATTGGACTACGAGGGCGCGGCCCATTGGACTGACGGGGCCAACCGAGAAGGCTACCGGCGCTCTTGCGCCCGCCGATGCTCCTCTCAGGCGGGGCTATCGAGGGAGTCGCCCGCGACGATGGACTCCCCCGCGACGCTCCTCAGCGCCTCGCCGTCCAAGCGGTGTGTGATCCACTCGCCCATCGTCTGCGCGCCGATTCCCCGGTAGAAGCCGAGCGCGAGCTCGTTCCAGTCGAGCGCCGCCCATTCCAGCCGCTCGCCACCGCGCTCACGCACGCACGCGGCGACCGCCGCCAGCAGCGCTCTGCCGACACCCTCGCCACGGCTGGAGGGACGTACGAACAGATCCTCCAGCCACACCCCGGTGCTGGCGAGGAAGCTCGAGAAGGTCGGGAAGAACAGGGCGTAGCCAAGTGGCTCGGACCCCCGTTCGGCGATCAGCGCCTCGGCGGCGGGCCGCGGGCCGAACAGCGCCTCGCCCAGCTGCTCCGCGGTGGCCTTCAGCTCGTGCTCCAGGTGCTCGTACTCGGCCAGCTCACCGAACAGCGCCAACAACAGTGGAACATCCTCCGCCCGAGCCGGGCGGATCGTCGGTGCGTGCGGGCGCTCGTCGGACGCCATCGCCCTCAGCTACCCGGCCGGTCGGAGCTACCCGGTCGGTCGGGGCGCTCGGGGTAGATCTCGTCGATCGTGCTCAGCGCCCGGTAGGGGGCGCCCGCGGCCCGCTCGATCGCCGCGCCGCCGCCGGCGAGCCGGTCGAGCACGCTGATCACCCCACAGATCTCCTGTCCCGCCTCGTGCAGCGCCTCGATCGCCGCAAGCGTGGAGCCGCCCGTCGTTACGACATCCTCCACAACCACGCAGCGGTCCTCCGGCGTGAGTGGCGGTCCCTCGACGCGCCGTTGCAGCCCGTGCGACTTGGCGTCCTTACGCACGAAGAACGCCTTCGCGCCGCTCCCGCCCGCAAGCGCGGCACAGGCGACCGGGTCGGCGCCCATCGTCATGCCGCCCACCGCCGTCCCCTCCCACACCGACACCTGCGCCGCCACGAGCACACCTAGAGCCGCGAAACCGGCCGGGCGCAGGATCGCGCGCTTCGCGTCCACGTAGTACTCGGCGCGCGCCCCACTCGTGAGCGTCACGCTCCCGATCACCAGCGCGTGCTCGCGCAGCTCCGCAACGAGCCGCTCACGGGCACGCTCCAGATCGCTCATAGATTCGGCCGGGGCATCCACCAAGGGGTCTAATCTAGCCTCGTGACGTCCTCCGGCGTATCCTCCTCGATCGCCGGGCTGCTACGTGTGACCTCCTGGATCATCTGCCTGATCGTCGCCGCCTCATTCCTGGTGTTCGTAGTCGAACAGACAAATGCGGCCTCAGCCCACCAGCAGGCAGAACTGGATGAGCACCCGGTGGCGGGCGCCACGCCGAAGTCCTCCAAACAGGAGAGCGGGCTGCACAAAGCACTCGACGAAGCGGCCAACGTGTTCACCTCCCCCTTCTCGGGCGTCGTCTCAGGCTCGAGCAGCCAGTGGGCCATCCACGGCATCGAGACCTTACTGGCACTGCTCGTCTACGGCCTCGGCCTCGGTTACCTCGCACGCGTCCTCCGCGTTCGCGTGTGACGCGTGGACACGGCGCGTATCTGCGTCCTCGATCGCTCGCGTGCGTAGCACGCCACGCTCACTGCGTCCTTGCCCCGCTTGGTCCACGCGTCACACGAGGCGTCGTTGCGAATATGGCTGCTTACGGCCCCGCGTTGCCGCGGGCGGTGCTGCTGCCGCCGCCGCTCTCGTTGTAGACGTCCACCGGCGTCCCCGTCTGGACCCAGCCGTAGATGGCCGGCGCGTCGGGGATCGGCACTCGCAGGCAGCCGTGGCTGGCGGCGTAGGTCGGCACTTCGGCGTAGCCGTGAATCGCGTAGCCGCGGATGAAGTAGTTGGAGTCGACCATGCCGTCGGAGTTCGTTCCGGGCGTCTTCGAGTACACCTGGAAGCGGCCGATCACCGTGGGAGTGGAGGGCTTGCCCGAGCTCATCGTGTAGATCGTCCGCACGCGACCCCCCGGTTCGATCTCGGCGAGCACCTGTTTGGTCAGGTCCGCCTCGACGTGGCGGCCGTCGCCGGGGTAGCGCACGTGAAAGCTGCCCGCTCCGTGCTCGAGCCGCTCGAAGACCTGGATGCCCGCATAGGGAATCCGTTCGAGGCCGGTCATCTTGCGGAAGGCGATCAGCGCGCGGCCGGTTCCTTCGTCGAATACGCCGCTCAGCGGCACCGCGTAGTGGAGCACGTCGAGCTCCGACTGCAGCAGGCGTACCGACTGGCCCTGCGCGCCAGGCCCGAGGTTCGGGTTGACGAACCGCACACCGGGCGAGCGTCCACTGAACGCTGCCTGCTGCAGCGTGGCGTAGTGCGCCGCGCGCGCTTCCACGAGTCCCGCGTCGCCGCTTGCGTAGTTGATGTCGAACTGGCCCACGCCGCGGCCGGCGAGCACGCTCACCGTCTTCACCCCCACCTTGCGCCCTTCGCGGTAGAAGCTCACCTTCACCTGCTGCCCGGCGACGTAGGGCGTGACGATGCCGCGCACGACGATCCGCCCACCCACCAGCGCGAACGGCGGGTTGCCGGCGACCTTCCGCAGCTCGAGCTTGATCTGTCCGGCTACCGGAGCGGTGACCGTGGCAGCGGGCGGAGGCGACGGAGGGGGCTGGGGAGGCGGAAGGAGCATCGACGTCTAATCCTATGTGCTCGCAAAGACGGCCGGTGATTGGGGCAACGACAGCGGCTCGGCCGAGATCAAGCCGAAGCGCTTGGCCGCCAGCACCATCGCCCAGATCACCACAAGCGAGCCGGCCATCAACACGAGCACCTGCCAGAAGGCCCAGCTTTCGAGACTGCCGTACGCGATCGAGTTGTTCAATGAGTGCGCCGCGATACACGGATACAGCGAGCCGGTCACGCGATACAAAAGACATAGCCCGAACCCAAGCCCCGCCAGTGGCACGAGGTCTAGGGCGGGGGCGGAGCCAAAGTGCACGCCCCCGAACAGCAGCCCCGTGATGATCGCCGCCGGCCAGGTTCCCTTCCAGTTGCGCAGTGCCGTGAAGATGAAGCCGCGGAAGAGAAACTCCTCGCAGATCGGCGCCACGATGCACGTCAACGCGGCGCTCAACAGCAGCAGCGTCGTACCCGCGTTCGAGCCGAGCGTTTCCAGCACCTTCTCTTTTTCCGGGTTTACCAACGCCGACCAGATGGCGCTCACCACGACGAACGCGAGGAGCAGCAGGAAGATCAGCCCGCTCGCCCGCCACCAGCCTACGCGCGGGCGCCGCAAGCCGAACTGCCATGAGCGCACCGTCCGTCCGCCCATCCGCGCGCACAGGACCGCCACGAGTATGAACCCGATGTCCTGCACCACCGTGTCGGCGATCGTCAGGCCGGCGGGCATGTGCGAGGCGGTGATGTCGACTCCAAATGCAGCGGCGGGAAGCTCGACGATCAGGACCCCGACCATCGACAGAACCACGCCGCCCACCAGCGCCGCCGGCGCCATCCACGGCGGCCAGTCTGGCGTGCGCTGCTCTCTGGCCTGCCGTTCCGCCGCGAGCGCCTGCCCAAACGAATCGGCCTGCATCGGGGAGGGCTCACCGGGAGCCGAGGGAGACTGAAGGCTCGACATCTGACTCCGCTCAGCTTACGCGGCGAATGCGCCCAATCGATTCACAACGACGTGCGGGCCGACGCGCGGGTGATCCCGCGGGATCACCACGAGGAGCTCTACGCGACCCAATGCCAGGTCGCGAACTGGGCGACGAACAACGCCATCAACAGGCTCGACCCCACCAGCGCGGGCATTCGCGCTCGCGGGTGCGCGGCCAGCCAGGTGGCCAACCAGATGCTCAGCGGGAACAGCACCACGAGGAAGCGCGGCAACGACATCAGCGGCTGGGAGCTCACCGGGTAGGACAGTGGCATCGCCAGCGCGGCGATCACGTAGACGCCATAGGAGAGCGGTAGCAGCCGCAACACGCCCACGACGGCGGGGACGGCTGCGAGCAGGAAGGCGAGCAGCATCAGGTTATGCCCGGCGTCGACGAACGGGCTGCCGCCGGCCTGCGGGAAGTAGACGTGGTGGCGCTGCAACGACAGCAGCTGGCGCGCGCCCTCGAAAGCCGCCCTCGCTCCGTCCCAGACGCCCAGATAGGGGCCCGCGAAGTGCCTGCCCCACACGTCTTGCGCGTGAAATGGCATCAGCGCGTCACCGCCGGAGAGCGCCAGGTAGGCCATGTAGAGCCCCAGACCGGCCGGTACGAGGCCGATCCAGAGGAAATCCTTGCGCAGCCGATAGACCGGCCGCCAGCGCGAGCGGGCGAGGAAATCCGGCATTCTGTCCTCCCGCGGTCCGTACAGGTAGAGCATCACCACCGGCAGCATCAGCACCACCCCCGCACTGCGCGTGGCGGCGGCGAGCGCGCCAAGCACGCCGACCCACGCCCAGCGCCCCTCTCGGGCACACCAGAAGACACCTACGGAGAGCGCCAGGTAGAGCGACTCGGAGTAGACCGCGGAGAAGAAAAACGCCATCGGGGCAAACGCCGTGACCATCACCGCCAGCCGGGCCACCTCGCCCGGGTGGGCGGGATCTTTATCCTTTCCGACGCGCGCTAGCTCGAGCGTGGTCAGACGGTGGATGCCGTACAGCGCAAGCGCGAGGGCGCCGATCGACAGCAGCACGCCGGCGAGCACCGGCGGCACGCCGATGTGCGCGATCGCGCTCAGGCCAAGGGGATACAGCGGGAAGAACGCGGCCCGCGAAGACGTGTACGCGCCCAGGTCGGGGCGGTAGCCGTAGTGGGCGATCACCAGATACCACGCCGCGTCCCAGCGCGCCGCCGGGGCTGCCAGCAGGTTGCCGAGCGACCCGAGCCCTCGCGTCACACCGGGGGGGTCGAACGCTTTGCGCACCGGACCGGTTCCCAGCGCCAGCACCGTTCCCATCCCGGCGATCCACACCAGTAGGCGTGAGCTCCAGAGCGCCCGCCAGGCCTCCCGCGCGGCGCGAGTCCGCGCGGGATCGACCGCTCGAAGGTCGTCCCTCAGGCGCGTCCACCGGCGCAGCAGCGGACCGGCCGTCGTGGGCTCGAGCGGACCGGCGAGCTCGCTCGCGGCGTCCACGATGGCCATCTCGGCGGTATCGGAGTTCATGTCGTCGGTTGCCTCGCGGATGGGTCACGCAGCGCAACTGGCAGGAAATCACAATCCGAGCGGTAATCTCGCATTAGCTAAGTAGATGTCCCGACAAGCTCGACAGCGCCGGCAGCGCCACCACCGCGCCGGACCCACCCGGATTATCCTCGTCCTCGGCGGCATGTTCGTCGCTGCGCTGATCGTCGGCGCGATCGCGGCGGTCGGGTACGTCCTGCACGTCGCCCAGTCGGCGCCCGCGCTCGCCTCCCTGCGACCGCTCGTCGGCGGTGGCTCCTCGCAGGTGTATGCCGCCAACGACACGCCTCTCGGCTTCATCCAGTCCGACCAGCTGCGCACCCCTGTCTCCTGGAATCAGATCCCCACGAGCCTGAAGAACGCCACCATCGCGATCGAGGACCAGCGCTTCTACCAGAACGACGGCGTCGACCTCACCGGAATCTTCCGCTCGGCCGTGAAGGATCTCTCTCACGGCGCCGCCCTCCAGGGTGGCTCGACGATCACGATGCAGCTCGTCCGCAACCTCTATCTCGGCGGCGACCAGCACACGCTCAAGCAGAAGATCGTCGAGGCAAAGCTGGCGATCGATTACAACGAACACCACTCGAAGCACTCGATCCTCAACAGCTATCTCAACAGCGTCCCCTACGGCACCCTCGGGGGGCAGACGGCGATCGGCGTGCAGGCAGCCGCGCGCATCTTCTTCGACAAACCGGCCTCCCAACTGAACCTCGAGCAGTCAGCGCTGCTCGCCGGGCTGCCCCAGGCACCCTCGCAGTACAACCCGTTCCTCGACGCCTCCGCGGCCAGGCAGAGACGCAACGAGGTGCTCACGAAGATGGCCGAACTGCGCTACATCAGCGCTGCACAGGCGAGCGCCGCCAAGCATGCGCCGCTCGAGGTCAAACACGGGACTTACTACTCACAGCGCAGCGAACCCTTCTTCTTCGAATACGTGCGCAAACAGCTGGTTCAGCGCTACGGCAAGAAGACCGTCGAGGAGGGCGGTCTGAAGGTCTATACGACGATCGACCTCGACATGCAGCACGAGGCGCGCAAGGCGATCGCCGACGTGCTCAACGAGCCCGAAGATCCCGCTTCGGCGATCGTCACGATCAACCCCGCAAATGGCGACATCGAGGCGATGGCGGAGTCCGAGAGCTACGAGGAATCCCAGTACAACCTCGCCGCCGACGGGCACCGGCAGCCCGGCTCCACGTTCAAGGCGATCGATCTCGCCGACGCGCTCTCGCGCGGGATCGATCCGAACAGCACCTACTACGAGTCCCACACCTTGGCGCCGGGCTGGCTGCCCGGCTATCCGACCTATGAAGTGAAGACGTTCGAGGGCACCTCCCTGAACAAGTCGCTCAACCTCGTCAACGCCACCCTCACCTCCGACAACACCATCTACGCCCAACTCGCGGCCGACCTCGGTGAGGAAACGATCACGCAGATGGCCTACAAGCTGGGCGTCACCACCCACCTGAGCTCCTATCCGGCCGAGGCGCTCGGCGGCCTGACCCTCGGGGTGACACCGCTCGAAATGGCCGACGTCTACGCGACGCTCGCGGACGGTGGCTTGCGGAACAAGCCAATCGCGATCACCAAGGTCGTCTTCCCCGGTGGTCACGTCGATTCGAGCTGGGGCAGACCCCACCGCGTGAAGGTGCTCTCCAACGGCATCACCTCCGAGGAGACGAAAATCCTCCACGAAAACGTGCTCTCCGGCACCGCGGGGCGCTCGGCGATCAACTGCCCGACGGCTGCCAAGACGGGAACCACCAGCGAACTGGTCGACGCGTGGCTCGACGGCTACACGCCGCACTACTCGACCGTCGTATGGATGGGCTATCCGACCAAACGGGTCTCGATGACCGACGTCCACGGCGAGCCCCAGCAGGGCGGCTATCTACCGGCGGAAATCTGGCACGCGTACATGGCGGCGGTCACCGAAGGTCAGAAATGCGCCGAATTCCCGGCGGCCACCGAACCGCTCTCATATCAGCCGTTCTTCGGCAAGTTCGCGAGCACCGGCCGCTCCTCCCAGGGAAGCGAAAACAGCGAAGAAGGCCCAGGCGGTAACGAACACAAAGGCAAAGAAAAACACAATCTCCCGCACTCCACCCACCCCGGTCAGGGTGGCGTCGGCGTGGGTGGCGGCGGCGCTGGCGGTGGCGGCGCCGGCGGTAACACCGGGACCGGAGCTCCCA
>DASRKZ010000095.1:0-4818 GCA_035648675.1 Solirubrobacteraceae bacterium
GAGGGGATTCTCGTGGGAGCAGCGTCGCGGATAGGCTTCGCCGCACCCCGATCCGGGCAGACGCGCGACCGACGAAGAGAGGGCTCCGATGAAGCAGCTGGCCGAGGACGTTTTCATGCTCAAGGGGTGGCCGCCGAACGCGATCAACATCTACCTGATCGGCGACGTCCTGATCGACGCGGGCACTCGCCAGGCGGAGAGGCGGATCACCCGCCAGATCAGCGGTCGGCCGGTGAGCGCGCACGCGCTCACCCACGTCCATCCCGACCATCAAGGCTCGAGTCACGCGATCTGCGAGAAGCTCGGGATTCCGCTGTGGTGCGGGCAGGACGACGTCCCCGCGATGGAGGTCCCCGGCAGCGTGATCGCGCGGAACGCGCCTCGCGTCGTCAGCCGCTTTCAAGAGCGCTTCTGGGTCGGTCCTCCCCACCCGGTCTCTCGTGCGCTCAGCGAGGGGGACGAGGTGGCCGGTTTCTCGGTACTCGAGACGCCGGGACATACGCGCGGACATGTGTCCTTCTGGCGCGAGCACGACCGGGTGCTGATCGTCGGCGATGTGCTCACGAGTATGAGCCTGATGACCGGTTTCCCCGGCCTGCACGAACCACTGGCGTTCGCCACCCCCGACCCCGCGCGCAACCGCGAGTCGGCCCGCAGGCTGGCTGAGCTGAGACCGGCGCTGGCGTGCTTCGGTCACGGGCCGCCGCTGCGCGACCCGGACAAGCTGGCGAGGTTCGTTGCCGGCCTGCCGACGGACTGAGTGCGATGACCGAGAGCATCTTCATCCCATCCGCGGACGGGCGATTCGAGCCGACCGAGCACGCGCCCGGACCGTGGGACCCACGGGCGCTGCACGGCGGCGCGCCGGCGGCGCTGATCGCGAGGGCGTTCGAGCGGCTGGAGCCGGGAGCGCACCTGCCGATCGCAAGGCTGGGGTTCGAGTTCCTCAAGCCGATTCCGTTGGCCCCGCTGACGCTGAATACGACGATCGTGCGGGACGGACGGCGGGTGCAGGAGTTGGCGGCCGAGCTGAGAGCCGGTGAGGAGCTGGTTTGTAGAGCGAGCGCGCTACGAATCCAGGCCGTCCCGATGGAGCTGCCCAGCAGCGGCCCGTCGCCGGCCGAGGCACTGCCCGGACCCGAGCACGGCAACGCGGTGGAGTTCGCGCTGAACAGGGCGGCCGGAACGAGCCTCGCGACGACGGGCATGGAGATGAGTTGGCTCACCGATCCCTGGAGTCAGGGACCGGGCCGGGTGTGGATGCGCCTGCGCCACCCGCTCGTGCCGGACGAGCCGGCGACAGCGCTCGTGCGCCTGGTGGCCACGGCGGACTTCGGCAACGGTGTAAGCGCCGAGCTGCCGTTCGACGAGTACCTTTTCATCAATGCCGACCTGACGATCCACCTGTGGCGCGCGCCGCGGGGCGAGTGGATCGGCCTCGACGCGCACACGCTGTTGCATGGCGGCGGGACGGGCGTGGCCGAGAGCGTGCTGCATGACGCCGGTGGCCCGGTCGGGCGGGCGTTTCAGACGCTCGTTGTGCAACCACGCTGAGACCTGGCTGGATCGCTACTCCCGCGCACGATCGTGATCACGGGCGAGAAACCGTAGATCAGTTACTCCTCGACGCCCGGGAACCGCTCGGTCAGCGCGGTCAGCGCGTGATCGGGGTTCGCCGCGCGCAGTTCCCCGAGGTCGTATTTGCCGGTCGCCACACCCACCGACACCACCCCCGCGTCACGGGCCGCGGAGATGTCCAGGGGGGTGTCACCCACCACGGCCACCTCGCGTCCGTCGAGTGACCTCCCGAGTAGGCGCTCTCCGCGTCTCACCGCGGTCCGCGTGAGCTCCACGCGGTCCTCGGAGTCCGAGCCGTAGCCGCCCACCAGGAAGAAGTGGTTCAGACGCGCCCGCCCGAGCTTCGCGTGGGCGCCGGCCTCCATCGCGCCCGTCGTCACGCCGAGGAGGACTCCGGCCTCGTGGAGGCGGGGCAGCAGCTCCTTGACGCCGGGCAGCACCCGGTATCCCTCCGACGCGGTCACGTTATCGGGGAGGACCGAGAGGTAGGCCGAGATCAGCCGCGCCAGCTCCTCACCGGTGGGCTCATGGCCGATCGCCTCGGTGAACGTCTTGCGGGCCACCACCGGATCGGTCATCCCGGCGCTCGAGTACTTGCCGATATCCACCCCCGGACGGTCGAACGCGTGCTCGAACGCCCACGTCCAGCTGCGCGCGCCGGCTCCGCCGGTGTCGATCAGCGTCCCGTCGATGTCGAACAGGACGAGCTTCAGCGATCCCATCGCGTCATTCTCCCCTTCACCCCCTTCCCGTGCGTCCCGCCCGGCGCCCCTCCGCACACGATAGTTGCATATGCAAGCATCTGCTACGGTGGAGCCGCAGGCCGTTCGACGCGCGTCTCTTCGGGCGCGCCCCACCACTTCTAGAAGGAGTCACCATGTCCCCCGAGTCCGCCACCAAGACCGCGCTGCCCACCGGCACGTGGAACGTCGACCCCGTCCACTCGAGCGTCGAGTTCCAGGTCAAACACCTCGGCATCGCAACCGTCAAAGGTCAGTTCACCGAGTTCGAGGGCACGCTCGAGGTCGGGCCCGACAACGCCGTCGCCTCCGGCACCGTGAAGGTCGCGAGCGTCAACACACGCGAGCCCCAGCGTGACGAGCACCTGCGCTCAGCCGATTTCTTCGACGCCGAGCAGAACCCCGAGATCACCTTCCGCTCGACCGCCGTCAGCCCGGTGGACGAGGACACCTTCGAGATCGAGGGCGAGCTCTCGCTCCACGGCATCACGCGGCCGCTCACGCTCAAAGCCACGCTCGAGGGCACCGAGACCGACCCCCAGGGCAACGACCGCGTCGGCCTCTCCGCCGTCGCCCAACTCGACCGCTCGGACTTCGAGATGAAGTTCAACGCCGCGCTCGGCTCCGGCAACATGATGGTCAGCGACAAGGTCAAGATTCAGATCGACATCTCCGCCGTCAAAGCCGCCTGACCCTCAGCGCTCGATGGCGTCGCCGAGCGCCTCGTCCACTTCGGCGAGGGTCTCCGCGCTGAGCTTCACGCCGGAGGCCGACGCGTTCGCGTGGACCTGCTCGGGGCGGCTGGCGCCGACGATCGCCGAGGCGACGTTCGGCTGGCGCAGCACCCAGGCAAGCGCCATCTGGGGCATCGTCAGCCCCGCCTGCTCGGCGACCGGCAGCAGGCGCTGGACCGCCTCGAGCACGCGCGGCTCTACCAGCCGGTCGATGAAGGTGCTCATGCTCTCGCTCGCCGCCCGCGAGTCCCTCGGCGGCGGCTCGCCCGGGCTGTACTTGCCCGTCAGCACGCCCTGCCCCAGCGGCGACCAGACGATCTGGGAGATCTCCTCGCGTTCGCACAGCGGGATCACCTCGGCCTCGGGACCGCGCCACAGCATCGAGTACTGCGGCTGACTGGAGACCCACCGCGTCGTGTTCGGCAGCGCGAGCGAGGCCTCGATCTGCTCCACCGGCCACTCGCTGAAGCCGATGTGGCGCGCCTTGCCCGCCTGCACCACTTCCGTGAGCGCCGCCATCGTCTCCTCCAGCGGAGTGTCCGCGTCGTAGCGATGACACTGGTACAGGTCCACGTAGTCCGTTTTCAAGCGCGCCAGCGACGCGTCGATCTGCTTGTGGATCTGCGCCGCCGACAGCCCTCTGTCCTCGGGCGACATTTCGAAGTACACCTTCGTCGCGAGCACGTAGTCGGAGCGGTCGTATTCATTTAGGACCTCTCCCAACAGCGACTCCGCGGCGCCTTTGCCATAGGCGTTTGCGGTGTCAAAGAAGTTGATCCCCGCGTCGAACGCCGCGTGCACGCACTCCTCCGCCTGTTCGCGCGCCACCCCGCCGGAGTAGGTCAGCCAGGAGCCAAGGCTGATCTCGGAGACCTCGATGTCGCTGGAGCCAAGCTTGCGTAGGTTCATGCGCCGAGCTTACCCCCCTGGAGCGATCCATAAGCGGGCGACCAAGGCATCGCGTAGTAGCCTCGAAGGCGATGCCGACGGAGCTCCCCCCGATCGACCCGGCGTTGCGCATCGCCTCCGTCGCACTCGCCGTCAGCGACCTCCCCCGCAGCGTCGACTTCTACGAGCGGTCGCTCGGACTGCCGCTGATCTCACGCGGACCGGCCGGCGCGCTGCTCGGGCCCGACCGCGAGCATCCGCTGCTCGCCCTCACCTCCCTCACCGACCCCACTCCAACCCCGCCCGGAAGCACCGGCCTGTTCCACGTCGCCTGGCTGCACCCCTCGCGCGCCTCGCTCGCCGCGACCGTGCGGCGCGTCGTTGCCGGCGGCCGGCAGTTCGACGGGGCCGCCGATCACGGCGTCTCCGAGGCCCTCTACCTGAGCGACCCCGACGGCCTCGGCATCGAGATCTACGTCGACCGTCCGCGCGAGCAGTGGGCGCGCCCGGCGGACGGGCAAGGCGTAAAGATGGTCACCCTGCCCCTCGACCTCGACGACCTGCTGGCCGAGGGCGCGCCCGAAGCGACGGCGGCGATGGACGCGGACACCGCCATCGGGCATATACATCTCAAGGTCTCCGACGTGCCCCGCGCCGTCGCCTTCTACCGCGACGCGCTCGGGCTTGAGGAGCAGGCGCAACTTCCCTCCGCCGGTTTTCTCTCGGCCAGCGGCTATCACCACCACGTCGGGGTCAACTCCTGGCAAAGTCAGGGTGGGCAGCCGGCCCCTGACAGCGCGCCGGGGCTGCGCCTGGTCGAGCTCGAGCTGAGCGACATCCCGGCGCGTCGTTGCCGGCGGCCGGCAGTTCGACGGGGC
>DASRKZ010000096.1:0-11176 GCA_035648675.1 Solirubrobacteraceae bacterium
GGGCGAAGCTCGCCGTCGGCTGTCTACTCGCGCTGGGGATGGGGGCGGGCTGCGTTGCGCTCTCCGTCGGTCCCGGTCACGGGCAGGGCGGTCGAGGCGGGCGGGCTTCGCATCACGGACGCCACTCCGACGCGGATGGGACGAGCATTATGCAATCCGCGGGGACGGCGGGCGCACCGACGCCGGGCTATCTACTCACGGGAGCCCTGCCGGGAGCCGTACACGCAGATGCTGGTGCGCATCCGGACTCTGCCGGGCACGGCCGAGATGCCATCGCATCTCCGGCGGCGTTGACCTCGGCCGGCAGGGCCAGCCGCGAGTTTGGTCCTGAGCGCGCCTTCGCGCGGACTCCATCCTCTTCGATCGTTGCTTCCTCGTTCTCCCGGAGGGCGCCCAGCGCGCGGACCTCCGGCGCGGGTCGGGATGCCGGCGGTGGATCGGACTCCTCCGTGGGATCCACTTCCGTCGGGCCTGCGGAGTTCACCCCCGTTGCCACGCCGGCCTCCACCCGGCAGCCGACCCCACGCTCCTCGGCCGCGAGTGCGGCCACTGGTGGCGCCGCCGCCCAGCGCGAGTTCGGGATCGGGTAGCGGCGAGGGCGCGTGAAGATAAAGGGGCGGGGATTGTTGTCTCTCTTTGTAGAGAGTGTATAACCATAGCTATACACTCCCTCTAAATTGTTTGTTACAACATCCGGCCTCTTTATCTTTGGGGTAGGTTCCCTCGCCCCTCCTCGGGAGTAGGCTTATCGGATGGGCCAGAGCGACCGTTTGATCCGCGAGCAAGACCGATGCTCGGTCTGTGGCGGAGCGGGCTGGACGTGGTGGTCTCCTGCGGACGTCACGCCTCCGCAGGAGGGCAAATGGATCGTCTGCCGCGAGTGCATCGGCACGGGGCGCATCGACCACAAGGGCCGCAAGCGGCAAAAGCCCGCCGAGGCGCCCTCCGCCTAGCTGCTCGCGCTAGAACTGCTCGCGCCTCGGATCAGGCGCGGGGGAAGACCTTGGTGAGACGGCCGAGCGCGAGCGGGTTGCCACGCGGACGTAACCGGCCGGTGGCCATCGCGCGGAGCGGGTCGAGGCGCTGACCGATGATGTCGACCCAGTCCTGGTAGGAGACGCGCAGACGCAGGTCGGGGGCGAGCGCCTCGCCCTGCTCGACCACGCTCGAGCCGTTGTTGACGATCAGGTGCCACGTGGGGATGTCGGGGTCGGTGAACTCCCACTGGAACGTCGTCGGGCGGTTGAGGCCGTGGTTGGGATTGACCTGGCGACGGACGCTGTCGAACAACATTGCCAGCGTCTCGGGGTCGCGCCGGCTGGGTCCCTCGCGCACGCCGATGATGCCGGCCTGGGCCATGGCGCGCCCACGCTGGGAGATCTCCAGCGGGGAGAGCCCCGGCGGCAAGAGCGCCGGTCCGGGGAGGGTCTCCGTCGCGAGGCCGGCCGAGCGCAGCTTGGTGGTCATCGAGTTGAGGCCCTCGACGCCGACCTCGTCGTAGGTGGCGCCGAAGACGGTTATGTAGCGTTCGTCCCAGCCTGGTGGCATCAACACCTGGGCGGTGTAGCGGGTGACGTCGCGGAGAATCCGGGCGACCGCCTTGGGAACCCCGACCGGGTCTTCCCGGTTGAGATCGGAGAGGAGCTTCACGCCGAAGCCGATGTGGCGCTGCTCGTCGGCGGCGATGTTCTCCATCCCCTGGCGGAACGCGGGCAGTGCGTTGCGTCGCTCGAGGTAGCTGCAGATGAAGTGCTGGCCAGGCTGGGCGAGCGCCGCCTCGATGACGACGTGATAGAGGGTCACGGCGGCGGCGAGCTGAGAGCGGGAGCGGTCGGCGCGCAACTCGTCGGCCATCGTGTCGAGGCGGTCGAAGATCTTGCTAAAGCCGGGGGTGAGCTGTGGCTTGATCGCCTGTAGGCCACTTGCCATCGAGCCGTCGCCGATGCCACAGACCTCCTGCATGAAGCGCTTGAAGAAGACCGCGTGGCGAGCCTCGTCGACCTGCTGGGTGGTGAGGAAGTACTTCTGCTCCTCCAGCGGCGCGGCGTCGATGTAGGGGGAGAGGTTGTCGGCGACGGCGTCCTCGCCCCAGAAGAACAGGCAATAGTTCCAGAGGGCGGCCTGACGCTCGAACTCGGTGAACTCCTCGCGCCACTGGCGGGCGTCCTCGGTGAAGTCGAGCTCCATCGCGCTCCAGTTGCCGCGCTCCCAGCGCGCATAGAGGTCCTCGTAGGTGATCGAGTCGGTCGGCAGGTGGGCGTCCGCCGGCGGGTAGGCGTCTGCCGGCGGGTGGGCGTCTGCCGGAGAGCTGGAAGGGGGTGTGGTGACGCTCGCCATGCGGCTCCTCTCAAATTGCGGATGGCGCGCGGGCCAGCCGCCCACGCTGTGCGTGGCGACATCGCAAACCGACCACGCCCAATCGGATAACGAACGCTATCGCAATAGGGAATACTCTGTCAAGTAGAGTTGGAGAAAGGAGCTCGGAGCATGACGACGGCGCGGATGACACGCGAGCAGAGCAAGGCCAATACGCGCGAGCGGCTGCTGAACGCTGCCCGGACGGTGTTCGCGCGTGGCGGCTTTCACGGGGCCTCGGTCGAGGAGATCGCCTCCGAGGCTGGGTTCTCGACGGGGGCGCTCTACTCGAACTTCGAGGGCAAGGAGGACCTGTTCGTGGCCCTGATGGACCGCGAGATCGAGGGTCACGCACGGGAGATCGCGGAGGCGGTGGGGAAGCGTGCGTCGGTGGCCGAGCGAGCGACGGGCGGGGCGCGACGGTGGATGACGATGATCGAGCGCGAGCCGGAGCTGCTGCTGCTGTTCATGGAGTTCTGGGCCTACGGCGTGCGTGACGCACGGATGCGCCCGAAGGTGGCGGCGCGGTTCGCGCAGGTGCGAGAGATGCTGACGAAACTGATCGCGGACGGGATGCGCGAGTTCGAGCTCGAGCTGGAGATCCCCGCGGAGCAGCTGGCGGTGGCGATCGACGCGTTGGCCGACGGCATCGCCCGCCAGAAGTTGGCCGACCCGGAGGCGGTGCCGGACGATCTGATGGGGAGGGTGCTGTCGCTGCTGCTGGCGGGGGCTACCCGTCCGGCAGGCAGAGACAGGCGTAGTGCACGGTGAACAGGCGCCGGGCCGTCGACGGCGCGAGGCGGTGTAGACCGGCGCGGAGGGCCCACTTGGTGGTGGCGGCGGCCCGCGCCGAGGGGGTGGTTCCGGCGAAGAAGCGGTGGACCGCGAGCGGCAGGGGGTCCTCCAGCTCGCCGGCGACGCGCAGGCCGGCGCGCGCGACGATCAGGCGGGCGCCGTCGCGGGAGAGTCGCTGAAGGTGGCCGACCTCCTCGGCGTGCTCGCGCTTGGCGGCTCGCTTGGCTGAGATGTTCTCCTCGAGCGGCACCTCGACGAGCACCACCCGGCAGGCACGGGCGACCTCCGCGAGCAGGGCCGGGGGGTCGGGGACGTGCTCGAGCACGTGGGAGAGGATGCCCAGCTCATAGGTGCCGTCGGGCACCTCCAGACGGCTCCCGTCGTAGAGCTCCACCGCGTCGATCTGGGGACGCGCACGGGCGATCTCGACGGCCGCCGCGGTGATCTCGACCCCTCTCAGTCGCCCGCCGAAGCCGCGTCGGTGCAGCTCGCACAACAGCGCGCCGTCGCCACAGCCGACCTCGAGCGTGCTCCTGGGCCGCACGCCGGCACGCGTGCACAGCTCGAGCACGTGGTCGGCCTTGCCCACCGCGCCCAGCGCGCGCCAGCGCGCGTAAAGGGCGGCCTCGGAGGGGTCCTGGGTATAGCCCTCGTCATAGAACTTGACCAGCTCCTCGGCGTCTCCCACCGGGTCGATTATCCGCCCCTCGCGGGTCGGTATGCGCCGCGGGTCAGGACAGCTCGCGCAGCGCTCCGGTGTGGACGTCGTAGACGAACCCGCGCACGCTGTCCTTGTGGGGGATGACGATAGCCTCGCTGCGAGATGTCCAGAACCGCCAATCAGCCAGCACCGGATCACCCCGCGAGCGGCCCGATCGCCACCCTCCGCCGTGGCCCATTGAGCGAGCCACGCGAGCGCCCACAGCCGTTAGCCGTGGGCGCCCGGGCCGGTGCAGGTACTCGCCCAGCGCGTCCAAGTACGCTGTCTGTCGCCATGTCTCCCACCTGGATCTGGACGCAGATCGCGATCATCGTGTTTGTGGTGATCGGGATGATCGTCGCGATCACCAAGCTCGCCTGAACCGGCTCGCCTGGGCCGATATGATCGCGTCGCTGGCCAACGGCGGCTCAGCCTAGGACCAACGTGGGCAAGGAGGATCATGTTCAAGTCGATCGTTGTGGGTACGGACGGCTCCGATACGGCCACTCAAGCCGTGCGTCAGGCGGTCGATCTAGCCAGTGCGGTTGGGGCGAAGCTCGAGTTGGTGAGCGCGTACGAGCCGGTGCCGGCGCAGCGCTTGCGCGAGGAACAGCGTGACGCCCCGGAGGATCTGCAGTGGGCGATCAACCCGCGGGAGGACGTCGACGCGACGCTCCAGGCGGCCGCTGAGGTTGCCCGCAAGGCGGGGGTCACCGTTGACGTGTACCCACGTCAGGGAGATCCTGCCGACGCAATCCTCGATGTCGCGGAGGAGCAGGAGGCCGACCTGGTCATCGTGGGTAACAAGGGGATGACCGGCGCCAAGCGCTTCCTGCTGGGTTCGGTGCCCAACAAGGTCTCCCACCATGCTCCGTGCTCGGTTCTGATCATTCGCACCACTTGATGCTCCGAGTCAGCTGACCTCTTACACGGTGCGAATGGGGAGTTTCTACCGGCTTGCTGCAACGGTAGGACCATGTGCGACGTTGGTAGGAGCACCACGAGTACCAGCAGCGCACAAGTCAGTTAGTGCGCTCATTGGTGGCTGGTGAATTACCCTCTAGTTCGGCTGGTAAACGTAAGAGATATCTCACTCGCGTCTTAGCTGGGATTTTGTTCTGAGGCGGAATATGACTGCATGAACCTGCGGTCTTCAGCCCATGCGAGAGATGCCGGGCTGCGCAAGCTCGTACTCGCCAAGCGCTGGTTGCTCGCCGGCAGCTTGACCTTGACGGGGGCGCTCACAGCGGTCGCAGCCCACGCTTTTCCTGGCAGGACACCCAGCCGGCGCCAGAAGCACCGGTGGTCTCGGGTGGGTCCTGAGGAGCGCTGAGCGATGCTCACGGATACCTGCGAGCCCGTATCGGCAAGCTGGCGGGCGCTCGGCACGAGCGTGGTGTTGAAGCTGACCGACCCAGGAGCCTTGGCGCGGGCCCGCGGGCTCGTCGAAAAGCACCTCTGGGAGATCGACCGCGCGTGTAGTCGCTTCCGCGCCGACTCCGAGCTCGAGCGCGTCAACGCGGGCGCCGGTGCTCCTGTGCGCGTGGGGCCGTTGCTGCTCGAGGCCGTGGAGGTGGGGCTGCGTGCCGCACGCTTGACCGATGGCGATGTCGACCCTGCGCTGGGCGAAGCGCTCACGATCGCCGGCTATGACCGCGACTACGAGTTGCTCGACTGCCCCGCTGCCAAGCGTGACGACACTGTGGCGAAGTGCCGCGAGCATCGGGTTTCTGCTGCGAGCCGGTCGCCGGAGGATCGGCGAGAAGGGCCCCGAGTGCTTGCGCGGCGTATCGCCGGCTGGCGCACGATCGCCGTCGACCACCAGCATTCGACGATTCATGTCGGGCGCGGTGTGCGGCTGGATCTCGGCGCTACCGCCAAGGCATTGGCCGCGGACCGTGCCGCACACGCCGCTCACGAGGCGACGGGCGCGGGGGTCCTGGTCAGCCTGGGTGGCGATATCGCGCTCGCGGGTCCGGGACCGGCTGGGGGTTGGCGCGTGTTCGTGACCGACGATCACCGCGCCAGCTTGGATTGCGAGGGTCAGACGATCGCGATCTCCTCCGGTGGCCTGGCGAGCTCCAGCACGACCACGCGACGCTGGATCCATGACGGGCAGACGATGCACCACATCATTGACCCAGCTACGGATGCGCCGGTCGATTCTGAGTGGAGGACGGTCAGTGTGGCCGCGGCGTCGTGCGTGGATGCCAATATCGCCAGCACCGCGGCGCTCGTGCGCGGAAGCTCCGGCGTGGCGTGGCTCGCCGAGAGCGGACTACCGGCGCGACTGGTGGCCCAGGATGGGCAGGTGCTGCGGCTCGCGGGCTGGCCTGCCGAGCCGGAGCGTCAGCCGGAGGTCTGGGCGCGATGACGCTGCTGCTAGGCGGTTACTCCGGCACCTGGCTCCCAGGGCTGCTCGCATCCACGCTCTCATTTGCGCGTCAATCCAATCGCCTGCGAGGCCCACGGTCTCTGTGCCGAGTTATCCTGGGGTGATGCAGCGCTCCGTTGACCGCGCCGAGGAGCCGGCGATGTCACCGGCGATCCTGCTCGTCGAGGACGAGCCGGGGATCGTCGATTTCGTTCGGCGGGGCCTTCAGGCCGAGGGCTTCCTCGTAGAAGCCGAGCTGGACGGGACAGAGGGCGAGCGGCGCGCCCTAAACGACAGCTTCGACTTGATCGTGTTGGATCTGATGCTTCCCGGCAGAGGCGGCCTTGAGATCCTTGCCTCTCTGCGCCAGGCCAAGCCGAGCCTGCCCGTGATCGTGCTGACTGCCCGCGGTGAGACCGAGGATCGTGTTATGGGGCTCGATGCGGGCGCGGTCGACTATCTGGTCAAGCCCTTCTCCCTGGCTGAGCTCGCGGCCCGGGTGAGAGTTCAACTGCGTCTGACTGCGCAGGCCACAACGGGGACGCTGAGCGCCGGCGACATCGAGGTGAACATGCTCACCCGCCAAGTGCGCCGAGGTGGAGAGCAGGTGCGGTTGTCGACCACCGAGTTCGAGCTGCTTGTGTATCTATTGCGCCATCGCGGACGCGTGCTTTCACGCGAGCAGATCCTCGGCACGGTGTGGGGGTATGAACACGACCCCACCACGAACGTCGTGGATGTCTATATCGGCTATCTCAGACGCAAGCTGAACCGTCCAGATGACCCGGTACCGATCTTCACGGTGCGCGCGGTCGGCTACCGCTTCGGCAATGCCGCTTAGTGGTCCGTCTCCCACGCCGCGGTCCGGGAGCTTGACCCGCGCAAGCCCGCGACGGCGTCTGGCTGGGATCGGACTGCGCTGGCGCCTGGTGGCATGGGTCGCGGTGGTAATGCTGATCTGTACGGGAATCACCTTCGTGGCCGTCTATCGAGGGACCGGCACCCAGCTGCGTCGCCAGATCGACCAGGAGATCGCGGGTGACGCGAGCGAGCTCTCGCACACCCTGATCTCCTCGGATGACCGCTCCTCTCGTGGGGTCGCCCGGGCAGCCACTCGCTACGTGCGCGCTCAGCCCTTCAGCGCGAGCTCCACGTTGCTGTTCGCGATCGTCCCAGGGGCGGGAACGAGCACCAATCGCCCCGAGCTCCTCGCTCAAGCGGCCCCCGACGATGGCGAGAGCACCGCCGTTCAAGCCCAAGAGAACCGCCTCTCACAGCAACTCGACAAGCACGACGGATACTCGACGCTGCGCCTCCCCGACGTGGGTGATCTGCGCGTTTTCAAGCGCACGGTGCGTATCCCTGGCGGGCCACTGGTGACCGTGGGTGTAGGCGAGCCTCTGCTCACAGTCGCTCACGCCCAGAGAGGTGTGGCGCGCGCGTTTATCCTCGCCGGCATCCTCACGCTCGCCGGCGCGCTGCTCGCCTCCTACGTGATCGGCACCCGCGTGTCGCGTCCGTTGCGCCGCATGGCCGCTGTCGCCGCCCAGGTAGATGCCGGCGACCTGCACCCGCGCATCCACGACCCGGACAGTCAGGGAGGGGAGGTGCGGGTACTGGCTGTTGCCTTCAACCACATGCTTGACCGGCTGACCGAAGCCTTCGCGGGCCAGCGCGGGTTCGTCGCCGACGCATCACACGAGCTACGCACGCCCCTAACCGTGATCGGCGGCTGGAGGTGCTCGCCGCGCAGACGGACCCATCGGGCGAGGAGGTGCGTCGCGTGGAGCGCCTCGTGCAAGCGGAGCTGGCGCGAATTACACGCTTGGTCGACGATCTGCTGCTGCTCGCCAAGGCCGAGCGGACGCAGTTCCTGCGCCTCGAGCCGATCGACCTACCGGCCTACGTGAAGGAGCTGTGGGACGGGATGAGCCTGCTCGCCGACCGGCGCTTCGAGCTCGGGCCCGTCCCGGCTGGGACCCTGAGAGCCGATCCCGATCGCCTTGCGCAGGCGCTGCGTAACCTGCTCAGCAACGCGATCGCACACACCGCTCCAAGTGAGGGACTGGTGCGCCTGGAAGTCGAGCACGGGGGCACAGATCACCTGTGGTTCGTCGTCGAAGACGATGGGCCGGGCATCCCTTCAGACCAGCGCGAGCGCGTCTTTGACCGCTTTCACCGCACCGACGCGGCCCGGGACCGAGCTTCCGGCGGGACGGGACTCGGGTTGGCGATCGTGCGCGCGATCGCCGAGGCCCACGAAGGACATGTAGTGGTGGGACACCGACCCGAAAGCGGCACGAGGATCGAGCTCGAGCTCCCGCGCTTTACTGCGTCGAGGACACGCGAGCAAAACGCTGAGCTCGCCGGGCCGACTGCCAGATGACGCGCCGTCGACGCCAACTTCGTCTGGCCGTGCCGGTGGCGCTGCTCTGCATAGCGATCCTTGTCATTCTCATCGCGAGTGCGGGAAGCACGTCCTCCTCTAACGGCCCCCGCCTCCGTGGCGGTGCACATGTCGCTCCATCTTCCGGCCGGGCTGTGGCGAGTGCGCCGGTGCTGCGTCAGAGACGAATAGGCACGCTTGGAGCTCCCTTGCAAGACGCCGCCGCGGTGTCACTAGGCGCAGAGCGCCTGGTGCTGCTGGGCGGCCTTGACAGCAGTGACACTTCCACGGCCGCCATTACCATCCTCGCGGGGGGGCAGGCCGTGAGCGCCGGACGGCTGCCCGAAGCGCAGCACGACGCTCAAGGCGCGAGCCTCGACGGAGATGTCTACGTGTTCGGCGGCGGACAGTTCAACTCCTACGATCACATCGTGCGCTACGAACCCGGCGACGGTCGTGTTTCCGTCGTGGGGCATCTGCCGCGACCAGCGTCGGATGTCGCGGTGACCACGATTGGGAGCACCGCTTACATCATCGGCGGCTACGACGGCCAGCGAGCACTCGACACGATCCTCGCCTGGCGCCCCGGGACGGTCCCCGTGCTCGTCGGCCATCTTCCTTCAGGACTTCGCTACGCGGCCGTCGCGGGAACCACCTCGAAGGTCATCATCGCCGGCGGTTCGACGGAAACGGGCGCCAGCCGAGCGATCCTCAGCTTCGATCCCTCCACGGGTCGAGTCACGCAGATCGGTAGCCTGCCTCAGCCTCTCACTCACGCGTCCGCCGCGAGCTTTCACTCCGCTGTCTATGTGATCGGAGGCCGTGGCATCGCGCCAAGCTCCCAGACCTCGGCGATCCTCGCCATCGACCCGGACAGTGGTCGGGTCCATCGAGCCGGACATCTCGCCCTCCCGCTGTCTGACATGGCCATCGCCACGATCGGAGAACATATCGTCCTCGCGGGGGGGCAGGGCGCCAGTGGGACGCAGTCCTCGATCTTCGAGCTGGGGTAGCTCAGGGTGCCTGCATCGAGTGTGCGAAGCGCATCGTCAATGAGTGCGGTGGCGCAAGATCCACGCCGTCGGGGTTCGCCAGATAGCCCGGACGAGAGCCGGGTTGGTGGGTGTGTCCGTACTGCCAGACGATGCGGTCGGTGTGAGGGTCGACCACGATCACGCGATCGTTCTTGTCGTCGTTTGCCAGCACATCCCCGTTGGGCAGCGGCAGCGCCAGCGAGGGCTGATCGAGCGCGCCGGCACCCGTTGGTTCGTAGCGCCACAACAGCCGGCCGGCGGCCGTGAACGTCTCGATCGCGCCCGGATTGGTGTAGTCGACGGAGAGGAACACGCCAGGGCGTACCTCGTTGGTGTCCGACGGGTAGCTGAAGCCCGGCGGATGAGTATCCGTGACCGGTCGTCCTTCGCGGCCGAGCACATCGATCCAGTCGCCGTTGATCTCGGTGACCACGGTGTCGCCGTCGCTCATCGGGAACGCTCCGTTGGGACTGCCGTAGGACACGCCGAGTTCGTGCGTGCAGTTGCCCGTCTCGCCCAACTGGTGAGTCACATAGTGAGCCGGAGGACGGATGACGACCAGACGACAGTTCTTGATGTCAGCCGAGAGGATTGCGCCGCCGGGCGTGAGCAGGGCATCGTCGGGATTGTGCAGATAGCCGGGTTCGGAGCCGGGGACGCCCGGGTGCCCGTAGCGAAAGACGATCCGCGGGTGAGTCACGTCGACGACGCTGATCACGAAGTCATCCTCCTGCGTAACGACCACCTGACTCCCGTCGGGCGAGAAGAATGCGTCATCGGGCAACTTGAACGACTCGCCCGGCGCCAGATCTCCCCCTTTCGGGAAACGCCACAGCACTTGGCCCGTCGGGCTGACCTCGAGCAGTCGATTGTTGTCACGATCGGCGATCAAGACGGGCCCTGGCAGCACATTGGGGTCAGAGGCTGCGCGTAGCTCCCCACCCGGCGACTGCCCGCGAGCGCTCCTCGACACATGGCTGGAGGCTGATCCGCGGGGCGGCGCCGAGTCACCGACGTGAACGGCGAGATCGCCACGCGAGGGGCTGCCGAGGACCTGCGCCAGCAGGATCAGAGCGCCCAAGGTGCTCGCCGTTACCGCCACCGCGACTACCCGTCGACGCTTGATCGCCTTCCGGCGTGCGTCCGTCACGTCTGCGATCCCCCAGAGAACATGCCGCCAGCATCGACCGGCCGGCTAAAGGCGGATCGTTTGGGGGGGAGCGGGAGATCGCCCTTGGCGAAGCTCGCGGCGTACTCGCCGGCGTTCCGTAGCAGGTCATCGGTTGCGCTCATGGCCGTGGTCTCCTTGGTCGATGGGTATCAGCCGCATACGATGACGATAGCCTCGCTGCGAGATGTCCAGAACCGCCAATCAGCCAGCACCGGATCACCCCGCGAGCGGCCCGATCGCCATCCTCCGAGATGCCCCGGCGACGGTTCCCGCGCTGGCCGCCTTGGCGCTGTTCGTGGTGTGGGCCACCGACCAGGCGGGCTATCCGGTCACCCACTGGGCGCCGGGGGGGCTGTTCGTG
>DASRKZ010000097.1:0-19389 GCA_035648675.1 Solirubrobacteraceae bacterium
GCTCGGCGGCGAGGGGAAGGACGAGCACACCGAAGGGCCGGCTCGGGGGAGGGAGCTCTCGCAGCCGCTCACCGGCGCCGGCTGCCAGCCAGCGCCCGGGGGCGATCTGCGCGGGCACGTCCGCCCCGAGCGCGGCGGCGAGCTCGTGCAGTAGTTGCTCCTCGCCGAGACCCGAGGCGTACCGGGCCAACCGCAGCGCAGCGGCGGCGTCCGCCGAGCCCCCTCCCAAGCCGGCGGCTACGGGGATCCGCTTGACGATCGTCAGGCGGAGCGGCGGCGCATCCCAGCCGGTGGCCGCGCGGAAGGCCCCCAGCGCGACCCCCGCGAGATTCTCCGAGGGCGCGCCGGGGATCTCCGGGCAGAAGACCTCGTCCTCCTCGGCGCCCGCGGGCGCCGGCTCCAGTGTGAGCTCGTCGGAGAGGGAGATCGACTGCATGACGCTCACCAGCTCATGCTTGCCGTCCTCGGGCCGGGTCGGGCCGAGGAATAGGCCGAGGTTGATCTTCGCCGGGGCGAGCGCCCGCGCGGGGAGGGCGCCGCCGGGGAAGCCACCGGGGGAGCCACCGGGAGCGGCGCCGCCGGGGGAGCCACCGGGAGCGGCGCCGCGGGGAGGGGCACCGCTCATAGCTCGAGGAGGCGCGCGAGCGCCCGGAAGTCCTCGGGGGGGAGGCGCTCGGCGCGCACGTCGGCGGGATGGCCGAGCTGCTCGAGCGCACCCCGCACCTGCTCGCGGGAGCGGCCGCCGCCCCGGCCGGAGAGCGCGAGCGAACCGGCGAGGGTCTTGCGCCGGTGGGCGAAGGCGCCGTTCACGAGGCCCCGGAGCGGCCCCGCGGCGGCCGGCCCCCGGCGGCGGAGACCGACTAAAACCGAGTCGACGTTCGGCACCGGGTGGAACACCGTGCGGGGGATCGCCCGCAGCACCTCGACCTCGCAGGCGAGCTGCGCGATCACGGAGGGCACGCCGTAGGCGCCTCTATCGGTTCCCGGCCGCTCGCCACCCGCCGGCCCGGCGGCAAGGCGTTCGCCGACCTCGCGCTGGGCCATCGCCACCCAGAGCTCGACCCCAGGCAGCTCCTCGATCGTGCGTAGCAGCGCGCCGGCGGCGACTCCGTAGGGGAGGTTCGCGACCACCTTCGTCGGCTGCGGGCGGAGAGCGGAGAGGTCGATGCTCATCACGTCTTCCCAATGCACGGTGACGTTGGTGAGCGGCCCGATGGCGTCATCCAGCGCGTCCTCGAGGCGGCGGTCGATCTCGACCACATGCACGTGTCGGACGCGTTCGGCGAGGTACTCCGAGAGCACCCCCAAGCCTCCGCCGATCTCCAGCACGATGTCCTCCGGGGTCAGCGCGGCGGCGCGACCGATGACGCCGAGGATGTTGGAGTCGATCAGGAAGTTCTGCCCGAGCTCGCGATCGGGCCGGATGCCGAACTGCTTCAGCCGCCGGAGGCTCGGCTGGACGGGAACGACATCGGCCTCGGGGGTCTTCACCAAGCGAACACCCGCGCCGCGTTGCGCTCCACGGTGGCGCCCAGGTCCTCCACGGAAACCCCGCGCAGCTCCGCGAGGAAGGCGACGGTATGGGCGACGAAGGCCGGCTGGTTGCGTGCCTTGCCTGTGCCCTTCTGGTTGCGGAGCACCTGTGGAGTCAGGTAGGGGGCATCGGTCTCCACGAGGAGGCGATCCTCGGGGACCGCTCGCGCCGCCTCGGCGAGATCGGCGGCGTTCTTGTAGGTGACGTTTCCGGCGAACGAGATCGCATAGCCCCGCTCCACGCACTCCTCCAGGCGGGGGGGCATCGAGAAGCAGTGGATCACCACGCTCAACCCGCCGGCTTCGCGCGCGAGCTGGTCGAGCGTCGCATCCTCGGCGGCGCGTGTGTGGATCACGAGCGGCTTCTCGGTCTCGCGCGCGAGCGCGATCTGCGCGGCGAACGCGCGCTCCTGGTCGGCGCGGGGCGCGACGTCGCGGTAGAAGTCGAGCCCGGTCTCGCCGATCGCCACGCAACGGCGGTGGGCGGCGAGCGCGCGGAGTTCGGCCAGGTCGGCTTCGTCGAAGCCGCGCGCCTCGTTCGGATGGCAGCCGACCGCCGCGTAGACGTTGGGAAACGCCTCCGCTGCCGCGAGCGCGAGGCGCGAGGACGCGCCGTCGGTGCCCACGGTGAGCATCCGGGTGACGCCCACCGCTTCCGCCGCCGCCACCAGCTCGGCGTCCGGCGGCTCGCAGAGATGGAGATGGGTGTGGGAATCGATCACGTCAGGAGTCCTTGGGGAAGAGCGAGTCGATCTTCCCGACGCGCTCGATCCGACCGGCCCCGAGCGTGGCGCCCGCCAGCGAGAGGTCGGGAGCGCCGAGCGCGGCGAGCAACCGCTCGGAGCTCGCCGGGAGGTAGGGCCAGAGGAGCACCCCGACGACGCGCAGTCCCTCGGCGAGCGTGGTGAGCACGCGGTCGAGATCTCCCGCGCGCGAGTCGTCCTTGGCGAGCTGCCACGGCGCCTGCTCCTCGACGTAGCGGTTCAGGCGGCGCACCCGTTGCCAGATCTCCTCCAGCGCGAGCGTCAGCTCGGCCCCGTCGATCAGCTCCGAGACGCGCGCGGAGAGGCCGTCGAAATCGGAGACGAGCCCCGGGTCGGGCTCGCTCGCGGGAAGGATCCCGTCGCGGTAGCGGACGATCATCGCGAGCGTGCGGCTGGCGAGATTGCCGAGATCGTTCGCGAGCTCGCTCGCGTAGCGCTGCTCGAAGGCGGCGGTCGAGACCGAGCCGTCCTGGCCGAAGGGCACGTCGCGGAGCAGGTAGAAGCGCAGCGCGTCGGCGCCGAAGCGCTCGATCACCGCGAACGGGTCGAGCACGTTGCCGAGCGACTTACTCATCTTCTCGCCGTCCATCAGGAGGTAGCCGTGGACGAAGATCCGCTCCGGCAGCTCGAGCCCGGCCGCCATCAGGAGCGCGGGCCAGTAGATCGCGTGGAAGCGGAGGATGTCCTTGGCGATCACGTGGTAGGAGGCCGGCCAGAACTCGGACGTAAGATCCTCACCCGGGCGCGCGTAGGAGAGCGCCGAGTAGTAGTTCAGGAGCGCGTCGAACCACACATAGAAGACGTGCTCCTCATCCCACGGCACCGGCACTCCCCAGGTGAGCTTGTGCCGCGAGAGCGGCACGTCGCGCAGCCCGGAGCGGAGGAAGGAGAGCGCCTCGTTGTAGCGCGTGCGGGGCGCGACGAAGTCCTCGCGCTCGGCGTAGAGCCGTTCGAGCGGCTCCTGGAAGGCGGAGAGGCGGAAGAAGTAGTTCTCCTCCTGCTCGCGCGTCAGCTCGATGTGATGGATCGGACAGCGATTGCCCTCGTCGACTTCGGCCTCCGCCTTGAAGTCCGCACAGCGCGGGCAGTACCAGCCCTCGTAGGTGCCCTCGTAGACGAACCCGTTCTCGCGCACCCGGGTGAGCACCTCCTGGACCTTCGCCATGTGCTGGGGGTCGGTGGTGCGGATGAAGAAGTCGCTCGACGCGCCGATCTGGGGCACGAGCGCCTTGAAGCGCTCGGCGTTCCTGTCGGCCAGCTCCTGGGGCTCGATCCCCAGCGCGTGGGCCGCGTCGGCCACCGGCTCGCCGTGCTCGTCGGTGCCCGTCAGGAAAAACACGTCCTCCCCGCGCTGACGGTGGTGCCGCGCGATCGCGTCGACGGCAATCGTCGTGTACGCGTGCCCCAGGTGCGGGGCCGCGTTGACGTAGTAGATCGGTGTGGTCACATAGAAGGACACTGTCCGCCCCAGGCTACTGGCGGACTGCGATCGGAGGCACGATCCGCGCCTCTCTGGCGATATATGTTGTTGCCATTGAAGGGGGTGTGTAACTATGGATATACACGCTCGAAAAATTGACATGCATACATGCCGCCGACCATAAATTGACATACATACATGCCGCCGGCCATACCATCAGGATCACGGGTCGTCCATGAGCTCCCGGTAGAGCTCATTCGCGCGCGCGCCCGTCAGCTTTGCCACCACGCTTGCGGCCGGCCGCGGGCGAGCGCCGGCCTCCACCAGCTCGCGTACCGCGGCGAGCGCCTCCTCGCGCCGGCCGGGATCGGCGGAACCCGATCGGGCGGCGCCCACCACGAGCACCACCTCGCCACGCGGGGCGCTCTCGGCGTAGTGCGCCGCCAGCTCGGCGGCGCTCCCGCGGCGGACTTCCTCGTGGAGCTTCGTCAGCTCGCGGCATACCGCCAACGGCCGGTCCGGGTCGCGCGCGGCCAACTGTGCCAAGGTCGCCGCGAGCCGTCGCGGGGACTCGAACGCGACGAGCGTCTCCTCGGCGTGCTCGAGTAGACGCTCGCGCTCGGCGCGCTTGCGCGGGAGGAACCCGACGAACCCCCAGCGCTCGGACGGGAGACCCGAGACCACGAGCGCGCTCAGGGTGGCGCTCGGGCCGGGCAACACCTCGACCGGGAGCCCCGCCTCGATGCATCCCCGCACGAGCGGGAAGCCGGGGTCTGAGACGAGCGGCATGCCGGCGTCGGAGACGAGCGCGACGACGGCTCCCTCGCGGATCCGCGCCACGAGCTCCGCGGCACGCGGGCGCTCGTTGTGCTCGTGGTAGCTGACCAACGACGCGGCGATCTGATGGCGATCGAGCAGCACCTTCGTGTGTCGCGTGTCCTCGCACGCCACCACATCCGCCTCGCGGAGTGCCTCGAGCACGCGCAGCGTCACGTCCTGGAGATTGCCGATCGGCGTGGGGCACACCACGAGCCGTCCGACCGCCGCACCCGCAGAGCGACCGGCCGCCTCACCCTCAGGCCGCCCGGCCGTGTCACCCTCGGTCGGTTCGACCTCCAACCGCCCGACTGGCGCACCCGCAGAGCTCATCCGGCAAATATAGGGTGCTCCGTATGTCCTCCGACCGCGAGCCCCCGCCGCAGTACACCCGCTACCGAGCGGGGCGTCGGCTGCTGGCCCGTCGCGAGGAGGACGTGCAGGCGCCACTCTCGCCTCGCTCCCCCCGGCGCAAGGACGAGCCCCCTCGGCGCGGAGACGGACCACCACGAAGCGCGGACGGGCGCCCCTCGCGGTGGCGCCGTTGGGCAAAGCCGAAGCGGATCGTCCTCGGCCTCCTCCTGCTGGCGCTCGGGTGGCTGGTGCTCTCGCTCGCGCTGTTCCTGATCAGCTCCCAATTCGAGCGCACCTCTCCCCCCGCGGACGTCGCCGCCGTGCTCGACCCGGCGGGCTTCCCTTTGACGAGCGCCGAGAACATCCTCGTGCTCGGCTCCGACCGGCGCCAGAAAAACAGCAAGGAACCGGGGGCCGAAACCACGGGCCCCGGCCGCTCGGACACGATCATGCTGATCCGCACCGGCGGCGGCCACGCGGCGCGCCTGTCGATTCCGCGCGACACGGTCATCGAAATCCCCGGTCACGGTCCGCAGAAGATCAACGCCGCGCACGAGTACGGTGGGCCCGCCGAGTCGATCTCGGTGATCAAGCACTGGCTCGGCATCCCGATCAATCACATGGTCGAAGTCAACTTCGAAAACTTCCCGCAGCTGATCGACGCGATGGGCGGCGTCGACTACACCGGGGGCTGCATCGTCTCGAAGCTCGACGGCGGGTCGGCCGACGGCGGCTTCACGCTGCGCCTGCCCCCCGGCACCCACCACATCGACGGCAAGCAGGCGCTCGCACTCGCGCGTACCCGCGAGAACCTGTGCGCGCCGAACGAGAGCGATATCCAGCGCGAGGAACACCAGCAGGCGCTGTTCAACGACATGAAGTCCCGGCTGCTCTCGCCCTCGAGTTTCCTGCGTCTGCCGTTGATCGCCTGGAACGCTCCGCCGGCGATCATCTCCGACATGAGCGGCCCGGAACTGCTCGGAATGTTCGCCGCGCTCGCCGTCACGGGCACGCCGCCCACGCGCGTGCTGAAGCCGACCGGACAGACCACCCTGCCCAGCGGCGAAGAAGGCCTGACGATTTCTGAAGTTGCGCGCCGCGCGGACGTCGCGCGGTTCATGGCGGGGTGAGCCGGCGGTCAGCTCTTGGCGGCGGCGGGCTTTCTGTCCTTTGACTTCTTCGCGTCCTTCGTCGTGCCCGTCTCGCTCTTCTGCTTCGCATCCGTCGTGGCGCCGCCGCTCTCCGAGGACTTTGAGTCCGAGGACGAGGACGAGGACGAGGAATCCGAGGACGCGGAGTCGCCCTTCGCCGAGGAGCCCTCCGAGGAGCTCGACCCATCGGCGGCGGCCGCGGTCTCGCGCTGGCGCTTGCGCGTGCCGTAGTCGGTGTTGTAGAAGCCCTTCCCCTTGAAGTGCACCGCCGGCGCGTGGAGCACGCGCACGACCTTCACCCCCGTGTCGGGGTCGTTGGTCAGCGTCTCATCGCTGAAGGACTGCTGGATTTCAAACGTCGTCCCGTCGGGACGCCGGTACTCATAGATGGGCATCCCGTCCGATTATAAAGAGAGGCCCGTCCCATAACTCTTTCTACGAGTGGTGTCTAACCATAGTCACACACCACTCATGACTTTTATATCGAACCCCACCGACCATCGAACCCCACCGACCGTCAGGCGGTCAGTCGGCGAGGAGCGCCCGCGAGCACATGATGCCGGCGTGGATCGTCGCGGTGAAGTCACGCTCCGGCTCGGCGAGCATCCGGAGCGCGAGACCGTCGCCGAGCGAGAAGAGGATCTCGGCGACCGCGTCGGGCTCGGCGTGCAGGTGGAGGACTCCCTCACGCTGGGCCGAGGCGAGCATCCCGGCGACGCGATCGCGGGTGCGCCGGATCAGCCGGGCGTACTCGACGGCGATCTCGGCGTTACGACGGGAGAGCGTGAAGAGCTCGAAGACGAGCGTCACGAAGTCGGGGTCCTCGCTGACGGTCTCCTGGAGGTTCTGCGCCATCAGGTCGATGAAATCGTCCGCCGTCTGCGCGCCGGCGAGCCGGCGCTCGAGCAGCTCCATGCGGAGCTCGCAGTCACGGCGTACCGCCTCCACGAGCAGCTGCTCCTTGGTGGCGAAGTGGTAGTGGAGCAGCCCGCGTGAGACGCCCGCCTCGCGCGAGACGTGCTCGAAGGTCGAGGCAGCGGCGCCGCGCCGCGCGACGCTGCGCCGCATGGCCTCGACGATGCGTTGCGCCTTCTCGCCCGAAGGAAGGCGGGCTTCCGCCTTCAGGAGGCGGAAGCGGCGACCGGCGCGGGCTCCGAGGGAGCGGTCGTCGAGCTGTAGTCGAACTCCTCCTCGGCTCCGAACATCAGGTCGAGCACCTTCGAGCGGAGGTCCTCGCTGAGAACCAGCGCGAGCCCGGCTGCGACTGTCAGCAAGAGCAGCCCGCGACCGAGTCCACCTTTACGACGGCGAGACTTCTTGGGACCTTCCTTGAGCGCGCTCGACGCGTCCCGGAGGGCGTTCGCCGCCTCGCGGAGTTCGCGCTGGAGCTTCTTGTCCTCGAACAACGCCTTGCTCGCCGGCTTGCCGTTGCTCATCCGTCCGTATGCGGTGCGCGCCGCGCCGTACGCGACGAGCAGATTGCCGCGGAGATCCTCGTCTGAGAGGAGACGCTGCAGGTACTGGCTGCGTTGCGCCTTACGCGCCGCTTCGCCGGCCTTACCGATGCTGTCCTTTGCCGCCATCTGGCCACCACCTAGGAAGAAGATTGCTGGGTCCAATCCAATATACCCCCCTTCGGATCGACGAATCGGGCCGTCCCGCTCCCGAGGGTCCTCCGGATCGCGTGAGAGTCTAGGAGGATGCCCACCTTCCAGGCGACCGTGACGGTGCTCGGCCTGCTGCTGATCATGGGCGCGCTCGCCGCCGATCTGGCCCAGCGCTCGCTGCTCTCGCTCGCGGCGCTGTTCGTGCTCGCCGGCTTCGCGCTCGGGAGCGGCGGCGCCGGCTTGATCGATTTCCGCGCCCACTCCGGCTTCGTCGAGGACCTCGCCTTCGCCGCCCTGATCGTGATCCTGTTCCGCGACGGCCTCGAGGTGGAGGGCGAGATGCTCCAACGCGCCTGGCATCTGCCCCTCCGCAAGCTGATCCTGGCGATGCCGATCACCGCGATCGTCGTGGCGACCGCCGGGCATCTGCTGTTCGGCCTCTCCTGGACGGAGTCCCTCCTGCTCGGGGCGCTGCTCGCGCCGACCGACCCGATCCTCACCTCGAGCATCGTCACCAACCCGCGCGTCCCGCGCCTGGTGCGCCATTCGTTGAACCTCGAGTCGGGACTCAACGACGGCCTCGCGCTGCCGGCGATCCTCACCTTCCTCGCGGCGCTCTCCACCACTCAGGGACACTTCGTCTGGTGGCGCTTCGTGCTCCAGGACGTCGGCCTCGGCTTCCTCTACGGGATCGCCTGCGGGTGGCTCGCCTCGCTGGTGATGCCGCGTGGGGCCGACCGCAGAGACCGCAAGGAGAAGCAAGCCGGCGAACCTCCGAGCACGCCCTCCCATGAGCCTCCGAGCACGCCGTCCCATGAGCATCCGAGCACGCCCTCCGGTGAGCCTCCGAGCACGCCGTCCCATCAGAAGTCGCTGTTCGCGCTCGGCGTGGCCTTCGCCACCTACGGCCTGACCGTGCTCGCGCCCCCGGGGAACGGCTTCATCGCGGTGTTCGTCGCGGCGATCGTGCTCGGCATCCGCCGGCCGGAGCTGCGCGTGCACTTCGAGGAACGCGCGGATGAGATCGTGGAGATCGTGAAGCTCGGGATCTTCTTCGTGTTCGGCTCACTACTCACGCTCCACGCGCTCACCCGCGAGGGCTGGGCCGCGATCGCATTCGTCGCCATCACCTTCCTGATCGCGCGCCCCCTCGCGGTGTGGCTCGCGCTGCTCGGCACCCGCACCGATCGCGCCACCCGCCTCTTCATGGGCTGGTTCGGCCCGAAGGGCGTCGCGACGATGACCTTCTCGCTGCTCGTCCTCGACCAGCACATCGAAAACGGCCCCCGCATCTTCGACCTGACGGCGCTCGTCGTGTTCTGCTCGATCATCGTCCACGGGCTCTCCGACACGCCCGGCGCCAACTGGATCGCGCGCCACGCCGAGCGGACGGCCGTCCCGTCGCACGATCCTTGAGCAGGCAGTGCCGCATGCGGCACTGCCCGGGGGCGTGCATGCACGCCCCCGCGGTCGGCGCATGCGCCGACCGAACTACTGACACGACTACGTGTGGAGCCCGCCTACTCCACGACGGACACGGCTACGTGTGCAGTCCTGCCTGCCCCACTTCGGACACGACTACGTGTGGAGCGCCGCCTGCTCCTGCGCCGAGGGAAATGCCCACGCGGCCCGCGAACGGCGCTCCTGGCGGAAGACGAACCGGAGTTGCTGTGGCGGGCGCAGCTGGGCCTCGCTCGGACGGAAGGTCGAGCAGGGCTCGTCGAGCTCGAGCGCGCAGAGGAGGTTCGTGTGGAAGAAGCAGTCCTCGCAGGTGACCTTCCGTGCCGCGCGCTTCCCCGCTCGGTTGCTCTGCTTCGTCGGCACTTACTCCCCTTTGCTTCGCGGCTCTCGGTGGACGGACCGGCCGAGCCATCAAAGCACCGCTCGCATCTCCGCACAAGGCGCAGCGAGAGGCCTTCCCGCAAATCGCAGGGAAAACAATTCCTACCCGCAAAGAGCCCCGATTTAGTCACTATCTCGTGACAAGCGCATGGTTTTTCATGCACTTTCCGAACATCCCCCGCCGCTTGGGTGTCCGCTTCGTCGCCGTCGCCGTCCCCAACACCACCCTCCGCCACCCAACGCCACCCGGACATCCGCGTCATCCGCGTCATCCCCGCCATCGGCGTCATCATCTGGGGCGATGCGCATCCTCGTCACCGGCGCCTCCGGCTTCGCCGGCTCGCTCCTCGTCCCACGTCTACTCTCCGAGGGGCATGCCGTCCGCGCGCTCGGCCGCGACCCCGCGCGGGTGACCGCCGCGTTGGCCGGCGCGTTTCCCGGCGGTGCCGCCGGCGTGAGCTCGGAGGTGGAGGTGCTCCGCGGTGACGCGCTCACCGGCGAGGGACTCGCCCGCGCGCTCGCCCGGGTCGACGTCGCCTACTACCTGATCCACTCCATGGAGCGGAGGTCACCCCCCCAGGGCTCCTTCGCCCAGCGCGAGCGGCTCGCGGCGCGCACCTTCACCGAGCGCGACCGGCTAGCGGCGCGCACCTTCGCCGAGCGTGACGGGGTCGCCGCGCGCACCTTCGCCGATGCGTCCACCCGCGCGGGTGTCAAACGGATCGTCTACCTCGGCGGGCTGCTCCCGCGGGATCGCACCGCCTCGCGCCATCTCGCCAGTCGCGAGAGGGTCGAGCGGATTCTCCTCCAAGCCGTCCCCGACTCGGTCGCCCTCCGCGCCTCGATCGTGATCGGCGCGCGTTCGCGCTCGTTTCGCTTCCTCGTTCGCCTCGTCGAGCGTCTACCCGTGCTCACGCTGCCCGCGTGGCGAGCCTTCCGTACCCAGCCGATCGACGAGCGCGACATCACCGAGATGCTCACCGCCGCGGCCACCGCCACCGCGGTGGCGGGTCGCTCGCTCGATGTCGGCGGACCCGACGTGCTCAGCTACGGAGAGATGATCTCCCGGATCGCCGAGTTGATGCTCGTGCGGCGGCCGGTGCTCGGTTTGGGTGTGAACGTGACACCGGTGGCGGCGCGGGTCGCCGCGGCCATCGCCGCGGAGGATCCCGAGCTGATCCTGCCACTGATGGAGAGCCTCCAAGGCGACCTCCTCCCCGACAACTCGCGCGATCCGAATCAACTGAGCGAGCTCTCGCGCGAGCCGAGTCAACTGGGTGAGTTTGGGCCGGCCGGGCTGCTCGGTGTGGATCTGCACTCCTTCGACTCCGCCGTCGAACACGCGCTGCGCGTGTGGGAGGAATCCGAACCACTGGCGGCGCGATGAGTACCGAGCACACCCAACCGTCTCTCTGCGGGCCACCGTTCCCCACTCTCTGCGGGCCACCGTTCCCCACTCGCCGATGAGCCTCGTCACCGCCTCGATCGAGATCGCGGCCGCGCCCGCGGATGTGTGGAGGACGGTCATGGATCCAGCTCGCCTGGGCGACTGGGTGACGGTTCACCGCGCGCTCAACCATGCCGACGACGGGCCACCGCGCGTGGGCTATCGGATGGACCAGCAGATCCATCTGCGTGGGGTCAGCCTCGACGTTCACTGGAAGCTCGTCGACTGTCGCCCCCGCGAGCAGGCCGTGTGGGAGGGTCGTGGACCGGCCCGCTCGCGGGCGCGCACGGAGTACATCTTGAGCCCCACATCGGACGGCGGCACACATTTTGATTACCGCAACGAGTTCCGTCCCCCACTCGGACCCGTCGGCGCGATCGTCAGCCGCGCGCTCGTCGGCGGGATACCCGAGCGAGAGGCAAAACGCACGCTCGAGCGCCTGCGCGCTTACCTGGAATCCGCCTCAAACTAGCCATCACCGGCAGGCGCCACGGCGTGTGCCTGCCCGAACCACCACGAAGTCTTCAGAGAAAGATCGTGTAAGGTGACGGTGGAACGCCAGAAATAATGTGACTTAGCTCACATTTACACTAATGAAGAGGATGTAACCGTGACCGACTTCCTTGACGTGAAGCGCCGAGAGATCACCGACCGACTGAAGGAGCTGGCCCCGCTGGTGGACGAGTATCGCCGCCTCGAGGCCGCCGCTTCGGCACTCGACGGGGTGGGCGCATCATCGACTTCCTCCGCCACCACCGCCGCACCGCGCCGCCGTGGACCGGGACGCCCGCGTGGTTCGGTCAACCGTACGCGCAAAGTGACGCGCAAAGCGACGCGTAAAGCGACCGCGGCAACCAGTACCCCGTCCGCCACCGCGGCCGCCACCACGGACAGCCCGGCACGCAAAAAACCAGGTCGCCCTCCGGGACGCAAAAAACCAGGTCGTCCCCCGGGACGTAAAGCGCCAGGTCGTCCCCCGGGACGTAAAGCGGCTCGCGTCGGACGGCGCAAAGGCAGCGGCACGCGCGCCGCTCAGGCACTCTCGTTCGTGCAGGGACAGCCCGGCATCACGATCCCCGAGCTGGCCGCGAAGATGGGTATCAAGCAGAACTACCTCTACCGCGTACTCCCCGGACTCGAGCAGGAAGGGAAACTGGAGAAGAAGGGCCGCGGCTGGCACCCCAAGGGGTAACGCCTTTTAGTCACTGTCGGACATGGGGGCGCGGCAGGGATGCCGCGCCCTCTTTGTGTTCCTATGACCTTTGTGTGCCTATGACAGGACAGTTAACACTCTTTACGAGGAGCGTATAACTATGGTTACACACCCCTCGTAAACGAAAGACTCCCCCGCGCCGCCTCACCCTGCGCCCTGCCCACTGCGGGCACTCCACACTGCGCACTGCGCACCCCCGCGGAAGCACGAAGCAGGATCGGTCCCGGCTTAGATCAGGCCCTGACTCTGAACCGTGTCGCGCTCGTCGGTGAGCTCGGCCACCGAGGCGTCGATCTTGCCGCGTGAGAACTCGGTGAGCTCGAGGCCCTCGACGATCGACCACTTGCCATCTGCACAGGTGCACGGGAAACCGCTGATGAGACCCTCGGGCACTCCGTAGGAGCCATCGGAGGGGACACCCATCGAGACCCGGCCCTTGGTGCCGTTGACCCAGTCGTAGACGTGATCGATCGCCGCGTTGGCCGCCGAGGCGGCACTCGAGGAGCCGCGCGCCTCGATGATCGCCGCGCCGCGTTTGCCGACGTTCGGCAGGAAGTCGCTCTCGATCCAAACCTGGTCGTCGACCACGCCGGCCGCCTGCTCTCCGCGCACGAGCGCGTTGAACAGATCGGGGTACATCGTCGGTGAGTGATTGCCCCACACCCCCATCTGGGTGACGTCGCCCACGGCTACCTGCGCCTTGGCGGCCAGCTGCGCGACGGCGCGGTTGTGATCGAGGCGCATCATCGACGTGAAGCGCTCGCGCGGGATGCCGGGAGCGTTGTTCATCGCGATCAGGCAGTTCGTGTTCGCGGGATTGCCCACGACGAGCACCTTCACGTCCTCGGCGGCGCGGTCGTTCAGCGCCTTACCCTGGACGGTGAAGATCTTGCCGTTCTCGCTCAGCAGCTCGGCGCGCTCCATGCCCTTCGTGCGTGGCCTCGAGCCGACCAGCAGCGCGATGTTCACTCCGTCGAATGCATCGTTCGGGTCGTCGTGCAGATCGAGCCCGGTTAGCAGTGGAAAGGCGCAGTCGATCAACTCCATCGCCACCCCATCCAGCGCGCCCATCGCCGGCGGAATCTCCAGCAGCCGCAGGTCGACGGGCTGGTCGGGGCCGAGCAGCTGTCCACTGGCGATGCGAAAGACGAGGCTGTAGCCGATCTGACCGGCCGCACCGGTCACGGTGACGCGTACTGGTTTGCTCACTGGTTCATCTCCTGGGTGAGGTTGTCGGCGATCGAGGCAAGGAACTCTTGCGTCGTCTGCCATTTTTGGTCGTGGCCGACGAGCAGGGCCAAGTCCTTGGTCATCTTGCCGCTCTCGACGGTCTCCACACAGACGCGCTCGAGCGTCTCGGCGAAGCCCGAGACCTCGGGTGTGCCGTCCATCCGCCCGCGAGCGGACAGCCCCCGCGTCCATGCGAAGATCGAGGCGATCGGATTGGTCGAGGTCGGCTTGCCCTGCTGGTGCTGGCGGTAGTGACGTGTGACGGTGCCGTGGGCGGCCTCGGCCTCGACCGTCTTGCCGTCCGCGGTCATCAGCACGCTGGTCATCAGACCGAGCGAGCCGAAGCCCTGGGCGACGGTGTCCGACTGGACATCGCCGTCGTAGTTCTTACAGGCCCACAAGTAGCCGCCGTCCCACTTCAGGCAGGCGGCGACCATATCGTCGATCAGACGGTGTTCATAGGTGATCCCCGCCGCCTCGAAGTCGGCCTTGAACTCATCCTCGTAGATCTCCGCGAACAGGTCCTTGAAACGCCCGTCGTAGCGCTTGAGGATCGTGTTCTTCGTGGACAGGTAGACGGGGTAGCCGCGGTCCAGCCCGTAGCGCAGCGAGGCCCGGGCGAAGTCGCGGATCGAGGAGTCGAGGTTGTACATCGCCATCGCGATGCCGCCGCCGGGGAAGTCATAGACGTCGAGCTCGATCGGCTCGCTGCCGTCGGCGGGCGTGTATGTGAGCGTCAGCGTGCCCTCTCCGGGGACGACGAGATCGGTCGCGCGGTACTGGTCGCCGAAGGCGTGACGGCCGATCACGATCGGCTTGGTCCAGCCGGGCACCAGGCGGGGGATGTTCGAGATCACGATCGGCTCGCGGAAGATGACGCCACCGAGGATGTTGCGGACCGTCCCGTTGGGTGAGCGGTACATCTCCTTCAGGCCAAACTCCTCGACGCGGGCCTCGTCGGGGGTGATCGTCGCGCACTTCACGCCGACCCCGTGACGCTTGATCGCTTCGGCCGCTTCGACGGTGATCTGGTCGTTCGTCGCGTCGCGGCTCTCGATGCTCAGGTCGTAGCACTCGAGCTCCACATCGAGGTAGGGCAGGATCAGCTGCTCCCGGATGAACGACCAGATAATCCGTGTCATCTCGTCGCCGTCGAGCTCGACGACGGGGTTCTCTACCTTGATCTTGGCCATGGGCGGGGTCCTTGAGGTCTCTGCTGTTGGAGGGGGGCCGATGCTATCGCCCGCGCGCTCCCGGGCCGGTCTCTGCTTCACTGTCCCCAGGATGGCGAGCATCTCCCAACCCCAAGCCGCGGACGCGCCGTGGCAGACCCACACCGTCGCAAACCAGCCGCCGCCGCTCGAGGGACTGGACGTCTTCTCCAGCAATTTGCCGTTGGTCGAGGCCGTCGAGCGCGAGGGGGCCTCATGGGTGCGCGGGCGCGCGGCGGAGCTGGGCCAATTCGTGGGCGGCCTCCCACAGCAGTACTGGGGCCGGCTGGCGAACGAGAACAAGCCGATCCTCCACACGCACGATCGCTACGGGAACCGCATCGACGAGGTCGAGTTCCACCCCGCCTGGCACAAGCTGATGGGGATGGGGGTGGAAAACGAGCTGCACTCGCTGCCTTGGACGAGCGATGAGCCGTTCGCGCACACCGCGCGCGCGGCTCTCTACATGACCGCGATGCAGGCCGAGGCGGGCTTCTGCTGCCCGATCACGATGACCTTCGCGGTCGTGCCCGCGCTGCGTACCCAGCCCGAGCTGGCGGCCGAGTGGGAGCCGCTCGTGACCGCCACCACGTATGACCCCCGCTCGATCCCCGCCGCCGAGAAGGGCTCGGCGATCGCGGGCATGGCGATGACCGAGAAGCAGGGCGGCTCCGACGTGCGCGCCAACACCACCTCCGCCCGACCGGTGTCTGGAAGCCCACCCTCCCGCGCGGGGGCCGAGTATGAGCTCACCGGGCACAAGTGGTTCTGCTCGGCGCCGATGTCCGACATCTTCCTCGTGCTCGCCCAGGCCGAGTCCGGCGGCGGCGACGCCGAGGGCCTGTCCTGCTTTCTGATGCCGCGCGTCCTGCCCGACGGCACGCGCAACGCGATGCACATCCAGCGCCTGAAGGACAAGCTCGGCAACCGCTCGAACGCCTCCTCGGAGATCGAGCTGCACAACGCGTGGGCGCGGATGGTGGGCGAGCCCGGCCGCGGCGTGCCGACGATCATCGAGATGGTCGGCCACACGCGCCTGGACTGCGTGATCGGCGCCGCCGCCGGGATGCGCGCGGCGGTGGTGAACGCCACCCACCACGCCGCCCACCGCTCGGCGTTCGGCAAGACGCTGATCGAGCAGCCCCTGATGCGCAACGTGCTCGCCGACCTCTGCCTCGAGTCCGAGGCCTCCACGGCGCTCGCCCTCCGCCTCGCGCGGGCCTACGACGAGGCCTCGAGCGACGCGCGCGAAGGCATCGACGACAGCGACGCGCAACTGTTCAAGCGCGTCGCGACGGCAGTCGGCAAGTACTGGGCCTGCAAGCGCGCGCCGAACCACGCGTTCGAGGCGATGGAGTGCCTCGGGGGCAACGGCTACGTCGAGGACTCGGGGATGCCTCGCCTCTACCGCGAGGCGCCGCTCACCTCGATCTGGGAGGGCTCGGGCAACGTGATCAGCCTCGACGTGCTCCGCGCACTCCGCAGCTCCCCGCGCGCGCTCGAGGTGTTCCTCGCCGAGGTCGAGCTCGCCCACGGCGCCGACGCGCGCCTGGACGCGCACGTGGCGCGAATGAAGTCGCAGTTCACCGATCCCGCGACGCTCGAGTCCCGCGCGCGACGGGTGGTAGAAGGCATGGCCTTGGCGCTCGAGGGGTCGCTACTTGTACGTAACGCGCCGCCGGCCGTCGCCGACGCCTTCTGCGCCTCGCGTTTGGGTGGCGACGGCGGCCTCGAGTACGGCACCTTGCCGGCCGGCTCGGACTTCGAGACGATCATCGCGCGAAGCCGCCCACAGGTGTAGCAACCCGGCGCAGACGGACCGGCACCTACCATTCAGGTATGGGTTTACGCACCAACTTCCAGCTCGCCCGCATCTTCGGGATCCGCGTCGGCGTGGGGATCAGCTGGTTCGTCGTGCTGTTTTTCTTCATCTTCGCGACCACGCCCTACTTCCACGAAGTGCTCGGGGGCTCGCGTACGACCGCCTATCTGGTCGCCGTCGCCTCGGTGTTGTCGTTCTTCGCCTCGCTGATCTTCCATGAGCTGGGCCACGCGCTCGTCGCCCGCCGCAACGGGCTGAGCGTCGTGGGAATCGACCTGTGGGCGTTCGGCGGGATCACGCGGACCAGCGGCCTGGTCGAGGGGCCCGGCACGGAGTTCCGCGTGGCAGCCGCGGGCCCACTGGCGACCTTGGTGGTGATCGTCGTGTGCATCGCCGCCGGCGCGCTTTTGACCGACAGCGGGCATTTCTTCCAGGTGGCTGTGGGTAGCTCGAGCGTGCATGCCACACCGGCGCTCGTGTGGCTGAGCTGGGTGGGGACGATCAACGCGCTCGTGCTCGTCTTCAACCTGGTCCCGGCCTTCCCCCTCGACGGAGGGCAGCTCGCTCACGCCGCGATCTGGCGGCGGACCGGCGATCGCAACCGCGCCACGCGCTACACCGGTCGCGCCGGCCAGGGCTTCGCACTGGTGCTGGGCGCGCTCGGATTGTTCGGGCTGGCGAGCGGCGCCTCGTTCGGGCTGATCACGATGGTGCTGGCCTTCTTCCTCTACCAGGCCGCCGGCCAGGCGGTGGTGCAGGGTTCGCTCGGTCAGCGGATCCAGGGCATCACCGTCGCCGACATCATGGATCGCGAGCCCGTCACCGTCCCCGCCGGGCTGACGCTGCTAGACGCCCGGGAGCAGTTCTTCCTGCGCTACCGCTGGCCCTGGTTCGCCGTGGTCGATCCCGCACAGCACTTCCTCGGGGTCGTCCGCGAAGGGCGCATCGACGAGGAGATCGCGGCGGGACGGCCGGCCCTGCCGGTGGTCGAGGTGCTCGAGCAGGACCTGCCGGTGCGGATCGGCGTACAGGCGCCGCTGGAGTCGCTGCTCGGCTCCGAGGGGCTCGGCCGCCTGGGGGCGATGGTCGCGGTCGACAAGGACGGCGTGCTCCAGGGCGTGGTCACGCTGGCGCAGGTTCGCCAGGCGTTACGCCCGGCCACATAAGCGAGCCTCCCCGCGAACGCAGGCGTTGGAGGACACCCGACGGGAGCGAGCGGGCCTGGGGGGATTGGTCCTTATAGAGTCCCCGGCGAAACGGATCGCCTGCCTCTTTCCTTCCGACGACGACTAGCACAGGGAGCCATGCCAGCACACGACGTTTTGATCATCGGCGCGGGCCTCGCGGGCCAGCGCGCCGCTCTCGCCGCCGCCCAGACCGGCTCGAGCGTCGCGATCATGAGCAAGGTCCACCCCGTGCGCTCGCACTCGGTGGCCGCCGCCGGCGGGATCAACGCCGCGATCAGCGTCGACGACGACTGGCACTCGCATGCGTATGACACGGTCAAGGGCTCCGACTTCCTCGGCGACCAGGACGCAATCGAGATCATGTGCTCGGAAGCGCCCGCCGAGGTCATGCACCTGGAGCACATCGGCGTCACGTTCCACCGCAACGAGTCAGGCGAACTGGACCTGCGCGCGTTTGGCGGCGCCTCGATGAAGCGCACCGCCTATGTCGCCGACATCACCGGCCAGGCGATCCTCCACGTGCTCTACGAGCAGTTGATGAAGCACCACGAAACGGTCGATCGATACGAGGAGTGGTTCACGACCTCGCTGCTCCAGGACGACGACGGGCGCTGCTGCGGCGTGGTCGCGCGCGACGTGCGCACGGGGCGGATGGAGACCTTCCACGCAAAGAACACGATCCTCGCCTGCGGCGGCGCCGGGCAGGCGTACCGCCCGACGACCAACGCGCTGATCGTGACCGGCGACGGGATCGCACAGGCCTACCGGCTGGGGGCGCCGCTGATGGACATGGAGATGGTCCAGTACCACCCGACGACGCTCGCCGAGAACGGCATCCTGATCACGGAGGGCGCGCGCGGCGAGGGCGCGGTGCTGCTGAACTCCGAGGGCGAGCGCTTCATGGAGAAATACGCGCCGAACAAGATGGAGCTGGCCTCGCGCGACGTCGTCTCGCGCGCCGAGCAGACCGAGATCCTCGAGGGGCGCGGCGTCGGCGCCGAGCGCTCGGGCATCTGGCTCGACATCACGAAGGTGCCGCGCAAGCGCACGCTCGAGGCGCTGCGCGAGATCGTGAACATCGGTAAAGACTTCGCCGGCGTCGACATCACGCGCGAACCGATCATGATCCAGCCCGGCCAGCACTACATCATGGGCGGCGTCAAGACCGACGTCAACGGCGCGACCTCGATCGAGGGGCTTTACGCCGCCGGGGAGGTGGCCTGCGTGTCGGTCCACGGCGGCAACCGACTCGGCGCAAACTCGTTGCTCGACACGCTGATCTTCGGGCGCCGCGCGGGCGAGCACGCCGCCGAGCGGGCGGCGACGATGGGGATGCCGAAGGGGAGCGACGCGCAGCTGCGCGAGGACTCAGCGACGATCGACTCGATCATCGCGCGCGATAGGAATGGGAGCCCCACCCGCCCACGTCGCGTGTCGGAGATCAAGCAGGAGCTCGGCGACACGATGAACAAGTACGTCGCCGTGTACCGCGACCAGGGGGGGCTGGAGCAGGCGCTGGAGATCGTGAATCGTCTCCAGGAGGAGTCCAAGAGCGCCTACATCGACGACCGCGGGACGGTCTTCAACCAGGACGTCTTAGGCGCGCTGGAGCTCGGGTACATGCTCGACTGCGCGCAGGCGACCGTCGTGGCGGCGATCGAGCGTAAGGAGTCCCGCGGCGCGCAGTTCAGGACCGACTTCCCCGAGCGCAACGACGAGCAGTGGCTCAAGCACATCGACATCTCCATCAACGGTAAAGACCCCGCCCGCCCTGGCGGGGGCGGGGTGGGTG
>DASRKZ010000098.1:0-3021 GCA_035648675.1 Solirubrobacteraceae bacterium
ATCCGAGGACGGCGGCGCGGCCGCCCCTCCGATCCCTCCTCCGGCCACTCCTCCGATCCCGCCACCGGCCGCGCCGCCGTCCTCGGATAGCTGACGGGGACGCGCCGGCTACGGGGCGCCAGTGGCGCCCCGTAGAATGCCTCGCCGTGATCGACCGCGACGAGGTTCTGTATGTGGCGCGCCTGGCGCGTCTGGAGTTGAGCGAGGAGGAGGTCGAGCCGATGGCCCGCGAGCTGTCCTCCGTGCTTGGTCATATCGCGACGATCGAGGAGCTCGATCTGACGGATGTGGCGCCGACGACACACGTGGTCGAGGTCACCGGTGGGCTACGCGCGGACAAGCCGAGGCCATCGCTGCCGCGTGAGGTCGCGCTCGCCCAGGCCCCCGCGGTGAGCGGCGACGGCGAGGGATTTCTGGTCCCGAGTCCCCAGGCATGAGCGCGACCGAGATCATCGGCCTGTCCGCCGCGGAGGCGGCCGGGGCGATCGCGGCGGGCTCGCTCTCCTCGGAGGATCTGTTCGAGGCCTACCGTGTCCGCGCGGGCGCGGACGAGCTGAACTGCTTCACGTGGGTCGCCGGGGAGGCGCCCCCCGGCGACGCTCCGGTTCCCACGGGCCCCCTTCACGGCGTACCGCTGGCGGTGAAGGATCTGTTTTGCACCGAGAACGTGCCGAGCCAGTCGGGCTCGCGGATCCTCGAGGGATATCTCCCGCCATACACCGCCACCGCCGTCTCGCGCCTGACCGGGGCGGGCGCGAGGTTGTTGGGGAAGACCAATCAGGACGAGTTCGCGATGGGCTCCTCGAACGAGAACTCGGCTTACGGGCCGGTGCTCAATCCGTGGAACCGCGAGCGGGTACCCGGCGGATCCTCGGGTGGGAGCGCCGCCGCGGTCGCGGCGGGTCTCGCACCGTGGGCGCTCGGGACCGATACGGGTGGCTCGATCCGCCAGCCGGCGGCGCTGTGCGGGATCGTCGGGTTGAAACCGACCTACGGAGCGGTCTCGCGCTACGGGATGATCGCGTTCGCCTCCTCGCTGGATCAGGCCGGGCCGCTGACGCGCGACGTGACCGACGCGGCGCTGATGCTGCGCCATATGGTCGGCCACGATGAGCGCGACGCGACCTCGCTGGCCTTTCCCGAGGAGATCGCGCTCCCGGGCGCCGAGCGGTTGGACGGTCTGCGGCTCGGCGTGCCCGAGGAGCTCACTCGCGGATCCACCGGCGACGGGAGCGACAGGATCGAAGGGAGCGAAGGGATCGAAGCGGGCGTGCTCGATGCGTTTCGCGCCGCGCTGAGCCGTGCCGAGGAGTTGGGCGCGGAGATCGTCGAGAGCATCAGCCTGCCCCATGCGCCCCACGGCCTCGCGGCCTACTACGTGTTGGCGCCCGCGGAGGCCTCGTCGAACCTGGCGCGCTTCGACGGCGTTCGCTATGGCATGCGGAAGCTTGACCCCGCCCATCCGAGGGACCTGGTGGAGATGTACACGCGCACGCGCCACGACGGCTTCGGGGCGGAGGTCAAGCGGCGGATCATGCTCGGCGCCTACGCGCTCTCCTCCGGCTACTACGACGCCTACTACGGCCGCGCGCAGCGTGTGCGCACGAAGATCGTCGGGGACTTCCGCGCGGCGTTCGAGCAGGTCGATCTGATCGTCACGCCGACCGCACCCACGGTCGCGTTCAAGCTCGGCGAGAAGACCGCAGACCCGCTGGCGATGTACCTGAACGACTACTGCACGGTGCCGATGTCGTTGGCGGGGATCCCCGCGATCTCGATCCCGTGCGGGCTCAGCGAGGGGTTGCCCGTCGGCCTGCAGATCGCCGGCCCCGCGTTCAGCGAGAACCGGCTGCTCGACGCCGCCCACGCACTCGAGCGGGCGCTCGGCTTCGACGGATCGAGCGTGCGCGCATGACGGCTTCGGCCACCGTCTCGGACCAGGTCGCCTATGAGCCCGTGATCGGCCTGGAGATCCACGTCCAGCTGAAGACGAAGACAAAGATGTTCTGTGGCTGCGAGTTGTCGTTCGGGGAGCCGCCGAACACCCACACCTGCCCGGTCTGTCTGGGCCTGCCGGGCAGCCTGCCGGTGGCGAACGCCCGCGCCGTGCACTTCGGCCTGATGATCGGCATGGCGCTCGGCTCGGAGCTGGCGCCGCGCTCGATCTTCCACCGCAAGAACTACTTCTATCCGGATCTGCCGAAGGGCTACCAGATCTCCCAGTACGACGAGCCGCTGTGCCTCGGCGGGAGGCTCGGTGAGGTGCGCATCCATCGGGTGCACCTGGAGGAGGACGCGGCCAAGCTGATCCATGTCGGCTCGAGCGGCCGGATTCAGGGCTCGGCGGAGAGCATCGTCGACTTCAATCGCGGCGGCACGCCGCTGGCGGAGATCGTCACCGAGCCCGACCTGCACGCCGCCGAGCAGGCCGGCGAGTGGCTGAGGCTGCTGCGCACGACGCTGCGCCAGCTGGGGGTGAGCGACGTGAACATGGAGGAGGGCTCGCTGCGCTGCGACGCGAACATCTCGCTGCGCCCGGCGGGCACGAGTGAGTTGGGGACGAAGACGGAGCTGAAGAACATGAACTCCTTCCGCTTCATCGAACGCGGGATCCGCGCGGAGATCGCCCGTCAGGAAGCGACGTTGAGGGCGGGGGAGAGGGTCACGCAGGAGACCCTTCACTTCGACCCGAAACCGGATGCCCACCCACCGATTACGTCACTGCGCTCGAAGGAGGAGGCGCACGACTACCGCTACTTCCCCGAGCCCGACCTCGTGCCGGTGGCGATCGATCAGGCGATGCTCGATGCAGCCGCGGGGGCGATGGGAGAGCTGCCCGCGGCGCGGGCGGAGCGCCTGGAGAAGACGCTGGGTGTCAGCCGCGAGAGCGCCCGGCAGTTGGCCTTCCGCGCTGAGCTGGGCGACTACTTCGAGCTTGCCCTGGGCGCCGGCGCGGAGCCGGCCCCGCCCCCCCAGGCGCTGGCGACCTGGATCTCGAGCGATCTCGTCGGGCGCCTGGAG
>DASRKZ010000099.1:0-11245 GCA_035648675.1 Solirubrobacteraceae bacterium
GGGCGCGAGCGCGGCCTCGCCGCGGTACTCCTGATCCTCCCCGGCCATGATCCGCAAGAGCGTGGACTTGCCGGAGCCGTTGTAGCCGAGCACGCCGATCTTGGCCCCGGGGTAGAAGGCGAGCGTGATGTCGTTGAGGACCGTCTTCTCCGGCGGATGCAGCTTGGAGAGGCGGTGCATCGTGAAGATGTATTGCGAGGACATGGTCGAGGCCAGGATAGGAGGTCTTGATTTTTTTATGGGACGGCAGAGCCGTCTGAGGTGCAACGGGATCGGCGTGAGGGGGAAGTGGCCGGCACGGCTTCGGGCCGCGCCGGACGAAGGTGCGTGCCCGCGGCAGCCGGCGGCGCTAACGTGATTGGTCATGCCTACGACCGTTCTCGACGTCGAGCAGCATCTGCTGCTGCTGGAGCTGGAGGCGCCGTTCGACAAGCGCGCGGTGCAGCTGGCGCGACGGCGGATGGCCAAGCGCTGGCACCCCGACGTGGCGCCGCAGGGCAGGCAGTTCGAGCATGAGCGCCACCTGAAGGCGATCAACGAGGCGGCCGACCAGTTGGAGCGACTGGCGGAGGGCTTCAAAGGCGGGAGCGTGTCGCGGAATGCGGTGCGCGCGAGCGCGCAGGCGGCGAGGAGGGAGCGCGAGGAGGCCGGCAGACGTGCGTATGAGGCTGAGCAGCGCGCACGCAAACAGGCGGCGGAGCAGCAAAAGTACGATCCGTTCGGCAGCAGGGTGCCGGATCACTCGGTGGTGCACCGCTACGCGCGCTGCGAGTCCTACCCGGAGTGGGGGGTGGGGACGGTGGCGGGGATCTACTTCACCGGCGAGGATGACGACATGCAGCAGTGGGCGCGCGTGCAGTTCAGCCACGGCGTGCGGACGGTGCCGGCGGGGAGCATGAAGTTCGTCGACTTCTCCAAGCCCGACCCGGCGGGGGAGCGCGTCGAGCGCTTCCTGATCGCGGCGCAGCGGGCGATGGCCGAAGAGGAGTACGCGCTGGCGGCGCAGCGGCTGATCTACGCGCGCGACGCCGAGCCGCGGAACGTGGCGGTGCTGCGGTTGATGACGCTCGCGTTCTGGCAGGCGGGCAACCTGGAGGCGGCGGCTCGCTCGGTGCACGAATGGGCACGCGCCGACGCCGGGCACCCCGCCGCACACCGCTTCGCGGCGCGAATCTACGAGGACATCGGCGCGATCGACCTGGCCGAGGAGGCCGCGGCAAGGGCGGTCAAGCGCGGGCCATCCGACGCGGGCGCGTGGGAGCGGCTGGGGCGGCTGCGGCTGCTGCTGGTCGACCGCGAGGGCGCGCTCGAAGCGCTCGAGCGCGCAGGCGCCCTCGGCGCCGAGGGCGAGCTGAAAGAACTGCTGGCCCAGGCGCTAGCGCTCGAACCGCAGATGTCGGCGTCGCAGAGTCTCTGACCGGCGGTCGCCGGGATTGGCGGGCGCGTAAGCGCAGCCGTCACCACGCAAGGGCCTGAGGGCTATCAGGGCCGCGATCTATAGATTTTGTGTTTCCGTCGGGTGCCACAGCGCGCTTACCGGCAGCGCCCATAGTCGTTCGCCGAGCGCCACCGTTTCTGGGCCGGTGTGAAGGATGACGCCTGCACGGAACTTCTCCCCGAGGGCGTCGCGCAGTCGCACGAGCGATTTGCGATCGCTTGCGCCGAACGAGGCGCTCGCCTTGGCCTCGATCTGCGGATCGTCCTTGTGTTCAGGCCGACGCGCTGCGAGAGGCGATCCGGGACCAGGAGCCCCGTCGCCTGGGTGGCCAGCACACGAATCAGGCGTGGCATCTCCTCGAGCTTCTGTGCGTCGCTCAGCTAGCGCAGATCGCGCTGCACGAGGCTTGCGAGGTAGGTCTCAAACCAGCGGTTGCGTGACCTCCCCGATGGACGGGTGCGCACCTCTGGGAAACCGCCGATGATTGCTCGCGCAAACCACGCGGCGGGGCCGATGGGAGCATCACGGATCGCCGGAGCCTGTCGGTCGAAGAGCTGGTCGATGAGGTTGCTCCTCGATCCCTCGATCTCGGCCTGCGCCAACGGCCACAGGACAATCAGGCCAGCTCGCGCAGGAGCGTGCTCTTGCCGGCCTGCCTCGGGCCGAGCAAGAGGACCGACGTGCACCTCCCGGGGTCGTGAGCGCGCGGGTACCTAAAGAATGTTGACCGCGCGGGAGACGATCAGGCCGATCGTGACGACCGAGACGAGCGATTGGATGCCCATGAAACTCTTCGCGGTCGATGTCAAGGGCATCGTGTCGGTGGGGGAGAAGGCCGTGGCGTTGGTGAGCGAGACGTACAGGTAGTCGAGGAATTTGGGACGCCAATCGCGGGGGTGGATGCGGTCGTCGGCCATCTGCGGGAACAGGAAATCGGGAGGGCCGTCGTGGCCGGCCGCGCGTTTGCCGGGTCCGCCGCGGTCGATCTCCCAATACCAGAGGCCGAAGATCAGGAAGTTCGTCAGCCAGATCAGCACGCCGGCGCCGATCAGCGCACGGCCTTGGGAGACGTTGTGGTGCAGCAGGTAGTGCGTGAGCGCGGCGAGCGAGTAGATGTTCGCGGCCGAGACGAGCGCCGTGAGTCCGAGCGCGAACCGCCGCCGGAGAGGGTGCTCGTGCTCGAGCTGGCGGGGCGTGGCCAGGAACATGCCGAGCAGCAGCGCCCCCTCGAGGCCGGGAATCAGCCAGGTCGGGCCGACGGTGAGGCGCGCGGGGAGCAGCAGCTGGATCGCGATCGCGGCGAGGATGGTCGCCTGGGCCGGCCAGAACGGCTCCGTCACCGCGGGCGGCGGGTAGGGGCGACCGGCCTGGGGGGACGTCTGAGGAGGACTCGCTTCGGTGGCCACGACATGAGAGCGTAGGGGGCGGCTCGGCGGTGGCGATACTCTTAAAAGTGATCGAATCGGGTGTCGGGAGCGTAGGAAGGGTCAAATGGGAATCGACAATCCAGTACATCTCATCTTCATCGCCGCGGTGGCGCTGATCGTGCTCGGCCCGAAGCGCCTGCCCGACCTGGCACGCTCGCTCGGTCATGGCATGAAAGAGTTCCGCGACGCGATGAGCCAGGCTGTGGATGGCGGAGACCACACGACCGCACCGCTCGTGCCCCAGCAGGCGCAGCTCGTGGCCGCATCGGAGCCGGTGCCCGCCGCGCCCGCCGACGCCGTGGTCGTCGACCCGGCGGCGCCAGCCGATCCCGTTCAGCAGGCGTCTGTCGATCCGGCGCAGCCGTTACCGTCAGGCGATGCGCCTGATCGTCGCCCGCTGTGAGGTCGCCTATATCGGCCGTCTGACAACCTCACTGCCCGAGGCCGTGCGGCTGCTGATGTTGAAGGCCGACGGCACGTTCATGGTGTGGGCCGACGGTGGCGGTCCGAACGTGAAGCCGCTCAACTGGATGACCCCGCCGACGGTCCTCGAAGAGCAGACGGATTCAGACGGGCGGCTGACGGGGCTGGTGGTGCGTACCCGGCAGGGCACAGGCAAGCAGCGCCAGGAAGACCGCGTGGAGATCACGATCGCGGAGGTGCTCTCCGACATCGAGCACGAGCTCGATGTGCTCGTGTCACTCGAGAAGGAGGGCTTGGAGCGCGAGCTCCAGGAGCTGCTCGCGGACGCTCCGCAGTGGTGCGGCGAGGGGTTCCGGCTGATGCGGCGCGAGTGGCCGACCGACATCGGGCCGGTGGACCTGATGTGCCGGGATGTGGAGGACGAGTGGATCGCCGTCGAGATCAAGCGGATCGCGACGATCGACGCCGTCGAGCAGCTCACGCGCTACCTGGAGCGCATCCGCCTGGATCCCGCGCTCGGCGCCTGCCGTGGCGTGCTCGTGGCGCAGATCATCAAGCCGCAGGCGCGCGTGCTCGCCCAGGCGCGGGGAATCGACTGCGTGGAGGTCGACCTCGAGGTGCTCCGCGGCGAGCGCGAGCCCGATCTAACGCTGTTCGCGGCGTAGGATTCCCGTATGAGCGACTCCGAGGCAGTACTCACCGAGCGGCGCGGGAACGTTCTCCTGATCACGATCGACCGTCCCGAGGTGCGCAACGCGGTCAACGCAGCCGTCGCCGCGGGTATCGCGGGGGCGCTCGAGGAGCTCGACGGCGACGAGCGGCTGTCGGTGGGCATCCTCACCGGCGCGGGCGGGTTCTTCTGCGCGGGGATGGACCTCGGCGCGTTCGTCAAGGGCGAGTCGCCCTGGTTCGGCGACCGCGGCTTCGCCGGGATCGCCCAGCGCGCCTCTCGCAAGCCGCTGATCGCGGCGATCGAGGGTTTCGCGGTGGCGGGCGGCATGGAGATCGCGCTCGCCTGCGACCTGATCGTCGCCGCGCGCGGCGCCAAGCTCGGTATCCCCGAGGCCAAGCGCTCCTTGGTGGCGGCCGGGGGCGCCCTGCTGCGCCTACCTCGGCGGATCCCCTACCACGTGGTGATGGAGCTGGCCCTCACCGGCGATCCGCTCCCGGCCGAGCGCTTCCATGAGCTCGGCCTCGTCAACCGTCTCGCCGAGCCGGGCTCCGCCGTCGATGCGGCCCTCGAGCTCGCTGCCACCCTCGCCAAGAACGGCCCACTCGCGCTGGTCGCGTCCAAGCGGATCCTCCAGGAGCAGTTCGACTGGTCAAGCGCCGAGATGTGGGAGCGCCAGGGCGCGATCTCCGGGCCGGTGTTCGTCTCCGAGGACGCCAAAGAGGGCGCGAGCTCATTCAAGGAGAAGCGGGATCCCGTTTGGAGCGGCCGTTAGCGCAAGCGCTTCCGGCGTCTACGCTGCGCCATGATCTCCCGGAACCGTCGCCACAGCGCTCCCATCAGCGCTCTCCGGGAGTCTTCCGCGGGTACTGGGAGATCGGCTCGCCGAGGTTGATCGCGGTGCTGACGATGCGGCTCTGTTCGGTGATGTGCGCGGCCGGGTAGCCCTCGCCGGGGCTGGCGCGCTCGGGGCGACCGATGTAGCCGAAATGGATCTCGTCGGGCATGATCTGCATCAGCCGCGGGAACATATGCGCACGCGCGCCCATGTTGCGCGGCTCCTCCTGGACCCACAGCATCTCGCGGAGGTTCGGGTAGCGGCCCATCAGCTCCAGGATCTGACCCTCGGGGAAGGGGTAGAGCAGCTCCACACGACCCACCGCCAGGCCCGGGTGGGACTTGCGCTCGGGGTGGCCGACGAGGTCGTAGTAGATCTTCCCGGTGCACAGCACCAAGCGCGTGACCTGCGCGTCGTCGACCCCAGGCTCGGCGAGCACCGGCTGAAAGCGTGTGTTCTCCGCCATGTCCGCGATCGTGCTGGTCGCCTGCGGCAGGCGCAGCAGCGACTTCGGCGTCATGATCACGAGCGGGCGCTGCTTGGCGATCCGCGCCTGGCGGCGCAGCAGGTGGAAGTACTGGGCCGGGGTCGTGGGGCTCGCGACGCGGATGTTTCCCTCCGCGGCGACCGTCAAGAAGCGCTCCAGCCGCGCCGAGGAGTGCTCCGGCCCGGAGCCCTCGTAGCCGTGCGGCAGCAGCAGCGTCAAGCGTGAGGTCTGACCCCACTTGGCCAGGCCCGAGGTGATGAACTGGTCGACGATCACCTGGGCGGAGTTCACGAAATCGCCGAACTGCGCCTCCCACAGCACGAGCGTCTCCGGCGCCTCCTGGCTGTAGCCGTACTCAAAGCCCATGCACGCGAGCTCCGACAGCGGGCTGTTGTGCAGCTCCAGCGGAGCCAACGCCTCGGGCAGGCTCTGGATCGGGCAGACGGTCTGGCCGGTCTTCGCGTCGTGCAGCACCAGATGGCGCTGGCTGAAGGTGCCGCGCTCGGTGTCCTGGCCGGTGAGGCGGATCGGGGTGCCCTCGGTGAGCAGCGAGGCGAACGCGAGCGCCTCCCCGTGCGCCCAGTCGATGCCCGGGGCGGGTGAAGGCCCCGCCGTGCCGCCGTTGCTCTGTGCCAGATCCGGTCCGGCCAGCAGCGCCTCGCGGCGGCGCTCGAGCTGTTTCACGAGCTTCGGGTGGACGGTGAACCCGTCGGGCGCCTTCAGCAGCTCCTCGCCCAGCTCGCGTAGCCGCTCCGCGGGCACCGCCGTGCTCACTTCGGGGCTCGGCGAGCGGTCGAGCTGATACTCGCCGGTGCTTTCCTGCGCCGTGCCGTGCTCGGCCGCGTCCGCGATCTTCGCCTTCAGGCGCTGATGCAGCAGCGTGAGGTTGTCCCACACACCCTGCGCCAGGTGGTCGACCTCCTCGCGGGTGACGACCTCGTCGGCCACGAGTCGCTCGGCCCACAGCTCGGAGACGCGCTTCTTGCCCTTGATCTTCGCGTACATCTCCGGCTGGGTGTAGGCGGGCTCGTCGGACTCGTTGTGCCCGAAGCGCCGGTAGCCGATCAGGTCGATCAGCACGTCGTGGCCGAACTCCTTGCGGAACGCGAACGCGAGGCGCACGGCGCTCATGCAGGCCGGCACGTCGTCGGCGTTCACGTGGATGATCGGCACGTCGAAGCCCTTCGCCAGATCCGAGGCCCAGCGCGTCGAGCGGGCGTCGTCGGGGTCGGTCGTGAAGCCGATCTGGTTGTTCGTGATCAGATGGACCGTGCCGCCGACCTTGTAGCCGTCGAGCGCCTGCAGGTTGAGCGTCTCCGCCACCACTCCCTGGGCGGGGAACGAGGCGTCGCCGTGGATCACGATCGGCACCGCCGCGTCGGTGTCCTGATGGGCGTGGGGTCCCTGGCGTGTCGTCTGCGCCGCGCGCGTGGCGCCCTCGACCACCGGCGAGACGTACTCCAAGTGGCTCGGGTTGGACTCCAGGTTCACGCGGATGCTCTCCCCGTCGGGGAGCTCGTAGGAGCCCTGCGTGCCGTGGTGGTACTTCACGTCGCCCGTGCCCCCCTGCGGGATCGTCGTCACGGCCTCGAGCGTCGAGGCGCCCTCGAACTCGGCGAAGATCGTGTCGTAGGGGCGACCGAGGTTGTGCGCGAGCACGTTCAGCCGCCCGCGGTGGGCCATCCCGATCACCACCTCCTTGCCGCCCTGGAGCGCCGAGAGCTGGATCAGCTCGTCGAGCATCGGCACGGTCATGTCGAGCCCCTCGATCGAGAACTGGTGCTGGCCGAGGTAGGCCTTGTGCATGAAGCGCTCCAGCGCGTCGACCTTCGTCAGGCGTCCCAGCAACGTCTTCTGCTCCTCGCTCGTCAGCGGCTGGCGGAAGACGCCGGACTCGATGTGCTCGCGCAGCCACACCCTTTGGCGGTGGGAGGCGATGTGCTCGATCTCATAGGCGATCGTGCCGCAGTAGGTCTCCCGTAGGTGCGGCAGCGCGTCGGCGAGGGTGGCCCCCGGGACGTACATGTGCAGGATCTTCGCCGGGATCTTCGCCGTGATCTCCGGCGTCAGTCCCAGCCCCTCGGGGTCGAGGCCGGGATCGCCCTCGGGCTCGGAGCCGAGCGGGTCCAGGCGCGCCGCGAGGTGGCCGTGGCTGCGGAAGCGCGACAGCAGCGTGCTGGCTGCCTGCACCGCTTGCAGCAGCTGCTCGTCAGGGACATCGCTCGGGGCCCGATCGGACGCCGAGGAAGCAGCCGCGGAAGCCGCGGCTGCCGGTGCGGGCGGCGCCGGAGCGGGGCCGAGCTCCACGCCGAGGGCGGTGAAGACGTCCTCGTAGAAGCCGTGCTCGCCTCGCAGGTGCTCCTCGATGCGCCCCAGGAAGCGACCGGACTCCGCCCCCTGGATGATGCGGTGGTCATACGTCGAGGTCATCGTCACGACCTTCTCCGCGCCGATCATCGCGCCGATGTCGCCCAGGCCGACGGGATAGGCGATCGAGCCGCTGGCGACGATCGTGCCCTGGCCGGCCATCAGCCGCGGAACTGAGGCGACCGTGCCGAGGCCGCCGGGATTCGTGAGCGTGACGTTCGCTCCAGCGAGGTCATCGGCGGTGAGGGTGTTCGTGCGCGCCTTCTCCACCAGCGCGTCATACGCGTCCAGGAAGCGGTCGAACTCCAGTCTGCCCGCGTCGAGGATCACCGGCACCATCAGCGTTCTCGAGCCGTCCTTCTTCTCCACGTCCACCGCCAGCCCGAGGTTCACCTGCCCGTCCTCCACGCGATGCGGCTTGCCGTCGATCTCCGCGAAGTGATTGGCCATCACCGGCATGTCGTTCCCGGCGCGCGCGATCGCATAGGCGATCAGGTGGGTGAAGGAGACCTTCCGCGTGCCCGCCTTCAGCTCGCGCCTGCGCGCGTCGAGCACGGTCACGGGGAGCGTGCGAAAGCTCGTGGCCGTGGGGATCGTCAGGGACTGATCCATGTAGCGCGCGAGCGCCGCCGCGCCGCCCTTCAGCTGCAGCGCTCCCGTCTGGCCGTTCGCCGTCGAGGGCTTGCCGTTGGCGGGGGCGGCCGTGGCGCCGTTGCCCGCGCCGGCGGAGAGCACGTCGGCCTTCCTGATCCGTCCATCCGGACCGCTGCCGGAGACGTTCGCCAGATCCACGCCCTCGACTGCCGCCGCGCGAGCGGCGACCGGAGAGACCTTCACGCCGGCAGGCGCCCCACCGGAGCCGGCGGTTGCGGATCCTGTGGCTGACCCAGCTACGGTCCCGTCTGCCGAGGACTGCTCGCCGGCGCGGTCACCGTCGGATGCGCCGTCGCTCGCGGGGGCTCCGGCTGCCGGTGCCTCGCCGGCGGCGAGCCGTGCGATCACCTGGCCCACGGTCACCGTCTCGCCCTCCTCGATCAAGATCTCGGTGACCGTCCCGCTCGCCGGCGAGGGCAGCTCGATGTCGACCTTGTCGGTGGAGATCTCGACGATCGTGTCGTCGAGGTTGATGAAGTCCCCCACCTTCACGTGCCATTCGAGGATCGTTCCCTCGGTGACCGACTCGCCCGCGGCGGGGGTCACGACGTCGATTATCTGCTGAGCCGTGGTGCCCGTTGCCATCTACTCTCACTCTAGCGCGGCTGCCCGGCGGACATCACCACCGGGCGGTGAGCCTTTTCACATACTCTCAACGACGGCCCTTCCGGCCTTCGCGGACGAACTCGTAGCTGCCGAAGAACGGCGCGATCCCTCCGAGCACCGCCACGGCGACGGCCAGTTTCAGCGAGACGACCCGCAAGCGTGCGGCGGCGATGCAGGTCAGCGACATGAAGATCCACAGCAGCCCGTGTGTGAGCCCCAACACGAAGGTGGCGGGTTGTGGCTTGCCGATCACAAAGGCGCACACCAGCAGTGCCGTATAGATGCAGGAGTGGGTGAAGGAGATCCACTTCAGGCGCTCGAAGCGCAGGGGTCCGACGGCGTGCCGGGGTGTCGCGCTCGTCCGGGGCGGAGTGTCCGGGTGGGAAGGCGTGTTCGCCTCGGGGGGTGCGCCTGTTCTCACTGTGTGAGCCAGCGCGCCATCCGCGGCAGTATCTCCCCCGCCTCCGGAGGCCACTCGTCGATCTCGCGCGGCCACCAGGCGAACTTGTCGTGCTCGTGGTCGGGTGTCACCTCGTCCTCGGCGCCCTCGGCGAGCCAGGCCTGTCCGACGAACATCACCATCTCGTGAGGCAGGCGCAGGAGCGCCTCCCCGCGCACGCGCGCGGGCGCGACCGACCACTCCTCCCGCAGCTCTCTCACGAGCGTGTCGGCCGGGTTCTCTCCGAGATCGACCGCTCCACCCGCGCCGAGCGCCCAGCGGCCGGCCCACGAGGAGACCCACTGGGCGCGCCGCCCGGCCAGCCAGCGACCGTCGGCGGAGCGCGTCACGCACATCGCCGCCACGCTCGCGGAGGCGTCTCCGGGGACCAGTCGCAGCGCCCAGCGCAGCGGCTGCAGCTCGAGCGCCAGCCCCTCCGGGCTCTGGCGGTAGTCGAGGAGGCGCGCCGCCACCCCGTCGTGGCTGGGAGAGCCCCGTTGCTGCAGCTCGGTGATCGCGTCGTCGGCGGCCCGCGCGTGCTCCTCGGAGGGCTCGAAGTGCTCCTCGCGCCAGCTCGCCTTCACCTGCTCCAGCGCCCAGGGCCCGCGGGCGAGGATCTCGGGCAGCTCGGTGCTCGTCGGTGGCGGTTGGGCGGACATACAGGAACAAGGCTATTAGGCGCCGCTCCGATCCGGCGTGACCAAGCCGTGGTGTGTGGCCCCGGGAGCGTCTCGTGTCCAAGCGGTGTCCTGTGCGGCGACGGCAATAGACTCGATCCCCGTGGGAGCCACTCGTCGGCGCAAGCACTGGGGTTGGGGCTTTGCCGACCAGCAGCCGACCCCGGCGCAGGTGCGCGCCTCGGCCGCCGCGCTGACGGAGCACCTGGGGATGACGCTCACGGAGGTCGAGGAGCCGGTCGCGCTCGAGTCGCTGGCGCTACCCCCGCCACGCATCGCCGCCCCGGCCTCGCTGGCAGAGATCTGTGCCGAGGACCCCTACGCACGCGCGTCGCACGCCCTGGGCAAGTCCTACTCGGACGTCGTCCGCGGCTTTCGCGGGCATTTCGATCATCCCCCCGATTTCGTCGTCAACCCGCGCGAGGAGAACGATCTGGAGCGGATGCTCGAGTGGTGTGCGGGTGAGCGCGTGGCCGCGATTCCCTTCGGCGGGGGCACATCGGTCGTCGGCGGGGTGAGCCCAGACGTCGGCCCGGGATACAACGGCGTCGTCTCGATCGATCTGGGCGCTCTGAATCGAGTGCTCGAGGTCGACCCGGTGTCCCGCTCGGCGCGCATTCAGGCGGGAGCCCTCGGCCCGAGCTTGGAGGCGCAGCTCGGCGAGCACGGCCTGACGTTGCGCCACTTTCCCCAGTCCTTCGAGTACTCCACGCTGGGGGGCTGGATCGCCACGCGCGCCGCCGGCCATTTCGCGACCGTCTGGACGCATATCGAGGATCTCGTCGAGTCCGTGCGCGCGATCACACCGGTGGGCGCGTGGGAGTCGCGGCGGCTGCCGGGATCGGGCGCCGGGGTGAGCCCCGACCGGATGCTCGCCGGCTCCGAGGGCACGCTCGGGGTGATCACCGAGGCATGGATGCGCGTGCAGCCGCGCCCCTCATACAGGCGCTCGACGAGCGTGCGATTCGACAGCTTCCTCGCGGGCGTCGAGTGCGTGCGCGCGATCTCCCAGTCGGGTTTGCACCCGTCCAACTGCCGCCTGCTCGATGCGGGCGAGGCCGGCTTGACGATGGCCGCGGACGGCTCCCATGCGCTGCTGGTGCTCGGCTTCGAGTCGACCGACCATCCGGTGGAGGGGGCGATGACGCGTGCGCTCGAGCTCTGTTCCGAGCACGGCGGCGCCGCGTCGGAGAGTCGCGGCGGCGGGGCGGGAGGGGAC
>DASRKZ010000100.1:0-42494 GCA_035648675.1 Solirubrobacteraceae bacterium
GTGGACAGGACGGGAGCCGTCGTGGACGGCGATGAGTTGATGGCGCTCGCCGCGCTGCACCTGCGCGAGGGGGAGCGGTTGAACGGCGGGGGCGTGGTGGTGACGGTGATGACCAACTACGGCTTCCATTCCGCGATGGAGCGGGCGGGCGTGGCGGTGGCGATCACGCAGGTCGGGGACCGGTATGTGCTGGAGGAGCTGCGCGCGCGCGGCTGGGTACTGGGCGGGGAGCAGTCGGGGCACATCATCGACATGAGCTTCAATCGCACCGGCGACGGGATCGCCGGTGCGCTGCTCACCTTGGAGGCGTTGGCAGGTCGTGACCTGAGCGAGCGCGACGCGATGGAAAAGCTGCCCCAGCGGCTTGTGAACGTGCGCGTGCGCGAGCGCGGCGCGCTCGAGGCGGCGAGTGACGTGAACGAGGCCGTGAGCGCCGCGGGAGCGGCACTGGAGGGGCGCGGACGTGTGCTGGTACGCACGAGCGGCACCGAGCCGCTCGTGAGGGTGATGGTCGAGGCGCCGACCGACGAAGAGGCAGATGAGGTCTGTGAGCGTCTGGCCGCGCTCGTCGAGCGCCGGCTCGGCTGAATCACGCTGATATCTTCGGTGCGGTGTGCGGCATCGTTGGCTACGTCGGCAAGCGGGTGGGGGGCCCCCCAGTCCGTGAGCTGCTGCTCGCCGGATTGAAGAAGCTCGAGTACAGGGGGTATGACTCCGCGGGGATCTCGGTGATCGGCGAGGATCGGATCGAGACGGTGCGGGCCGTGGGCAACCTCGACGCGTTGCAGGCCAAGCTCGACGGCATGGCCCCGGCCGAGGAGGAGGAGGCGGCGGCGGCCGTAGCGGTCGCGGTACGTCCGCCCACGACCGGCATCGGCCACACCCGCTGGGCCACGCACGGGCGGGTGACCGAGGAGAACGCTCACCCCCACTATGACTCCGCCGACCGCTTCCACGTGGTGGTGAACGGGATCGTCGAGAACTACATGACGCTCAAGGAGCGGCTGCTCGCCGGGGGCAGCGTCTTCACCTCCGAGACCGACGCCGAGGTGATCGCGCATCTGATCGCCGAGCACTACGACGGTGATCTGGCCGACGCGGTGCGGGGGGCCTATGCGGAGCTGGAGGGCCACTACGCGTTCGTCGCGATGTGCCTGGAGGAGCCCGAGACGCTGGTGGGCGCGCGGCGGGAGTGCCCGCTGATCGTCGGCCGTGGCGAGGGCGAGCAGTTCGTGGCCTCCGCCGTGCCGGCCTTCCTGGCGCAGACGCGCAAAGTGCAGTACGTGGACAACGGCGAGATCGTCGTGCTGAGGCCCGACGGTGTGACGATCACGACGCCGACCGGTGAGCCGGTGGAGCGCGCGGTGGAGACGGTCGACTGGGACGAGGACACCGCCGAGAAGGGCGGGTATGAGACGTTCATGCTGAAGGAGATCCACGAACAGGCGGACGCCGTCGCCGAGACGATCGCCGACCGTACCGCGCGGGGGAGCGGCGTCGATCTCGAGGAGCAGGGCGTCCTGGACGAGGCGATCCTGGCGGACGTGAGGAGGATCGTGGTGGTTGCCTGCGGCACCTCCTACCACGCGGGTTTGATCGGGCGCTACGCGATCGAGGAGTGGGCGCGCGTGCCGGTGGAGGTGGACGTGGCTTCGGAGTATCGCTATCGCAACCCCGTCGTCGGCCCGGGAGATCTCGTGATCGGGATATCCCAGTCGGGCGAGACGGCCGACACGCTCGCGGCGATGCGCAAGGCGAAGGAACAGGGCGCGGCGGTGCTGGCGATCACGAACGTGATGGGCTCGCAGGTGACGCGTGACGCCGACGGCGTGCTGTTCACCCGCGCGGGGCTCGAGATCGGGGTGGCCGCGACGAAGACGTTCCTCTGCCAGGTCGCGGTCGTCTACCTGCTCGCGCTGCGCCTGGCCGAGCTGCGAGGCACGCTCGAGCCGGCGAGGATCGAGGAGCTCGTGGGCGAGGTCAAGCGCTTGCCGCACAGTATCGAGCAGGTCCTGGCAGGCATGGATGAGCAGGTGATGCGCGTCGCCGATGCGTATTGGCAGAGCGAGTTCTTCCTGTATATCGGTCGCCACGTCGGCCTGCCGGTCGCGCTGGAGGGGGCGCTGAAGCTGAAGGAGATCTCCTACATCGCCACCGACGCCTACCCCGCGGGAGAGATGAAGCACGGCCCGATCGCGCTGCTCGACGAGTCCACGCCCGTGGTCTGCGTGGCGACCGATTCGCCTGTGCTCGAGAAGATGGCGTCGAACATGCAGGAGGTGCGCGCCCGCGGCGCGCATGTCGTCGCTGTCACGACGGCCGGCAACGAGCAGATCTCCAGGCATGCGGACTCCGTGATCAGCGTGCCGGCGGTGGACTGGATGTTGCAGCCGATCCTCGCGGTGATCCCGCTGCAGCTGCTCGCCTACGAGATCGCGCGCAAGCGCGGCCTGAACGTCGACCAGCCGCGCAATCTGGCGAAGACCGTCACGGTGGAGTAGCCAGCGGCCCGCTGGCGCGGCACCAGGCGGCGTCCTCACCCTTCGGGTACGGGCGGTCGCTCGCGTGACCGATCGTCCGGGATCGGCCAGCACGCCACGCGGGGTGGGTGGGCCTTTTCGATCTGGCCTGGCTTGGCCATCGGGCCGCTGGGGTTACGACCGAGGCGCGCAGGGACCATCTAGCATCGCTGATCGTGGACTACCCCCGGGACTGGCTGACTCCGCTGCTCGACGCCGAGACGATGCGCGCCCTCGACCGCTGGGCGATCGAGGAGCGGGGGGTGGTCTCGCTCGACTTGATGGAGCGCGCCGGGGCCGGGGTGGCGCGGGCGGTCGAGCGGATCGCCCCGGATGGCCCGGTGACGGTGGTGTGCGGGAAGGGGAACAACGGCGGGGATGGACTGGTGGTCGCCCGCCTGCTGCGCGAGACGGGCAGAGAGGTGACGGTCCTATGCGCGGCGCCCGCGGCGCACTTCGCCGGGGATGCACACGCGAACCTGGAGCGTCTGGGCGGCGAGGCTCCGCTCGAGCTCGCCGGGGATCGGGGGAGAGCGGTGCAGGCCATCGCGCGGGCGGCGGTGGTGGTCGATGCGCTGCTTGGCACCGGCTTTCAGGGCGAGGCCCGTGGCGCCGTCGGAGAGGCGATCGAGGCCGTGAACGCCGCGAAGGCGCCGGTCGTGAGCGTGGATGTGCCCAGCGGGGTGGATGCCTCTACGGGCGTCGCCTCGGGGGCGGCTGTGCGCGCGCGGGCCACCGTGACCTTCCACGCGGGGAAGCCCGGCCTGTGGATCCACCCGGGCAAGGCCCATGCCGGGAGGGTGGAGAGAGTCGACATCGGGATCCCGCGCGGGGCGCCGGGCGAGCTCGGGACGCTCGCCGCGCCGATCGGCCTGATCGAGCCGTCGGTGCTCGACGTGCTGCCGCGGAGGGGGGCGTCCTCGACAAAGTTCTCGAGCGGTCACGTGCTCGTCGCGGGTGGCTCGCGCGGGCTGACGGGCGCACCGCGGATGGCCGCGCAGGCGGCGATGCGCGCGGGGGCCGGCTATGTGACGGCGTGCGTGCCCGCCTCCTTGCAGGCGATCCTTGCCACCGCGGGGCCGCCCGAGCTGATGACGCGGGGGTTGCCCGACGACGACGACGGCGGCTTGACGGCTGCGGGTGTGGCGAGCGTGCTCGAGGCGAGCGAGCGTGGCGGAGCGCTGGCGCTGGGACCGGGGCTGGGCCGCGGTGAGGGCGCGGCCGAGTTCGCGCGCGGGCTTGCGCATCGGGCGGAGACCGCGCTGGTGCTCGACGCCGACGGACTTAACGCCCACGCGGGACGGCTGGGCGAGCTGGCGGGGCGAGCGGCTCCCACCGTGCTGACCCCGCACGCGGGCGAGCTCGGTCGGCTGCTGGAGGTGGGCAGCGAGGAGATCGAGCGCGAGCGTTTGCGCCACGTGCGGATGGCGGCGGAGATGGCGCAGGCGGTGGTGGTGCTGAAGGGCGACGACACGCTGATCGCCGAGCCCTCCGGAGGAGTGGCCGTCAGCCCAGGGGGGACTCCCGCGCTGGCGACGGCCGGCACCGGCGATGTGCTGACGGGGGTGATCGCCGCACTGCTCGCCGCCGCGCTCGAACCGTTCGTCGCCGCGGCCGCGGGCGTGTGGCTGCATGCCGAGGCCGGCCGCGAGGCGGCGCGCAGGCAGGGCGCGAATGAGGGCGTGGTCGCCTCTGACGTGATCGCGGCGTTGCCGGCCGTGCGGAGGGGAGGTGTGGCTCGATGACCGAGCGCCGCGCGCTGGCGCGTGTGAATCTGGCAGCGATCGAGCGCAACTGCGCGCGATTGCGGGGCGAGCTGAGGGGCGGCGCGGAGCTGTGCGTGGTGGTGAAGGCCGACGGGTATGGCCACGGCGCGGTGCAGAGCGCGCGCGCGGCGCTTGCCGGCGGCGCCGGCTGGCTGGCGGTCGCGGGGTCGAGCGAGGCGCGGGAGCTGCGTGAGGCGGGGTTGCGCGAGGCCCGGGTGCTGGTGATGGGGGCGTTGAGCGCGGTGGAGCTGGAGGAGGCGCTCGCGGCGGATGCGGATGTGGTCGTGTGGAGCGAGCGCCAGGTGGATGCGGTCCTCGCCGCCGGCGGTGGGCGGGTGCATGTGAAGCTGGACTCCGGCATGGGACGGCTCGGCACGCGCGACCCGGTGGAGGCCTCGCGCGCGGTGGCCGCTGCACGGGAGTCCGGGGGGGTCGAGCTGGTGGGGGTGATGACGCACTTCGCCACCGCCGACGACCGCGACGACGACGGCTTCTTCGCGGCGCAGCTCCGGGCGTTCGCGGAGTGGGCGCGGACGGTGAAGGCCGAACAGCCGGAGCTCGTCGTGCACGCCGCCAACAGCGCCGCGACGCTGCGCGAGGAGGGGGCGCAGTTCGACATGGTGCGCTGCGGGATCGCCGTCTACGGGATGGACCCGTTCGGCGCTGACCCGCTGGCCGTAGGGCTCGAGCCCGCGCTCGAGTTGAGCTCCTATCTGGCCGAGGTGAAGGCGTTTGGCGCGCGGGAGAGCGCCGGGTACGGGCGGCGCTTCGTGGCTGAGCGCGATACCTGGCTCGGCGTGCTCCCGATCGGCTACGGAGACGGCTGGAGGCGCGGGTGCTCGAACAACGGCGACGTGCTGATCGCCGGACGTCGCCGGCCGGTTGTGGGCACGGTGAGCATGGACAATCTCACCGTCGACCTCGGCCTCGAGCCGGCCGGTGAGCTGTCTGGGGAGGAGGCGATCCTGATCGGCGCGCGGGGCGCGGAGCGGATCACCGCCGAGGAGGTGGCGAGGCGTCTGGGGACGATCAACTACGAGGTGACCTGTGCGCTGACGCCACGCGTGCCACGGTCCTACCACCGCGACGGCGAGCCGGAATGAGCGATGGGCTCGAGGCGGCCCGCGCGGCGCTCGCGGGCCGATCCGCCTGGCTGGTGGGGGGCGCCGTGCGCGACCGCGTGCTGGGGCGCTCCTCGGGCGATTTCGATCTCGTCGTGGACGGCGACCCCGAGCAGGCGGCACGGGCGATCGCCGGCGCCGGGGGGCCGGCGGCGTGCTTCGCGCTGTCCGAGGACTTCGGCGCGTGGCGGGTGGTGGCGCGCGATGGAGCGTGGCAGGCGGACGTGGAGCGGCTGCGCGGCGATTCGTTGCGCGCGGATCTCCTGCTGCGCGACTTCACCGTCAACGCGATCGCCGAGCCGATCGAGGGAGGCGCGCCGATCGACCCGCTGGGCGGCCTCGCGGACCTGACGGCGCGCCGGCTGCGGATGGCCGGGCCGGGTGCCTTCGCCGAAGATCCCTTGCGGGTGCTGCGGTTGGTGAGGATGGCGGTCGAGCTGGAGCTGGAGCCCGAGCCACAGACCAGCAACGCGGCGAGGACACACGCGAGTGCCCTGAGGGACGTGTCGGGGGAGCGCGTGTTCATGGAGCTGCGCCGGATCCTCGCCGGCGAGCGCGCACGGAAGGGGATCGAGCTGATGGGCGAGCTGGGAGCGACGGCGGTCGTGCTGCCCGAGCTGGAGGCGCTGCGCGGGGTGCGGCAGAATCGCTTTCATCACCTCGACGTGTACGGCCATACGCTCGAGGTGCTCGATCGTACGATCGCGCTGCAGGCGGACCCCACGGCGACCCTGGGCGAGGAGCACTCCGTGGAGATCGCCGAGCTGCTGGAGGAGCCGCTGGCCGACGAGATGACCCGCGGAGAGGCGTTGCGCTGGGGGGCGCTGTTGCATGACGCCGCGAAGCCCCTCACGAAAGGAGTGCGCCCCGGGGACGGTCGCGTGACCTTCATCGGCCACGACGCCCGGGGCGCCGAGCTGGCAAGGACGGTGCTCGGGAGGCTGCGAGCGAGCGAGCGGCTGCGCGCCCACGTCGCCGCCCTCGTGCGCAATCACCTGCGCCTCGGCTTCCTCGTCCACGAGCCCCAGCCGCTGGCGCGGCGTACCGCATACACCTACCTGCGGGCCTGCGAGCCGGTGGAGGTCGACGTCACGCTCCTGTCGGTGGCCGACCGGCTGGCCACACGCGGGGACAGGGCCCAGGAGGCGATTGACGCGCACATGCGGGTGGCGCAGGGGATGCTGAAGGATGCCCTGCGCTGGCGGGCCGAGGGGCCGCCCCGGCCGCTGTGGCGGGGCGATGAGCTGATCCGTGAGCTCGGCATACCGGTGGGCCCACAGGTGGGGGAGCTGCTGGAGGAGCTCGCCGCGGGGCAGTACGCCGGCGAGCTCCAAACGCGCGAGCAGGCGCTTGCGTACGCGCGCGCACGACTGGCATCCGGCTAGGCTTCGACGCGGATGGCTGACTCGGACTGCATCTTCTGCAAGATCCTCGCGGGCGAGGTGCCGGCGACGATCGTCGACGAAGACGAGCGCACCGTGGCCTTCATGGACATCAACCCCGCCACGCGCGGCCACGTGCTCGTGATCCCACGCGCGCACTCCGAGGATCTGTTGAGCATCGAGGAGGAGGACCTGCGCGCCGTGGCGGTTGCCTCGCAGCGTCAGGCGGTCCGCGCGAAGCAGCGGCTGCGGGCCGACGGGGTCAACCTGGTCAACTCCTGCGGCACGCTCGCCTGGCAGACGGTCTTCCATTTCCACATGCATGTGATCCCGCGGTATACGGGCGATCCGCTGCGGCTGCCATGGGTTCCCGCGCCCGGAGATCCGGGGGAGATCGCGGCTGCGGCGCAGGAACTCACGGGGAAATAGCGAACAGACCGCTACATCTTCGTCGTCGTCGTGTTGAATGACCAAATGATCCGTGCATCCACAGCGATAGTCCTGACGAGCCTCGCGCTCATACTCGTGCTGCCCGCGGGGTCGCAGGCGACGCTCACCGAAGTCGGTCAGATCCCGCCGACGACCAATCCGGAAACCGTGCCGAGCTGTCCGGGCAGCCCCTGCCTGGCCGTGAGCCGCACGACGGGCTTCCAGGTGAAGGTTGGCACCGTGCACAATCCCCAGACGGTGCCGCGCGCCGGCACGATCGTCGCCTGGTCGATCATGCTCGGCAAGCCGAACGCCACCCAGATCAAGTTCTTCAACGCCAACGAGGGCGGGATCTCCACGGCGGGCATCGCGATTCTGCGGCCCCAGGCGAAGCCGAACCTCACCTACAAGCTGGTCGCGCAGAGCCCGCTCGTGAAGCTCGAACCCTACTTCGGCAAGACCGCCCAGTTCCCGCTCGAAACCACCCTGCAGGTCAAAAAGGGCGACGTGATCGCGCTGACCGTGCCCTCGTGGGCGCCCGCGCTGGCCCTGGGCTTCACCAACACGACCTCCTGGCGCGCCAGCCGGCCGAAAAGCCAGTGCACGAGCACGAGCGCCCAGACGACGCACACGCTGGTCGGCACCTCGGTGCAGTACTACTGCCTGTACCTCACCGCCCGCCTGACCTACAGCGCGACTTTGATCTCAACGCCTTAGAGCTATTTGGCAGTCGGGGCGCTGGCGCCGCCGGAGGGGCTGACGGCGGATTCCCCGCCACCTTTGCTCGCGGTTTCTCCGCCGGCGCCTTTCGCGGTCCCGCCGGCGGAGGTGCCCCCGGCCGATTCGCCGTTGCTTTCGGAGGCGCCACTTTCGCTGCCGCCGCTCGACGCGGCTTCTTCGGCCGTACTGGATTCTTCGCCTGAGGAGCCGGCGCCTGACTTGCCGGTGGAGGTCGTGGATGTGGTGGAGGTCGAGGTTGTCTGCACGGCGGCCTTTTCGGCGCTCGTGTCGGTGGGCGGGGTGATGTCAGGGGTGCTCTTCGGCACCGTGTCGCTCACGCTGCTCCCGCCTCCGCAGGCGCCGAGGCCCACTCCACACAGCAGCACGAGGCTCGCCGTGAGCGCGGCACGGGCCGGCCGGAGGCTGCTCACGCGCTTCGCGCCTCCGGGGCCGGTCGCCCTCAACCGGTCGACCTCGACGCGAGCGGCCCCATCCGACGACCGCAGGTGGGGCAGTCGTTGAGATCCTTCTGGGCGAGCTGGTCACACCAGGAGCAGAAGCGCATGTTCTCCACCGCCCAGGGCAACCGCGATGCGGAGGGAGCGAGCGGCAGCAGCTTGCCCACCACCTCCAGCGGCTCGCCCGTATAGCGATCGAGGTAGATCTCTTGCTGGCCGATCTCCGATCGGTCGGCCTCGATCACTATCTCCCGCCCGCTGGCGGGATTGCGCAGCCGGTAGCGCTGGCTTGTGCTCACGCCGGGAACTCTAGCGAAGCGCCTGGCGGGGACACCCACCGGTGCCGCCGCCTGCCCTTTGGATAGAGTTTCGCCGCCGATGTCCTCCTCGCCCATCTCCAGAAGCCTGCGCAGTCTCGGCCTTCTCGCCGGCGCCGGCACCCTGCTGCTGGGTGCGAGCGGTTGCGCGGTCAAGCGTAACGACAACGCCGACCTGATCACGGGCAAGCAGCAGTTCGTGGCCAAATGCGGCTCCTGCCACACGCTCGCGCGCGCGGAAACGAAAGGCATCGTCGGCCCCAACTTCGACGAAGCCTTCCGCCGGAGTCTCGCCGAAGGCATCGGGCGGAGCACGATCGAAGGAGTCGTCCACGACCAGGTGCTCGAGCCCAACAAGGAAGGCGTGATGCCCAAAGGGCTGGCCGGCGGGCAGACGCTGAACGATATCGCCGCCTACGTCGCGCAGGCGGTCGATCGGCCGGGCAAGGACACCGGCCTGCTCGCCACCGCGGTGGAAGCGCCCGGCGCCGGCAAGCCGGCGGTCGAGAAAGCGGGCAAGCTCGAAATCGCCGCCAACCCCGCGGGCCAGCTCGCCTATACGGCCACCAAGGCGACCGCCACCCCGGGAGCGACGACGATCACGATGGCGAACATGTCCGGCGTCTCCCACAACATCGCGATCGAATCCGGCGAAGGCGGAGCGACGGCCAAGGGCGCATCGCTCGGCGCGAGCCAGTTCATCACCAAGGGCAGCACCTCGCTCACGGTCAATCTGAAGCCCGGCGCCTACACCTTCTTCTGCCAGGCCCCCGGCCACCGCGCAGCGGGCATGTACGGCACGCTGACGGTGAAGTAGAGGCCCTCCGGCCTCCGGCGGTTAGAAGACGGCGCGCAGGATCAAGACGAGCGCGACGAGCACGAGGAACACCGCGAGCACGTACAGCAGTGCCCGGAACGCATTGTCCTCGCTACGTAGTGGGTTGAGCATGGCGGCTCTCGCCTGTCTGGACAGGCCTAGAGCACGTAAACCGTGAAGTAGACGACTATCCACATGATGTCGACGAAGTGCCAGTAGATGCCTGGGATGTCGACGCCGCGGTGCTCCTCGGGGCTGTAGTGGCCGCGGAAGGCGCGGATGGTCACGATCGCCAGGAGGATGAGGCCGATGAGGACGTGGGCGCCGTGGAGGCCGGTGAGCGAGTAGAAGATCGTCTGCTGGGCGTGGTCCTGGGGGGCGAAGCCGATGTTCGCGTACTCGTTGATCTGGATGAAGAGGAACGTGCAGCCGAGGAGGAAGGTGGTGAGGATGCCCGCCTTCAGCCCGAAGCGGTTTCCCCGCTTGATCGACGTCTCGGCCCAGTGGAGCGTGAACGAGGATGAGACGAGGATCGCGGTGTTGAAGCCGGCGACTCCCTCCGGCAGGTGGGTGCCGGGCGCCGGCCACGGCTCGCCGGAGGCGATGCGGATGAAGAAGTAGGCCGTGAAGAAGGCCCCGAAGATCATCACCTCGGAGATGATGAAAAGCAGCATCCCCAGCAGCTGGGGCTCGACGCGCGAGCTGCGGTTCGCCGTCGGCGGTCCGTGGTGCTCGCCGTGGTCGGCGGCGTGGGCGATGCTCGCTGCCTCCATCGGGGCCTCTCTAGCCCGCCGCGGCCGGGGCCGCGGTCGTGTTGGCCTGGAGGTCGACGACGACGTGCTCGACCTTCGCCGAGGTGGCGTGGCGTACGCGCTCGATCAGGTTCGAGCGCATCCAGCCGGAGCGTTCGCCGGGAAGCGTCGAGATCACCACGTCGTCGACCCTGAACAGCTCGAGGGCGTTGATGGCGGCCGTGTAGGGGTCGGGATCGCCGATCATGCCCGAGCCGATCAGCTCGGCGTTGTGGAGGCGATCGAGCATCGCCGCGAGACGCGCGCGCGCCTCGCGCGGCGCCGAGCCGCTGCCGTCTTGGAGCGGGACGACGGCGATGAACACGTGCCGGCGGCCGTCCGCGGCCTTCTCCCGGAGATGCTCGAGGAGCTCCTCGCCGCTCGCCGTCTTATTCGCCAGGACGAGCGTGACGAGGAACGGCAGGCCCTCCTGCTCGAGGTCGGTCACGATGTGCTCGACCGGCAGTCCGGAGGCGTTGTGGATGCGCTCGATCAGATCCCTGCGCAGCCATCCCGACTGGGTCGCGGGGTAGCTGGAGAGGATGATCTCGTCGGGCCGGCGCTCGGCGATCGCGTCCATCGTCGCCGAGAAGGGGTCTGGATCGCCGACTTCCCCGGTCGCCTCGATCCCCTCGCCGGCCACCAGCGAGATCGCCAGGTCGACTCGTACCTGGGCCGATTCGCGGACGGCCTCGTCGTAGATGACCAGGCCGGCGGAGGGCTTGCTCTGGGGGACGACCAGGCGAAAGCGGACATCGCCGCTCGCGGCGCGCTCGCGGACCGTGTCGATCAGCTTCTTGCCTCCGAGCGTCCGGTTGGCGACCACCAGGATTTCCTTCATCGGGTGTACTCCCTCCTCATTCGCTGGGGGCTCGGACGATGCCGGCTCCGGCTGTGGCGGCTCCGGCTCTGGCTGAGGCAGGGGTCGGGGCGAGGATCGCGTGCACCGCTCCGGGCACTCCGTACTCGTACGGACCGCCGACGATCGTCGGAACCCTGTCGAAGTTGAAGATCGGCGGCGGCGAGGACACCTGCCACTCCAGGGTCATGCCTCGCCACGGGTTGCTCACGGCGCGAGTTCCGCCACGCCAGCTGGTGACCATGTTGTAGACGAACAGCAGCGTGCTGAAGCCGATGCCGAGGCTGGCGATCGAGATGAACAGGTTCAGGTCGGCGAACTTCGCCGCGTAGGAGGCGACGCGGCGGGGCATGCCCTGCAGACCGAGGACGTGCATCGGTCCGAAGGTCAGGTTGAAGAAGACGAAGGTGGTCCAGAAGTGCCACTTGCCCAGGCGCTCGTCGTACATGCGCCCGGTCATCTTCGGGAACCAGTAGTAGACGCCGGCGAAGATCGTCATCAGCGAGCCGCCGAAGAGCACGTAGTGGATGTGGGCCACGATGAAGTAGGTGGCGCTCACGTGGATGTCGAACGGGACCATCGCGAGCATCACGCCGCTGATCCCGCCGAGGGTGAACGTCGTGAGGAAGCCGAGCGCGAACAGCATCGGCGTGTCCAGGTGGAGCACCCCTCGCCAGAGCGTCGCCAGCCAGGAGAAGATCTTGATGCCGGTCGGAACGGCGATGATGCAGGTGGTGACCGCCATCGGGATGCGGATCCAGGCGGCCATCCCGGAGGTGAACATGTGGTGGGCCCAGACGGTGAAGCCGAGCACGACGATCGCCAGCAGCGAGAAGGCCATCATCCGGTAGCCGAAGATCGGCTTGCGGGACTTCACGGCGATGATCTCGGAGATGATTCCGAAGCCGGGCAACATCATGATGTAGACCGCCGGGTGGGAGTAGAACCAGAAGACGTGCTGGTACATCAGCACGTTGCCACCCTTCGCGGCGTTGAAGAAGTTGAAGCCGAGCGTGCGATCGAGCAGCACGAAGAACTGGGACGCGGCGATGAACGGCGTGGCGATCACGACCAGCAGAGACGTCGCGAAGTTCGCCCACACGAGCAGCGGCATGCGGAAGAAGCTCATCCCCGGAGCGCGCATGGTGATGATCGTGACGAGGAAGTTCAGCGCGGTCATGATCGACGAGGCGCCCGCGAACTGGACGCCGAGCGAGAAGAAGGTCTGTCCCACCGGTGCGTCGATCGACAGCGGCGCGTATGCGGTCCAGCCGTCGGCGAAGGCCCCGCCCGGCGCGAAGAAGCTGCCGAGCATCAGCGCTCCCGCGACCGGCAGCAGCCAGTAGGAGAGGGCGTTCAGGCGCGGGAAGGCCATGTCGGGGGCCCCGATCATCAGCGGCAGCACGAAGTTGGCGAGGCCCGCGAACACGGGGATCACGAACAGGAAGATCAGGATCGAGGCGTGGACCGAGAACAGGCCGTTGTAGGTGTTGGCGCTCACGAACTGCGCGCCCGGCTGTGCGAGCTCGGCGCGCATCATCAGGCCGATCAGGCCACCGACGAGCAGGAAGAAGAAGGAGGTGACCGTGTACTGCACGCCGATCACCTTGTGGTCGGTGTTGACGCGGAAGTAGTCCCTCCAGCTGTGTGCTCCATGGCTGGAGTGGTCCTCGGGGCGCGTCGGACGCCCGATCGCCCAGTAGAACCAGTAGTCGAAGCCGCCGATCCCGACGAGGAAGAGCAGCGGCACGACGATCAGCGAGACGGTCAGGATCGCTTCGCCGGAGAGGTAGTGATTGAACGTGGTGTGGCCGGTCGAGGACCGTACCAGCCAGGTCAGCCCGGCGGCGAAGGCCACGCCGAGCGGCATCAACCAGCCGGCGCGGTAGAAGCCGGGTGCACGGAATTTCGCGGCCATCAGCGACAAGATTACCCCGCGCTCGCAGTCGGAGCGGCGCTGGTCTGGCTCTTTAGCCACGCCTGGAACTGGGCGCGCGGGACGACGTGCACGGCGGAGCGCATCGTGGAGTGCCCGATCCCGCAGAGGAGGTTGCAGACGACCGGGTAGGTGCCGAGCCGGTCGGGCGTGGCCCGGTAGTGGGTGGTGATCCCGGGGACCACGTCCTCCTGCAGGCGGAAGGCCGGAATCCAGAAGGCGTGGATGACGTCCTTGGACTGCATGTTGAAGTACACCGTGTCGCCCATCGGGATGTAGAGCTGATCGGAGCTCAGCGGCTTACCGCCGGTCACCGCGGCGGGGTACTCATACGACCAGTAGAACTGCTGGCCGGTCACCCCGATCTGGATTTCCGGCACCCCGCTGGGCTTCTTTTCGTTGTCGTTCAGGATCACGAAGGAGTAGGAGACCAGTCCGAGCAGGATCAGCGCGGGGATCGTCGTCCAGATCACCTCCAGGCGCGTGTTCCCGTGGATCGGAGGCCCATCCTTGAGCTCCTCGCCCGGCTTCATCCGGAACTGCCAGACGGAGTAGAGGATCACCGTCACGACGAGCACGAAGATCGGTATCGAGACGTCGACGAGGACGTGGTAGAGCCTGTCGGTGTTGTGCGCCTGGGTGGAGGCCTGGACCGGGAACCAATGGATCGTGTAGCCCAGGACGATGCCGATCGCCGTGGCGATCAGGGCCGCCACGATCGCGAGGACGAGCGGGCGCTGCTTAGACATCGGCGACGATGACTCCAGGGCGGGGGGAAACGTCTTTGGGGGCGAGCCTCTCCATCGCGATGCGTGATCCTATTGCCTTCGCCTGACGAACGCCCGAGACCTTGACCGCGGAAGCTCCGAGGACTAGATTGAGGCAATCGTTGCAAATACCGAGCCGGTGGGTTTGCCTCGGCGCGAGGTGGGAAGGAGAAGGCTATGCAGGTACGAGACGGGATGAGCTCGATGGTCCTCACGGTTGGACCCGACCACACATTGCGCGACACCGCACGGCTGATGTCCGAGCGCAAGGTGGGCGCGGCGGTCGTGATCGACCCCGAGGGCAGCGGGCCGGGGATCATCACCGAGCGAGACATCCTCCACTCCGTCGGTGCCGGGCACGACCCCGACCACGAGGTCGTCTCCGAGAACCTCACACGGGACGTTGTGTTCGCCGCTCCGGATTGGTCTCTGGAGGAGGCCGCCGCGGAGATGGTGCGCGGCTCCTTCCGCCACCTGATCGTCCTCGAGGAGGGAGAGACCGTGGGAATCCTCTCCGTACGCGACATCGTGCGCTGCTGGACCAAGGACGGAGCGATCTGCCCTGTGCTGCCTGCAAGTGCCGCCGCGGAGTGAGAGTCAGTCGAGCGGGAGCTCGTCGATCTCGCGGCGGGTGTCGCCGATCCAGCGGAAGATGCAGTAGAGCGTGAGCAGCACGCCGATGACCGTGAACTCGATGAAGGTCGTGATGCCCACGAGCGTCAGCGTGACGCCCACCGCGGTCAAGATCGGGAGGATGCTCGGGCCCGGCAGGTGGATCTCTTCGCCGACGGGCGGGATCTCGGGGTCGAGCGGGCTCATGAGATGTAGAGGGCGGCGACCACGAACGTGATGCCGAACATGAACATGCAGATCCCGCACGCGATCAGTCCGGTGCGGATGTTCTTACGTGCGAGGCGTCGGGTCATCATGGGCAGAGACGCATTCTATAGATGGGCGTCGGCGACCATCGCGCAGAACAGCAACGCCAGGTAGGCGAGCGAGAAGAGATACAGCTGAAGCGCGCTCCGGCGGTCGGCCCGCCGGTAGAGACGGATCGCCCCGGCGATGAAGCCGAGGCCGAGCACGACCGAGGCGACCAGGTAGATATCGCCGAAGCCCCCCGCGCAGAACGGGAGTTGCGTGACGGCGTAGAGAAGCACGGTGTAGAGCAGGATCTGGCGACGGGTCTCGGCCTCGCCCCGGACGACGGGCAGCATCGGCACGTTGACCTTCGCGTACTCGTCCTTCATCAGCAGGCTCAGCGCCCAGAAGTGGGGGGGCGTCCAGAAGAAGATGATGAAGAACAGCAGCACCGCCGTGCCGCTCAGCGACCCGGTGACGGCGGCCCAGCCGACGAGCGGGGGGATCGCGCCGGCGGCCCCGCCGATCACGATGTTCTGTGGCGTGCGCCGCTTCAGCCAGACCGTGTAGAGGAAGACGTAGCCGAGGAAGCCCGCGAAGGAGAGACTCGCGGCGAGCACGTTTACGGTCAGCGAGAGCTCGAGGAACGACAGCGCGGCGAGCGTGCAGCCGAAGGCGAGCGCGGCGTTCGGGGATACCCGCCCGGAGGGGACCGGTCGCGTGGCGGTGCGGGCCATCCGCGCGTCGATGTCGCGGTCATACCAATGGTTGACCGCCCCCGCGCCGCCCGCCGAGAGGTAGCCGCCGAGGCAGGTCAGCGCGACCAGCGACAGCGACGGGTCGCCGGCGACATACATCGTGGCGATCGTCGTCAACAGCAGCAGCGACTGGACCTTCGGCTTGGTCAGCTCGACGTAGTCGGCCAGCACCTGACGCGTGCGCGGCGCCAAGCCGACCGATCGAAGATCGTCCAGCGGCGCCTCGATCACTCCGGCGGCGCCGGTTGGGCGCGCGTTCATCGCCGGGGCTCCCCACCACGCACGGCGCGGGGCGCGAAGCTCACTGCTACACCCCTACCTGCGTTGCTCCGGCGGGCACCGTGGCGCCACCGGCGACGGCTGCCCCGCTGCTCCGCCGCTGCACCTCGCGGCGGATGTCCTTCATCGGTTCCACCGAGCGCACGAGCGGGACCACGTCGAAGTTGTTGACCGGGGGCGGCGAGGCCGTGAACCACTCGAGCGTGTTCGCCTTCCACGGGTCGGGTCCGGCGATCACGCCCACCTTCAGGCTGCGGGCGACGTTGATGATCGTCACGATCACTCCGGCGGCGAGGATGAACGAGCCGACGGTGGAGATCTGGTTGTAGAGCGCGAGATGCCCGACGTTGTCGTACTCGTAGACGCGTCTCGGCATCCCGTCGAGGCCCATCACGTGCTGGATCAGGAAGGTGGCGAGGAAGCCGAAGAACATCAGGTAGAAGCTCAGCTTGCCGAGGCCTTCGTCGAGCATCCGCCCGGTGATCTTCGGGAACCAGTAGTAGATCGCGGCGAAGATCGTGAACACCGAGCCACCGACGAGCACGAAGTGGATGTGGGCGACGACGAAGTAGGTTTCGTTCAGCTGCCAGTCGACCGGGAAGACGGCGAGGAACACCCCCGAGATGCCACCGATCAGGAACAGCGCGATGAAGCCGACGCAGAACAGCAGCGGCGTTCTGAATTCGATCGTCCCGCGCCACAGGGTGGCGATCCAGTTGAGCATCTTCACGCCCGTCGGGATCGCGATGATGAACGAGCTGAGCATCACGAACACGAGGATCGCCTCGGGGATCGGCGTCGTGAACATGTGGTGCGCCCAGGTGAGGAAGCCGAGGAACCCGATCGCCACGGTCGAAGCCGCGATCGCCTTGTAGCCGAAGATCGGCTTGCGCGCGAACACCGGCAGGATCTCCGAGACGATGCCGAAGCCCGGCAACACCATGATGTAGACCTCGGGGTGCCCGAAGAACCAGAAGAGGTGCTGCCAGAGCAGCGCCGAGCCGCCGTTCGCCGGATCGAAGAAGTGCGTGCCGAAGTGGCGGTCGGTGAGCAGCATCGTCACGGCTCCGGCGATCACCGGCATCGCGACGATGATCAGGATCGAGTAGGTGAGGATCGCCCAGATGAACAGCGGCAGACGGCCCCAACTCATGCCGCGGGCGCGCATGTTGGCGATCGTCGCGTAGAAGTTGACCGCCCCCAGGATCGAGGAGATCCCCGTCAGGTGGATCAGGTAGATCCACGCGTCCTGGCCGCCGCTCGGCGAGTAGATCGCGTTGGACAGCGGCGCGTAGCTCGTCCAGCCGGCTTCCGGCGGATTCCAGAAGATCGAGGCGTAGAAGACGATTCCGCCGGCCAGCAGCAGCCAGAACGAGAGCGCGTTCAGACGCGGAAAGGCCATGTCGCGGGCGCCGATCATCAGCGGCACGAAGTAGTTCGCCAGGCCCGCCATCATCGGTACGACGAACAGGAAGATCATCGTCGTCCCGTGCATCGTGAACAGCTGGTTGTAGGTCTGGGGGGTCACCAGCGTGTTGTTCGGTGCGCCCAGCTGCAGGCGCATCATCAGCGCCTCGACGCCCCCGAGGCAGAAGAACACGAACGTCGTGACCATGTACATGATCCCGATCCGCTTGTGGTCGGTGGTGGTGATCCAGCTGCTCCAGCCGTCCTTCTCTCGCTCGGCTCTATGAGCTACTACCTGGGGGACTGGGGCTACGTAGGTGGCCATCTTTTTCGATCCTTAGGGGTTCTCGACCCGTCCGGGGCCGGTCTGGGAGTTCAGCTTGGCGCGCTCGACCTTCGCTTCGGCGTTGGCAGCTGCGATCTCCTGCTTCTGGTAGGCGAGCCAGGCGTCGAACTGCGCGGGTGGGACGGCCTTCACGCTCGCCCTCATCGTCGCGTGGCCGCGACCGCAGAGGGCTGCGCACTGACCGCGGTAGACCCCGGGCTTCGAGATCTTGAACCACGAGTAGTTGTGGTAGCCGGGCACGGCCTGGAACTTGCCCCCGAGTTCGGGGATCCACCACGAGTGGACGACGTCCGCGGAGACGATGTCGAGCGTGACGGTGGTTTCCGTCGGTACGACCATCTGCACGTAGGAGTAGGGCGCGCCCAGGCCGTCGGATTCGCTTGAGCCCGGATAGGGATAGATGTACTGCCAGATGTACTGCCGGCCGATGACGGTGATGTTCAGGGATTTGCCGTTCGGGGGGAGCTTGCGTTCGTTGCTCGCGTACAGCAGCCCGCTATCGCCGGAGAGCTGGTCGCCGCTGGGGCCGGAGTTGGCCGGGTCCTGGATCGAGGAGAGCTTGGCGAAGGTGAGCACCGCGAGCCCGACGAGAATCACCGCGGCGGCGACCGTCCAGCCGACCTCCAAGCGCGTGTTCCCGCGGATCTGCGCCGGGACGGCGCCCTTGCGCGCCCGGAACTTCCAGAGCGCGTAGCCGAGGGCGCCCTCGACGGCCACGAAGATCACGAGCGCCACGTAGAGCGTGATCTTGTAGAGCGTGTCGATTTCGTCCGCGTTCGACGAGCCCCCCGACTTGGGCGTGAAGAAGGCAAGCGTTGAGAGGACGAGATGACTCAAGGCGGCGGGGATTCTATTCAGCCCTGGACGGGACGCGCTTGATGACTTTTGCCACGAGGGTCGATCTACCTGCCCGAGAAGCGCGCGGGACGCTTTTCGACGAACGCCGTGGCGCCCTCCAGGAAGTCCTCGCTGCCGGCCATCTCCCGCTGAATCTGGGCCTCCAGCTCGAGCTGCTCGGCCATCCGCGGATACAGCCAGTTGTTCAGCTGGCGCTTCGTGCCCGCGTAGGAGCGCGTCGGTCCGACGGCCAGGCCCGCGGCGAGCGCGGCCGTCTCCTCGAGCAGGCGCTCGTCCGCGACGACGCGGTTGATCAGACCCCACTCGAGCGCTCGCGCGGCTCCCAGGGGCTCGCCGAGCATCGCCAGCTCGGTGGCGCGCGCGATGCCGACGCGGGTGGGCACGAACAGCGAGGAGCCGCCGTCGGGGACGAGCCCGATGTTGACGAAGGCGAGCAGGAAGTAGCTGCTCTCCGCCGCCACGATCAGGTCGCAGCAGAGCGCCAGCGAGCAGCCGATGCCCACCGCCGGACCGTTCACGGACGCGATCACCGGCTTCTCCAGGTCGCGGATCGCGTGCATGATCGGGTGGTAGCGCTCGGTGAGAGCCTTGTAGACGTCCGGGCGCCCCTCGGGGGTGAGGTCTACGCCGTCGCCCGTGTCCTTCAGGTCGGCGCCCGAGGAGAAGGCGCGCCCGGCGCCCGTGAGGACCACCGCCCGCGCCGCGTCGTTCTCGGCCACCCGGCGCAGCGCCGCGAGCAGATCGAGGCCGAGCTGCTTGTTCCAGGCGTTCAGCGCCTCCGGTCGGTTCAACTCGACCGTGGCGACGCCGTCGGCGACGCGCAGGTTGACCGTCTCCAGCGCGACGGGCGGCTCGCTCATGGCGATGATCCTATTCTGTGGGGATGAAACGCCCCGTGATCGGCATCTGCACCGCGCTCGAGCAGGCGCGTTGGAGCGTCTGGGATCAACCGGCGATGCTGCTGGCGCGCAACTACGTCGACGCGGTGCAGCGCGCCGGGGGACTGGCGCTGATGCTCCCGCCGGATCCCCAGCTGGTCGAGGATCCCGAGGAGGTGCTGGACTTGATCGACGGGCTCCTGCTCACCGGCGGCGCCGACATCGACCCCGCCTCATACGGTCAGGAGGCGCACGCCGAGACGGTGGACACGGTCCCCGAGCGCGACGTCTTCGAGATCGCGCTCGTCCGCGCGGCGATCGAGCGCGACCTGCCGGTGCTCGGCGTCTGCCGGGGGATGCAGCTGATCAACGTCGCCCGCGGCGGCACGCTGCTGCAGCACCTGCCCGATCACTTCGGCCACGGCGAGCACAGGCGGGCGATCGGCTCGTTCGACGGCGCCGACCACGACGTGCGCCTGCTCGAGGGAACGCTCGCGGCGCGCGCGGCGGGGGAGTGCAAGCACGCGACCAAGTCCCACCATCATCAGGGCATCGACCGGCTGGGAGAGGGGCTCGTGGTGAGCGGACATTCGCTGCTCGACGACCTACCGGAGGCGATCGAGATGGATAGGAGCCCGCCCGCCCGGCCGTCCGGTCGTCGCTTCGTGCTCGGCGTGCAGTGGCACCCCGAGGCTGACGTGGCGAGCTCGGTGGTCGGGGCGCTGGTGGAGGCGGCGATGGTGGAGCCGGCGGGGCGCACGCAGATTCGCGGGATCGCGTCCTGAGCGCCGCACTCCGGCGGATTGCCCGCCGGAGGCCGACCTATACTCCCCGGGAAGTGCGGCGGTCGAACGCCATTCGAGCAGCCGCCTGGGGGGTCGTCGTCGCGGGCGTCGCCGCCCCATTGGTGCGCAAGCGGGTCAAGGCTCCGCCGATCGTCACCCAGACGGTCGCCTTTGCCGCCCCCTTCGGCCTATGCGTGGCGATGCGTCGCTCGCGCACCCGTGACGTGGCCACCTGCGCCTTGCAGATGTGGGCCTATCTGGCGGCCTACAAGTCGCCGCACGACGACCCCGCCGCCCAGGAGCGACGGGTGCGCATCGACTACCCGATCGTCGGCGATCGCGTGCTGGGCTTGGGCGAGCTGCCGACGATGCGCCTGCAACGCGCGCTTGCCCGGTGCGGCCCGGATGGCCCGGAGTGGCACGCTCTCGACCGCGTGCTGGTGTGGGCGCATTGGGCGTGGTTCATGGTGCCCCACGGCTCGCTCGCCTACATCCTCCTGCGCCACCGCGGGCGCTTCCCGCGGGCCGCCGTGATGACCTACGCGGTGTTCGACATCGGCGCGACCGTCTACTGGCTGCTCCCGACCGCTCCGCCCTGGTACGCCGCCTCGGCGGCCGCGCGCGGCGCGGCCGAGCGCGGGTCGGAGGCGTCGCCGTCGGAGGCGCCGGCCGAACGCGGGTCGGGAGTGTCGCCGCCGGAGGCGATGGTCGAGCGCGGGTCGGGAGTGTCGCCGTCGGAGGCGATGGTCGAGCCGGAGATCCGGCGGATGATGGTCGAGTACGGGGAGTTCTTCTGGCGAGACGGCTGGGGCCCGCTCTACAGTGTCTTCGGAGGTAACCCCTTAGCCGCGATGCCCTCGCTGCACTTCGCCACATCCCTGATGGCCGCGCTCCTGCTCACCGAGGTAGGGCCGGTCGTCGGCGTGCTCGGCTGGAGCTATACCGCGACGCTCGGATTCGCGCTTGTCTACCTCGGGGAGCACTATGTGGTGGACCTGCTCGCCGGGGCCGTGTTGACGGCGGCGGTGCGGCGCCTGGCCCCGCGCGCGGGGCCGGTTGTGGCGGGGGTCGGCCGGGCCGTGGCGGCGCTCGAGGCGCAGGCGCACGCGGCGGGTTGAGCGGAGGTGGGCGAGGAGGAGATGGCGGGGGAGATGGCGGAAGCGCACAAACAGGAGTTGGGAGGCGAGACGGCCGAGGAGGAGATGCCGCGGGTGACGGTGACGCGTCGCCGGGCGATCACCTTTGTGTTGTTCGTCCTCTCGGTCGTCGCGTTCCTGTATTTCGTCCTCCCCAAGTTGTCGGGCCTGGGGGCGACGGCGCATCGCATCGAGCGCGGAGACACCTGGTGGATCGCGGCCGGGGTGGTCTTCGAGCTGCTCTCCTTCGCCGGCTACGTGGTGCTGTTCCGCGCGGTGTTCGTGCGGGGGGGATCCCGCCCGCCCAGCTTGATCGGCTGGCGCGAGAGCTACCAGATCACGATGGCGGGCTTGGCCGCCACGCGGCTGTTCGCCACCGCCGGCGCGGGGGGCGTGGCGCTGACCGCGTGGGCGTTGCGCCGCTCCGGCATGGAGGCGCGGCTGGTGGCCAGCCGGATGGTCGCGTTCATGGCGCTGCTGTACGTGATCTATGCGGGCGTGCTGCTGATCGACGGCGTCGGGCTCGGTACGGGCCTGTTTCCGGGGGGCGGCTCGTTTGCGATCACGATCATCCCCGCGATCGTCGCCGCGATGCTGTTCGCGCTGGCCGGCGCGATGGCTTTGCTGCCGGGGGATATCGAGCGACGTCTGGCACGGCGGGCGGCCGGCTCGGGTCGGCTCGCCCAGTGGGTGGCCAGCGCGGTGACCGTGCCGGCGCTGGCGGCCAGCGGGATCCGCACCGCGATCGATCTGATTCGCTCCCGCAATCCTGGCGTGCTGGGCGCGCCGGCCTGGTGGGGCTTTGACATCTGCGTGCTCTGGGCTTGCTTTCACGCGTTCGGCAGCCCGCCGCCGTTCACGGTCATCTTGATGTGCTACTTCGTGGGTATGCTCGGCAACCTGCTGCCTCTACCCGGCGGGCTCGGAGGTGTGGAGGGAGGGATGATCGGCGCCTTCGCGGCCTTCGGCGTCGACTTCAACCTGGCGTTGCTCGCGGTCCTGTCCTATCGGGCGATCTCATTCTGGTTGCCGACGCTGCCCGGCGCGATCGCTTACTTCCAGTTGCGCCGCACCGTGGCGCGCTGGCGCCACCGGCAGAGCCCGCCTTCGGGAGACGCCGCGCCGGTGGGGGCGATCGAGGCGGCCGGACCCCTGCGGGCCTAGACTATAGACCGTGAACAGGCTATACTTCATAAAGTAAAGCGACAGGAGACGAGATGGCAGCGACAGACGATCAGACAACGGCGGCGGACATCGAGAACGTGATCGTGATCGGGAGCGGCCCGGCGGGCTACACTGCGGCGCTGTACACCTCGCGCGCCAACCTGAGCCCGCTTGTGATCGAGGGCTTCGCCTGGGGCGGTCTCCTGCAGCAGACGACCGACGTGGAGAACTACCCGGGCTTCCCCGAGGGCATCATGGGTCCTGAGATGGTGCAGAAGCTGCGCGACCAGGCCGAGCGCTTCGGCGCGCGCCTGCTGACCGAGGAGGCCGAGCGCGTCGAGCTGGCGAGCGAGCCCGGCGGTATCCACAAGGTGTGGGTCGGAGACAAGGAGTACCGGGCGCGCACCGTCGTCCTGGCGATGGGCGCCGAGCACAAGAAGCTGGAGGTCCCCGGCGAGATGGAGCTGAGCGGCCGCGGGGTCAGCTACTGCGCGACCTGCGACGCGGCCTTCTTCCGCGACACCCCGACGGTGATCGTCGGCGGCGGGGACTCGGCGATGGAGGAGGCGATCTTCCTCTCGAAGTTCGCAAGCAAGGTGACGATCGTGCATCGGCGCGACGAGTTCCGCGCCTCGAAGATCATGCTCGACCGAGCGCGCGCGCAGGAGAACATCGAGCTGTTGACGCCCTACGCCGTGAAGGAGTTCGTACCCGGCGAGAACGGCGCCCTGGGACATGCGGCGCTCGTGAATACCGAGACCGGCGAGGAGCGCATCCTGGAGGTGTCCGGCGCGTTCGTCGCGGTCGGCCACGAGCCGCAGTCGACACTTGTAGGTGGGCAGATCGATGTCGACGGGAACGGCTACGTCGCCGTCGAGGGTCGCTCGACGCGGACCAACCGCCCCGGTGTGTTCGCCGCGGGAGACCTGGTCGACCACACCTACCGCCAGGCGATCACGGCGGCCGGCTCGGGCTGTCAGGCGGCGCTCGACGCCGAGTGGTACCTCAGAGACACACCGCAGGTGCCCACCCCGGAGGGGATGCCTGTGGGTGACTTGGCCGAGGCGCAATGGGCGCCTACCGCAGCTACGGCCGAGGCGTAGTAAAGGAGCCCTGGCTTCGCACCAGGCGGCGCAGCGCTGGAGCCGGGCGGTAGCGCTCCTCCCGATACTCCTCCCAGAGGCCGTCCAGCACGGCGAGTACATGGTCGAGCCCGATCTCATCGGCCCACGCGAGCGGGCCGCGCGGATAGTTGAGCCCGAGCATCATGCCGGTGTCGATGTCCTGTGCGCTGCCCACGCCTTCACCAAGCGCGAAGGCGCACTCGTTGATCACCTGGCAGAGGATTCGCTCGAGCACGCCGCCGCCCGCAGGCTGCACCTTGGCGTCAGCGCGGGCGGGTGGGTCCGGGTCCGGATCTGGGTCCGGGGGGCGGTAGGGATCGTTCGAGTAGTCGTAGTAGCCGCGCCCCGTCTTGCGCCCGTGCAGCCCGGCGGCGACGTAGCGCGCGGAGATCGGCGAGGGCTGCCAGCGGGGCTCGTAGAAGCTCTGCTCGTAGAAGCTCTTGGAGATCTCGAGGCCGGTGTCGATACCGACGAGGTCCATCAGCTCGAAGGGGCCCATGCGGAAGCCTCCCTCCATGCGGACGATCCGGTCGATCGTCTCGATGTCCGCGATCTGCTCTTGCAACATGCGCAAAGCCTCCAGCCCGAACGGCCGGTTGCAGCGGTTGACGAGGAATCCTGGTCCGTCGGCGGCGCGGATCACCGTCTTACCCATCGCCTCCCCGGTCGCGTGGGCCAGCGCGAGCGCCCGCTCGCCCGACTGCTCGCCGGCGACCACCTCCAGCAGGCGCATGACTGGGGCGGGGTTGAAGAAGTGCATCCCCACGACCCGCTCGGGACAGGTCGCGGCCGCCGCGATCGCGGTCACGAGCAGCGAGGAGGTGTTGCTCGCCAGCACGCACTCCTCGCCGAGGATCTCTTCGGAGAGGCGCGCATACAGCTCGTGCTTGAGCGCGAGCCGCTCGGGGGCGGCCTCGATCACGAGATCGCAGGGCGCGAGTGCCGCGAGATCCTCGACTGTCTCGAGTCGCTCGGCGGCCGTCCGGGCCTCCTGGGATGTCCCGCGACCGCGTGCGGCTTCCTTCTCCAGGCCCGCGGCCACGTGTAGCGCGCCGCGCCTCAGGGCCTCGGAGATGGGGTCGTACAGGATCGTCCGCGCGCCGGAGCGCGCGGCGAGCTGGGCGATCCCGGCGCCCATAGTGCCCGCGCCGATCACGCCGATGACGCGGGCGGCCGCCATCTCAGTCGGGGACGAGCGCGTTGATCCCGGTCATCGCGCGGCCGATGATCAGTTTCTGGATCTGTGAGGTGCCCTCGTACAGGGTCGTGACGCGCACATCGCGGAAGTAGCGCTCGACGGGGTGGTCATCGACGTAGCCCGCGCCGCCGTGCACCTGGATCGCGGTGTTCGCGCACCACACCGCCGCCTCGGTCGCATGGAGCTTGGCGATCGAGGTCTCGAGCGTGTTCGGCCGGCCCTTGTCCTTGAGGAAGCCCGCGCGCCACACGAGCATCCGCGAGGCGTCGGTCTTCAGCACCATGTCGGCGATCATCGCCTGCACGAGCTGGAAGCTGGCGATCGGTTTGCCGAACTGTTCGCGCGCCTTCGCGTACTTGACCGACTCCTCGACGCAGCCCTGGCAGATGCCCACGCAGCCGGCGGCCACGGAGTAGCGCCCGGAGTCGAGCGAGGACATCGCGACCTTGAAGCCCTCGCCGACGTTTCCGAGCATGTCCCCGTCTGAGACCTCGACGTCTTCCAACGCGATCGACGCCGTGTCGGAGGCGTGCAGGCCCATCTTGTGCTCGATCGTCTGCGAGGTGTAACCGGCCTGGTCGGTGTCCACCAGGAAGCAGGCCACGCCCTTGTGTCCGAGCTCGGGATCGGTCTGGGCGAAGATCAGCGCCACCTTGGCGTAGTTGCCCATCGAGATCCACATCTTCCCGCCGTTGATCGTCCAGCCGGAGTCGGTCTTCTTGGCGCGCGTCTTCTGGTTGGCGGCGTCGGAGCCGGTGTCGGGCTCGGTCAGCCCGAAACACCCCAACCACTCCCCCGAGCAGAGCCTTGGCAGGTACTTCCGCTTCTGCTCCTCGGTGCCCCACCTGAGGATCGCGGAGCACACGAGCGAGGTCTGCACCGAGATGACCGTGCGGATCGACGAGTCCCCCCGCCCGATCTCCTCGACGATCAGCCCATAGCTCAGATAGTCGAGCCCCGCGCCCCCGTACTCCTCAGGGACGATCGCGCCGAGATACCCCTGGTCGGCGATCTTCTTGACGAGATCCACGTCGAAGTGGTGGTTGCGCGCGTTCTCCCGCGAGCGATCGACGATCTCCTTGTCGGTGAACTCGCGCGCGGTCTCCTTGATCAGGCGCTGCTCATCGGTCAGGTCGAAGTCCATATTCGTGTCTGCCTCCTCTCGCCCGCGCCATCGGCCGGGCGGTCGTGGTCAACTCGCTGCGCCTGCCGTCCCGGATCCGCTCAGCTTCGGAGTGCTCCATCGCGCCTGCAGGCGGCGCTCCAGCTCCTCGGCGAGCCCGTCGATCGGCAGGCGCTCCTGCGTCAGCGAATCACGCTCGCGCAGGGTGATCGTCCGATCTTCGAGGCTCTGGTGGTCGACCGTCACGCAGAACGGTGTGCCGATCTCGTCCTGGCGGCGGTAGCGCTTGCCGATCGCTCCGCCGTCGTCGTACTCGATCATGCCGAGCCCCGCCCGCCCGCGGAGGGCGCGATGGATCTCGCTTGCGAGCTCCGGCTGGCCGTCCTTCTTGACGAGCGGCAGGATTGCCGCCTTGATCGGCGCCAGACGCGGGTGCAGCCGCAGCACGGTGCGTCGCTCGCCCTCACCGGCCCCTTCACGCTCGACGACTTCCTCGTCGTAGGCGTCCACGAGGAACGCGAGCGTCGCCCGGTCCGCGCCGGCGGCGGGCTCGATCACATGGGGTACATAGCGCTCGCCGGTCCCCTGGTCGAAGTACTCGAGCTTCTCGCCGGAGAACTTCGTGTGCTGGGTCAGGTCGAAGTCGCCGCGGTTGGCGATCCCCTCGAGCTCGGACCAGCGGGCTCCGCCGCCCGGAGCGGTGGACGGGAAGAGGTATTCGACGTCGCTCGTCGCGGTCGAGTAGTGCGAGAGCTCGTCCTCGTCGTGGGCGCGCAGGCGCAGGTGGTCGGGCCGCAGTCCGAGATCCTCATACCAGCGCTCGCGCTCGGAGAGCCAGTGCTCGAACCACTGCTTCGCATCGGCCGGCGGCACGAAGAACTCCATCTCCATCTGCTCGAACTCGCGCGTGCGGAAGATGAAGTTGCCGGGGGTGATCTCGTTGCGGAATGACTTCCCCACCTGTGCGATCCCGAACGGCGGCTTCTTGCGCGAGAACTGGAGCACGTTCTTGAAGTTGATGAAGATGCCCTGCGCCGTCTCGGGGCGCAGGTAGGCCTGCGCCCCGGACTCCTTGACGGGGCCGATTGTCGTCTCGAACATCAGGTTGAAGTCGCGCGCCTCCGTCAGGTCGCACTCGTCGGTTTCGCCCGGATGCTTCGACGGTTTGCGCCCGCACTCGAGGTCGCCGAGGTGGTCGGCGCGAAAGCGCTGCTTGCACGTGCGGCAGTCCACGAGCGGGTCGGTGAACCCCGCCAGATGCCCCGAGGCCTCCCAGACGCGCGGATGCTGGAGGATCGCGGAGTCGATCGCCACGATGTCGTCGCGCTCTGAGAGCATCGCGCGCCACCACTCGTTCTTCACGTTGCTCTTCAGCAGCACCCCGTAGTGGCCGAAGTCATACGTGGAGCCGACCCCGCCGTAGATCTCCGAGGAGGGGAACACGAAGCCGCGCCGCTTGCACAGCGCGACGATCTTGTCCATCGTGGCCACGTCCGTCATCTCGGCGGATGGTATTGGACGCTTGGCGAAGCCCGCTGAGGACGGCTCACGGCAGGGGGTTGACAATTCCCTTTCCCGATCCCTTGACAAAAGCTAAAAACTGTGTTTTTCTTCATGGCAATGGACGGTAGTCAATCCCGAGTGAGACGGACTTCAAAGTGGGTGACCGTGCATGGAGCGCCGACCGATCTGCGATCGGTGGGCCGGGATCTGTTCGAGCGCCGCTACCCATACCTCTCCGGTGGCGCTCGAACAGGTCTCGGCGGGCGCGCTCCATGCCGGTCGAGCAGCGACGGGCCTCCTCAGCAGCACAGGTGAGTAGCACGGGTAAGTAGGACAGACCTTCGAGCCGTGGGCTTGGAGATAGCCGCCCGCCCCCCGGATCTCAGGGCGCCTCGGGTCGGCCAGGCCCATGTCAAGCGGGCCGGCCCGGGGGGCGGCCGTACGGCTCTCTAAGATCGCAGGTCGTGGCGCGCATCTTGATCGTGGCCGGTGGCTGCCGGGGCCGCCGGCTCGCGGGAGATCTGGTGGAGGAGGGGCATGCGGTTCGCATCACCACCCGCGCCGAGTCGGGCCGGGCCGCGATCGAAGCGACGGGGGCGGAATGCTGGATTGGAACGCCTGAGCGCCTCGCCACGCTGCGCGCCGCGCTGGCGAACGTGACGGTCCTCTGTTGGCTCCTGGGCACCGTCACGGGCCCGGAGGAGGAGATCCGCGCGCTGCACGGCTCCCGTCTGGAGTTCTTCCTGGGACAGGTGATCGATACGACCGTCCGCGGCTTCGTCTACGAGGCGGCGGGAGCGGTGCCCGGCGACGCGCTCGCGGAGGGCGAGCGGATCGTAGGCACCACATGTGCGCGCAACGTGATCCCGGCTTCCTTCCTGCGCTCGGATCCGAGTGATCTGGACGGGTGGCTGGACGACGCCCATGTTGCCATCGGCATGCTGCTCGCCGGTCGATAAGGATCGGCCGCGATCCGGCCTGCCCTGCGTGGTTCGCTATCCTAAGACTAATCTCTTAAAACCCGATCTGGATTCATAGAAGAGCGGTTTGTCCTGTCGGCTCTCGCGACGGCTAGCTGTCGAGAAAGGAACAAAATCATGGCGCTGCAACTTGGCGAGGAAGCACCCGACTTCGAGGCTGACACCACCGAGGGTCGCATCAAATTCCACGACTGGATCGGCGACTCCTGGGCGGTGCTGTTCTCGCACCCGAAGGACTTCACGCCCGTCTGCACGACCGAGCTCGGCTACATGGCGAACGCCAAGCCCGACTTCGACAAGCGCAACGTGAAGATCATCGGCCTCTCGGTCGACGCCCTCGACAATCACGAGGCGTGGGCGAAGGACATCGAGGAGACCCAGGGTGCGGCACCCAACTACCCGATCATCAGCGATGACGACTTCAACGTGTCAAAGCTCTACGGCATGTTGCCCGCGAGCACGTCCGGCGACCCGCTCACGCGCACGCCGGCCGACAACCAGACGGTCCGGAACGTATTCGTGATCGGACCCGACAAGAAGGTCAAGCTGATCCTCATCTACCCGATGACGACCGGCCGTAACTTCGACGAGGTCCTGCGGGTGATCGACTCACTCCAGCTCACCGCCTCGCACAAGGTCGCCACGCCGGTCAACTGGCATCCGGGTGAGAAGGTGATCATCGCGGGCTCGGTCTCCAACGACGAGGCCAAAGAGACCTACCCGGATGGGTGGGAGGAGCCCCGCCCCTACATCCGACTCGTGCCGCAGCCCTCGTAGTCGAAGTCAATCGTTGGCGGGGTGGGGGAGCAGCAGCTCCTCCACCCGCTCCAGCAGGTGCTCGAGGATCCGTGCGGTGGCGCCCCAGATGAGGTGGTCACCGAGGATGTAGGCGTCGGTCTCGAAGGAGATCCCGCGGCGTTCCATGCGTGTGCGTGTTCTGCTCTCCCGCAGGGCACGCAGTGGGAGCTCGAGCACGGCGTCGACCTCGCGCTCGGATACCCGCCAGGCAAGGCCGGTGGGGATCAGGCCGACGAATGGGTGGATCAGGTAGTTGGTTACGAAGGTCGAGGTGGGTGGGAGCGTCCCAAGCAGGCGCACCTCCCTGCGGGGCAGCCCGATCTCCTCCTCGGCCTCGCGCAGAGCCGTGTCCTCCAGGGCGGCGTCCTCGGGGTCGCGCCGGCCGCCGGGAAAGGAGATCTCGCCCGCGTGGCGGCGCAGGTCTCCCTGCCGGCGGGTGAAGACGGCATGAGGCTCCCCGGCCGTGAGGAATAGTGGGACGAGCACCGCCGCGGGGGTTTGAACGGCTATCGGGACATGAGCTGCACGCGCTCGACACGCTCCTCGAACATGACCTCGCCGTCGAGTGCGCGGTGGACAGGACACTTCGCGGCGATCACCCGCAGGCGCTCGAGCTGCTCCTCGGGCACGTCCTCGGGCAGGCGCATCACCAGCTCGAACCGTGTCGGGCAACCGCGCTCGGCGGGGCTGTACTGCACGTCGACCTCGACATGGCCGAGGTCCCAGCCCTTGCGCGCGGCGTACATCTCCATCGTGATCGCGGTACACGATGCGAGGCTGACCGCGAGCAGCTCCTGTGGATCGGGGGCGGAGTCATCACCGCCCGCATCCAGTGGCTCGTCCACCGTGACCTGGTGGTCGCGCACCTGCACCGTGTGCTTGAACGTTCCGTCGTCGTCGCGTCGCGCGGTGGCTCTCATCCGTGTTGGCCTCTCCGTTGCATTCATCTCGATTCCTCCAATCCACCCCTCCGGCTCCCTCCTACATGGTACTCCGGAAGGAGCGTCATGAAAGGGGATTCAACAGCAAACCCGTGAGCAGCTTGGGAAAGAAGTAGGTCGACTTCGGCGGCATGTTCTCGCCCGCCGCCGCGATCTCGCGGACCTGGTCCACCGGAGTGGGGCGCATCACGAAGGCCGCGTCGTACTCGCCGGATCTCACCAGCGCGAGCGCCTCGGCGGTGTCGCGCGCGTAGAAGAGGCCGTTGAAGTGGGAGATGTCATCGTCGCTCAGGCCGAGCGCGTTCTTCAGCAGCAGCGTCTCCAGTACGCCCGTGTCTAGGCGGCGGTAGGCCGCGGAGTGCCCGGGGAGCGCGGCGTCGGCGATCGCCTGGTCCTTCAACGTCAGGCGCCGCGCGCGCCCGTCGCGAATGTCGATGTAGCCGAGCTCCAGCGGTGGTCCCCCGCCCGTGGGTGGGGCGATCTGCTCGACGGGCACCTCGGCGACGTCGAAGTCGCGGCGCAGCGCCTGGTCGAGCGCCTCCCAGCGTCGCTCGTCGAGCCCGCGGACGAGGCGGTGGGTGGGAAACACGGTCAGCCCGGGGTCCTCGAGCGCGACGAGGCACATCAGGATGTAGCGGTGCTCGCCCTGCGGCGCCGGCCCGGTCGCGCCGCCGATCTCCTCCGCGTAAGTTTTCATCGTCTCGTAGCGATGGTGACCGTCGGCGATCAGCAGCTCAGCGTCGCGCGTGGCCGCCTGCACCGCGGCGATCGCACGCGGGTCGGAGACACGCCACAGGCGGTGAACGGTGCCGTCCGCGTCTGTGACCTCGCCCCACGGCGTCCCTTCGGTGGCCGGCGCAAGCGCCTCCCAGGCGGCATCCTTGGGATCGGAGTAGAGCGAGAAGATCGGGGAGATGTTCGCCCGAGTGGCTCTCGTCAGACGCAGCCTGTCCTCCTTCGGGCCGGGATGCGTGCGCTCGTGTGGCCGCACGCGGCCGGGGCCGTAATCCTCGATCCGCACGCGGCAGAAGAAGCCCCGCCGGGTCCGCGCCTGGCCGTCGGGGCCGGTGTAGTCCTGTGTGTGGGCCCACAACGCGGGCTCGCGGTCGCGTGTGAGCGCCCCCTGGAGCTGCCAGTTCTCGAACAGTTCGCCCGCGGTCGCGTAGACGTCCCGCCCGCTCTGGCCGCCCGCGTCTCCCGAGTCGCCGTGGGGCAGGTCGATGGCGACGATGTTGTATGGCGAGCGCGCCACCAGCTCGGCGCGCTGAGCGGCGTCGATCACGTCATACGGCGGTGCGACCACGTCCGCGAGAGGGCCGACGACGGACAGGTCGTAGTGCAGCGCACGCAGCGGTTGGACGTCGGCCATACGGAGGCGGAGGCTAGCAGCTGAAGTCGGCGAGCTGCGCGAGTTCTGGGCCGGCGAACTCGTGGTTGAGCCGAGCTCGATCCGGATGCAACGCAAGTCGAACAGCAATCAGCTCACAGGCCGCATGTGGCGCTCGCGACACGGCGTTCTCACGATCCGTGTGTGCGATACATGCTTTCGGTCAAGTCTCCAGGCATGGATGGATTCCCTACGCTCCGGGTGGGAGTAGACTGACCTCACTTCGGGGCGTGGCGCAGCCTGGTAGCGCGCACCGTTTGGGGCGGTGAGGTCCCCGGTTCGAATCCGGGCGCCCCGATACGGAGAAAGTCCCTGCAAATTGGCTGGGTAGAAGGATCTCGGTCTGACCCAGACCCAGGTGTCGGTCTTGGCCGCGCTGCGTGACGCGCCGCTAGGCCTCGTCTCGATCCGAGCAGTGGCACGCAGAGCCGGCGTCTCACCGACCGCCAGCGCGCACGCGCTGGACGCTCTGCTTGGAGACGGACTCGTCAAGCGCGAGTCCACGACACTCGCTGCCGGCTCTGCGAGGCCGGCGGAGCTTCTGCATCTGAATCGCCGTGCGCCGCGCTGGAGGCGGATAGCCCCCTTGCTGGCTCCTGTGCGACCGCCCGTTCGTCCCGTTGCCCCGCGCGAGCAGCGGGTCCCGCCGGCCCTGCGCCATCTGTTCTGGAACACCGCGCCGGCGCAGCTGGACGTTCTCCGCGGCGGCCCCTACATCGCACGCCGGCTGCTGCGCACGATGGATCTCGAGGGGCTTGCGTGGGGCGCGAGCAACCTGAGAAGCGCCGACTGGCTGCAGGCACAGAAGGCGCGTGGTCTTGACGCCCAGGTGCGGGCGCTTGCCCGCAACCTCGCGGCCACAGCAGGGGATGGCACGAAGGTTGAGTTTCTGCACGCCGATGAGGTACGCCGGCAGCTGTTGCTGCGCGAGCCGACCGAGGTGGCCGGACTGCGCGTAGCGGCACTCGAGGACCTGATGGCGATGAAGCTGAAGGTGATCGGCGATCGCGGCGAGGCGCGCGACTACTTCGACGTCATGAGCATCGATGAGAATGGCGCCGTGACGCTCGAGGACGGCATCGCCCTGTTCCTCGAACGCTACGAGCTCGCATCATCAAGCGAGGCCCTGTCGCACCTGGTCGGTGCGCTCGGCTACCTCGACGACGTGGAGCAGGACGACTCGCTGCCGCTTGACAAACGTGCCCTCGCTCGCTGGTGGCAGGAGCGCCAACCCCGCCTCGTGCGCGAGCTGAGCCGCCGAGGCTAGCGCCCCAAGGTCACCTCGACACGCAACTCCACTACAGGTTATGCGACCGCTACGGTGGAGCTCATGGCTGCTCCGATCGACGCGCGGACGAAGCGCCTGACCCTGATCGCATGCATCATGGGCTCGGGGATAGTGCTGCTGGACGGCACCGTCGTAAACGTCGCGCTGCCCACGATTCAGCGCGCGCTTGGCGGTGGCCTGGCCGCACAGCAGTGGGTGGTGAACGGCTATCTGCTGACGCTCAGCTCCTTGATCCTCGTGGGAGGATCGCTGGGGGATCTGTTTGGCGAGCGGCGCGTCTTCGCGATCGGTGTCTCGGGCTTCGGCCTCGCCTCGCTCGCCTGTGCGCTCGCGCCCACGATCGAGGTGCTCGTGGCCATGCGCGCGCTGCAGGGGGTGGCCGGCGCCCTGCTCGTGCCCAGCTCGCTCGCGGTGATCGTCAACACGTTCCCGGGTGGGGAAGGGGGCTCCAAATCCGAGCGCGGCGGCGCGATCGGCAGCTGGACGGCGTGGGGCGCGATCGCCGGGGTGCTCGGGCCGCTGGCCGGGGGCGAGCTGCTCGCGATCGGCTCCTGGCGGTGGCTGTTCATCATCAACATCCCGCTCGCGATCGTCTGCGTCTGGCTGATCCTGTTCGCGGTCCCACGCGCCGCGCCGCGCCGCGCCGGGGCCCGCCGGGTCGACGTGCCCGGCGCCCTGCTGTGCGCGGCGGGTCTCGCCGGTCCGGTGTTCGCGCTGATCGAGCAGCCGCGCCTGGGCTGGGCGAGTCCCGCGGTGATCCTCCCGCTGATCGCCGGGCTGGGGCTGTTGGGGGCATTCCTTTGGCACGAGTCCCGTGCGAGCGATCCGATGCTCCCGCTCGGGCTGTTCCGCCGGCGCAACTTCTCGGCCGGCAACATCGAGACGTTCTCGATGTATGCGGGTCTGGCGGTGCTGTTCTTCTTTCTGATCCTGTTCCTCCAGCAGATCGGCGGGTACACGCCGTTGCAGAGCGGTCTGGCGACATTGCCCGTGACCGTGATCATGTTCGCCTTCTCCCGCCGCTTCGGGGCGCTCGCCGACCGTTTCGGCCCGCGCTTCTTCATGGGTGGCGGACCGCTTGTGGCGGCCTGCGGGCTGTTGCTGTTCCAGCGGATCGGCACCCACGTCGACTACGTCTCGGAAGTGCTCCCCGGGCTGCTCCTGTTCGCGCTGGGGCTGTCGATGACCGTCGCGCCGCTCACCGCCGCGGTGCTCGCCGGCGCCGAACCGTCACAGGCGGGTATCGCATCGGGCGTGAACAACGCGATCGCGCGCGTCGCCGGCCTGCTCGGCACCGCCGCCGTGGGGGCCGTCGTCGCGGGCTCCTTCAGCTCCGCGCTCGACGAGCATCTGACGGGCGTGAGGCTCGGAGGAGCCGCGCGTGCCGCGGTGATTCAGGCCAAGCGGCTCCCGCTCGGACGCCCAGATGTGCACGGTCTCATCGGCAGTCAGGCGAGTGCGCTGACGAAGGCCGCCGAGCAGGCCTCCCTGCACAGCTTTCACCTCGGCATGGCGATCGCCGGCGTGCTCGTCGCGGCCGGGGGTGTCGTGGGAGTGGTGGGGATCCGCAACCCAAAGCGCGTGGTGCGTGCCGAAACATGCCCCGGAGGGCAGCTCGTGGGGGCTAGTCCAGACGCCGTCTAGGACGGTCGTGAGTCGAGCGGGGCGCGGACGCAGGGAGCGTGGCGTGCTGTGCACGCGAGCGACCGAGGACAAAGCACCGATCGAAGATCGGCTAGCGAAGCGCTCACGCCCGTCCTAGACGGGTTCGCGCGCGTAGGCTCGCATTGCGTCGATGATCGGCCCGAGCCGGCGGCCGCGCGCGGTGAGCCGGTACTCGACCATCGGTGGGCTGGAGGGGATCACCGTGCGCTCGATCAACCCGGCCGCCTCGAGGTCGCGCAGGCGCTCGGAGAGCATCCGCGGTGAGATGCCCGCGACCGCGTCGGCGAACTCGTTGAAGCGCAGCGCTCCGGTGAGGGCCGCGTAGACGATCGAAAGCTGCCAGCGGCGCTCGAGCAGGTCCGCGGTCTGGCGGACCTCCTCGGGGACCGGCTCACATCTACGCGTGCGCGACATCGCGGGCGGGCTCCACGGCGGGCTCGAGCGCCACGTCGAGGACCTCCTGGACGGTCATCACCGGGTGGAAGGCCATCTGCTCGCGCACCTCCTCGGGGATGTCGTCGAGGTCGCCGCGGTTGCGCTCGGGCAGGATCACGTCGGTCAGTCCGGCCGCGTGTGCGGCGAGCGCCTTCTGCTTGAAGCCGCCGATCGGCAGCACACGGCCCTGCAGCGTGACCTCGCCGGTCATGCCGACCGTGTGCTTGACCGGGCGCCCCGACAGCAGCGAGGCCAGCGCGGTGACCATCGTCACGCCGGCGCTCGGGCCGTCCTTCGGGATCGCACCCGCGGGGACGTGCACGTGGAACTCACGGCCCTCGAACGCGCTCTCCTCGATCCCGAGCTCCTCGGCGTGGCCGCGCACGTAGGAGAGGGCGATCCGCGCCGACTCCTTCATCACGTCGCCGAGCTGGCCGGTGAGCACCAGCCCGTTGCCCGCCGCCGAGTCCCCGGCCTTCATCGCGGTTGCCTCGACGAACAGCACGTCGCCGCCCGCCCCCGTGACGGCCAATCCGGTGGCGACACCGGGCGTGGCGGTCCGCGAGGCGGACTCCTGGAAGAACTTCTGGCGCCCGAGCGCGTCGCGCACCACCTCCAGGTCGATCTTCACCGGGGTCTGGACTGCCGGCGTGTTCTTGGTTGCCTTGGAGCTCTTCGCCTTCTTCGCGGGCTTCGACTGTGTCGAGGCGATCCGGGTCGCGGTCTTGCGCAGCACCGTGCCGAGCTCGCGCTCGAGGTTGCGTACGCCGGCCTCGCGCGTGTACTCGGAGATCACCGTGCGCAGGATCTCGTCTGAGATCTCGACCTCGTCCTCGCGCAGGCCGTTGTGGTCGCGCTGGCGCGGCCACAGGTAGCCCTTGGCGATCGCGAGCTTCTCCTCGGAGGTGTATCCGTCGAAGCGGATCACCTCCATGCGGTCGAGCAGCGGGCCGGGGATCGTGTCGGCGACGTTCGCCGTGGCCAGGAACATCACCTGGCTGAGGTCGAGCTCGACGTCGAGGTAGTGATCGCGGAACGAGTGGTTCTGCGCCGGGTCGAGCACCTCCAGCAGCGCCGAGGACGGGTCCCCGCGCCAGTCCGCGCCGACCTTGTCGACCTCGTCGAGCAGGATCACCGGGTTCATCGTGCCGGCGTCGCGCAGCGCCCTGACCAGACGGCCGGGGAGCGCGCCGATGTAGGTGCGCCGGTGCCCGCGGATCTCCGCCTCGTCGCGCACGCCGCCGAGCGACATGCGCACGAACTCACGGCCGGTGGCCCGCGCGATCGACTCGCCGATCGATGTCTTGCCGGTGCCGGGGGGTCCGATCAGCGTGAGGATCGCCCCTGATCGGGTGCCCGCCCGCCCATCGGCCTCTATACCCCGATCGGCACGCAGCTTGCGCACCGCGAGGTACTCGGTGATGCGGTCCTTCACGTCCTCCAAGCCGGCGTGATCGGCGTCGAGCACCGCGCGCGCCGCGACCGGATCGAGACGCTCATCCGAGCGCTTGCTCCAGGGGACCGCGATCAGCCAGTCGAGGTAGGTGCGGATCATGCTCGACTCGCCCGTCTGCTCGCCCATCCGCTCGAGGCGTCCGAGCTCCTTCAGCGCCTGCTCGTTGGCCTCCTCGGGCATCTCGGCGGCCTCGATCTTGGTGCGGTACTCCTCCGCGACCGAGCCCTCGTCCTCGCCGAGCTCCTTGCGGATCGACTCCATCTGCTTGCGCAGGAAGTACTCGCGCTGCTGGTTCTCGGCGCCCTCCTGGACGTCCTCGCGGATGCGCTTGCGCACCTGCAGCTCGGCCAGGCTCTCGCGCTGCAGCTTTACCGCCAGCTCCAGGCGCTTGGTGACGTCGAGTGTGCGCAGCAGCTCGACCTTCTGCTCGTAGGTCAACTGCGGGGAGTAGCCGGCCGAGTCGGCCAGCGCGCCGGGCTCGGCGATCGCGCGCAGGAACGCGGCGATCCGACCGTCGTCGCCGCGTAGCTCGAGGATCTCCTCGACGATCGCGCGGTATTCGCGCTCGAGGTTGCGGGTCTTGCCGTCGACCGGCGACTCGTCGGGACGCTCGTCGACCTCGACGCGCAGCTCGCCACCGGGGCCCGTCTGGGCGGCGCCGATCAGCGCGCGGTGCTGTCCGGAGATCGCAACCGCATGGCCGCCACCCGGCAGCCGCACCTGCTCGGAGACCTCGGCGATCGTGCCCACCTCGAGGAACTCGTTCTCGTGGCGGGGGACGAGCACGACGCGCTCGTCATCGCCGACCTCCTCGGTCAGCGTGATGCCCATGCTGGGGAACACGACCGTGTCCTCGAGCGGGATCAGCCGCAGCGTCTGCTTCGGCACGTTGGGTTGGGTTGGGGTCTGCTCTGGTGTGGAAGGCATAGGTATCGGCTCCATATGAGCTTACGAAAGTTTAGTTAGTATAGCGCCAGGTCGTTGCGAGCGCAAGTACTTTTGGGGTCACCCCATAAATGGCGTTGCAGAGCCTTAAATGGGCTTAAGAGATGTACGAGCCGCACATGTGCGGCTCGCCGGACGGCGCATGCGCCGTCCGCGGGAGGGCCGCATGCGGCCCTCCTCGGGGGCGCGCATGCGCGCCCCCGCCTGCCGCGCATGCGCGGCAGGAACGTCGGGCCGCATGCGGCCCGACGCAGGCAGGTGCATGCACCTGCCTGAACCACATCAGCCTCCTTCCAATGCGCCTGTCTGACCCGAGCCTTACCCGGGACCGTCGAAGTTGACCTCGACGTTCTCCTCCTCGACGCGCTCCTCGGTCTCCGCGGATGACGTGAGCGCGCGCTTGTCGGCGTCGAGCAGCGGTTGCGAGAAGAAGCTACGCGGCCACAACCGCCGCGCTCGCACGACGTTGATCTCCGCCGCGATCAGCGTGACCTGGCCGCCGAGATAGAGCCAGGCGAGCAGGCCGAGGACGAACGCGAACAGGCCGGAGGTCTCCTGCGCGTGGCGGACGACATGCGCGACGTAGTAGCCGCCGATGTGCTGCAGGATCTGCCACAGCACGGCCGCGAAGATCACGCCGGGGATCAGATCGCGAGTCGGTATCTCCTCAGGGCTGAGGAACCGGAAGGCGGCGAAGAACAGCAGCAGGTTGAACACCAGCGCGAGCAGGACCCCGCCGATCACGGCAACGAGCCCCTCCGTCTGCGCGGTCACGTAACCGGCGGCGACGGTCGAGACGATCAGCAGCAGGCCGAGGACGGCGATCAGACCGAGCCCGCGCAGCCGCCAGGCGAGGAAGTTTGGCCGGTGCTTGCGCGGGATGTGCCAGACCTGCTGGAAGGCATTCTGGGTGACGCCGACGATCCCGAGGCCGCCGAGCAGCAGTCCGACGACGCCGATCGCCAGCGCGCCGGCGCTGCCTTTGATCGAGTGGATGTTGCTCTGCAGCTGGTTGCCGATGATCGGGAACTGGCCGAGGGTCGAGTGCAGGACTTCGGTCTGGGTCTTCGGATCTCCTTCGAGCACGAAGCCGAGCACCGTGACGAGCACGAGCAGCAGTGGGAACAACGAGACGAAGCCGTAGTAGGCGATCAACGCCGCGAGCTGCCCGGCCTGGTCGTCACCGAACTTCTTGATCACCGCGGCGGGGAAGCTCAGCCGCCGGTGGCGCTGCTGGATGCGGTCCAGCGCCTGGAGACGATCGGTGAGGCTCATCCGATCGCACGCGAACCGATCGCCGCTCCGATCAAAGCAGCACGGACACCGGCTTGGCGAGAGTCGAATTGGGAGGGGGGTCTCGGTGCGGGAACGCTCGACATGGGGTGTGTCTACCCGATGTGAGCCGCAAATACGAGCGCTGGACGGCCGCCTGCGAATCGGCGCCGAGGTGGGCGAGAGCTCCGATCGGGTCCCCAACGGGCCCGGCCGGCTACAGGAGATGGCGCTCGTCGTGCAGGCCCGCCGCGAGCTGTTGCTGCGCGCGCACCGCCACCGGTTACGGAAGGAGGATCTGGAGGATTGCTACAGCCAGGCCACGCTCGAGCTGCTCGCGCAAGCGCGCGGGGGAAGCGCGTTCTCGACTCGCCTGCACATGGCCAATGTGCTCGAGCAGCGGTTCCTCTCGCGGATTCACGATCGCCGCCGCGCCCTGCGCGGGCGCAGCCCCGCGCAGGCGGCGCTCGACGACGCGCTGTCGTTGGGAGGCTGCGGTGAGGGAGATCTCGAGGTCGCGGATGTCCGCGCCGAGACCGACAAGCTCGTGATGCTGCGGATGGATCTGCGCAGCCTGGGAAGGGTCATGCCCGAGCTGACACCGGATCAACGACTTGTCCTGATCAGCAGGGTCGACGCGGGCATCGAATGCGTCGAGTTCTGCCGCCGGTCCGGATGGTCAAAGGAGAAGTACCGCAAGGTCGCCCAACGTGCCCGGGCGCGCCTGCGAGAGCTGCTGGCCCGTGAGGAAGATTTTTGCGTGTGAGTGTCCCGTTCGGGGCCGGTGGTCGGAGAGGGAGATAGGGACCCCTATGAATATCTCTCCCCCCATTCATAGGTGTTCCCAGGGACGCCGGCGATCGATCGGACGGACGAGCGCTCGGCGATGCCCATCCGCTGGCGACCGGAGGCCGGGTACCTCCTTGCCCTGGCTTCCGGTCGCCTGCTTGCTCGGATGTGCGGCGGTGAGCGGGTAATGCTGCTGCGACGGCGCCCGCGTGAGGTCTACCGCGTATACACCGAGGAGGAGTATCTGAACGGAGCCGGGTCGGAGCTCGCGGGCGCACGCGAGTGGCCGGAGATGGTCGAGCCCGCGGGAAAGGGCGCCGGCGAGCGTCGTCGGCTGCGCCGGGCGGCCGGGGTGGCGATGCTGGCCGGGGCGATGGGAACTGTGGGCGGCGTGGTCGCCACGAACGGCTCACGGGCGCACGACGGCACCGGAAGACGGCCGGGGAACATGGTTGCCGCAACATCTTCGAAGCGGATCGTGCGAGCCCCCCTGATTGCCCGCTCCACCGGGACACCATCTCGATCGGTCGCTACGCGTCCCCCTCAGGCCACGAGCCGGCGTCCCCCTCAGGCCACGAGCCGGCGTGTCGCACCGGCCGGACGACATCGCGGGGCCGCGGGTACTCGGCTTCCCCTCCACCCTCGCGAGGGGGTTGCGAGTGTTGTTGAGAATTCCTCCGGCGCCTCAGCGGATAGAGCGCCCGTCGTCGTCGTTGTCACCACCACCCCCGTTGCCTCGGCCGATGTGAGCACGACCGCCGGCTCGACGGGCGCGAGCGCCGCATCGGCGGGAGCGGGACGCCCCGAGTTCGGATTCGAGCGCTGAGTGATGCGCGTAACTCAGGGGAATGCACGGGTGAGGATCGGGACGCGGCCGCTGTGGCGGATCCGAACGGCACGAGAATGGCCCCGCTACCTCGTGAGCGCGGTGGCCGTGACGGGGCTCGCGGCAAGTGTGCGCTTTGCGATCGACCCGCCGCGGCCGGCGACGCCGAGGGTAGCCGCACGCGCACCCGCGCCGACAGACCTCGCGGCCGAGGGCTTCGCGTCGTTGTTCGCGCGCAGCTATCTGACGTGGAACGCCGCGGATCCCCAAGCCCACGAACAGGGGCTGGCCTCGTTCGCCGGGCCCGGGATCGATCCGGATGGGGGACTGCAGCCACCCTCGAGCGGTGAGGAGCGGGTGGAGTGGACCGAAGTCGTGCAGGAGCGCGAATTGGAATTGGTGCCCGCCCGCCCCGAGCACGTCTACACGGTGGCCGCGCAGACCGACGACGCGGGCCTGGAGTACTTGACGGTGAGCGTCGTGCGCACGGCCGGCGGGAGCTTGGCGCTGGGCGGTTATCCCGCCTTCGTGGGGGCGCCGGCCAGCGGCCCGGCACAGGCATCCTCGTCGCAGGGGCGCCTGCGCGAAGTGGAGGAACCGGCGCTTGCGACGGTTGTGGGGCGCGCGCTGCGCAACTACCTGTCCGCCTCGGGCTCGGAGCTTGCGGCCGACCTGACGAGCGACGCGCACGTCTCGTTGCCGGCGGGGGGGTTGAGCCTGGAATCGGTTCAGCGCCTGGACTGGGCGCCGGGCGCGGGTGCGGTGCTCGCCGTGGTGCAGGCGCAGGACGGACGCGGTGCTCGATACACGCTCGCCTACGAACTCGACGTTGCCCAGGTACAGGGCCGCTGGGAGGTCTCCGCGATCCAGATGAACCCCGACTCCTAACCCCGAACCGAACGAAGGAGCTCGCATGAAAACCATCCACCATCCTCGCCTCTCGCGATCGGCGGCGGCGCGATCGGCGGCAGCCGTGGGATGCGCCGTCCTCGCGCTTGCCTGCACGTGGACGGCCGCCACGCCAGCCGCCGGGCGGGTGGCGATCGAAGCGTCTCCTCAGGCGAACACCCAGCAGTCCGTCCCCTCCGAAAAGGCGGGAACATCGCTCGAATCGGCCGCCGCGAAGGCGGGTGATACGGCCCGCACGGTGGCGATGAGCCTGATCGGGCTCGCCCTCGCGATCGCGTCGATCGTGCTGGCCTTCCGTCGTGACTTCAAGGAGGCGGCGGGCGTCTTCGCGGTGGGGATCGTCGCCGTGCTGCTGGCCACCCCGGCGGGCTTGAGCCTGCTGCAAGACACCGTCACGTCGCTGTTCGGATCCTGAGAGAGATGGAGATTCGCTCCTACCGCGCCGTGTTCGACCTGGAGCGGCGCATCTATCGCGTCGACCGGCTGCGGCTGAACCCCGGTGGGATTCCGGTGCGGGGCGTCGTCTACTTCCTCGCGATCCTCGCCGCCACGTTGATCCTCGGCGGTCTGCCACTCGTGGGAGACGCGGTCGAGGCGCTCCCCTGGTACTTGCGCGATCTCGCGCTGCCGGTGGCGAGCGCCACGGTGCTGAGCGTGATCCGAATCGAGGGCCGGCCATTTCACCTGGCGGCGTATGCGCTGCTGCGCTACCGCGTCGGCGCGCGCCACCTCGCCGGTGTGCGCCCCTGCGGGGCGCTCGGCGCGTGTTGGCATCCGGAGGAGATCCTGATGCTGCCGGACGGCTCCGACGGGAGGATGCGCCGGCTGCGCTACACGGGCCCCGGAGCCGTGCTTGTCGCCACTGCGCACGAGCGAATCGAGAGCAGGGGTCCTCTGGGCGGCGCCCGGCTGACGCTACGCGAACTTCCAGAGGAGCGTGCTCCTACTCAAGGACAGGTGATCGCGCTTGCGCGCAGCGTTCGGATGCGGGTCGGGGGGAGGCGGTGAAGCCGCCGATCGGCTTCGTATACGGCAACTGCGTCTTCGCGGACGCGCTCGATGACGGCTGGGCCGCCTTCGCGGTCGAGTCGGCCTCGTATGAGTGGCTCGCGGAGGATGGCAAGCGCGCGAGGTTCCTCGCGCTGCTCGGAGCGCTGGAGGCGATCGAGGCCGACGTGCAGATCCTGCGCGTAGGGCGGCGCTGGGACCTGGCGCGGTATGCGCGCGAGCTCGAGAATGACGGGCACAGCGCTCACCACGCACGCGCGAAGCGACGCTATCTGGAGGAGCACAGAGAGCGCCTGACGGAGATCGGCGACGCGCGGCCGGAGGTGTTCCTGATGGTGAGCCTGCGCGATCCCGAGCGTGACGTCGCGGCCTATGTCTCACGCGCCGCCGAGCGTCATCCGCGCGAGTGGCTGGAGGGGGTGAGGCGCGCCTTCTCGGTGCGAGACAGACGCGTGCTGAAGGTCTCAGAGCTCGAGCGCGCACGGGTCCGCGC